>JBAYSC010000181.1:0-4870 GCA_041676345.1 Flavobacteriaceae bacterium | reverse complement strand
TTTTGGCCCCTTAAAAGGCCTAAAAAAAGTTTTCAATGTTCCGATTATGAAACTAAGAATTTTATGCTAAATTTGAATCATAAATCTCAAAAAAAAGAGTCAACCTATAGCAGGACAAGACAGCTATGGGAAATTACAGCATTTTCTATTCGGTTACTGATGAATATCTAATCGTAAAAGCCTTTTGGGACAACCGACAAAATCCCGATAAATTGCTGAAAATTCTCAATGGTTAACTAAAGAGCCTGTTTAAAATTTAGCTAATAATTTGTTTATGCTTCTTTTTGGCTGCAACTTCGTTATATTTTCTTGAGATAGAACACCGCTATCTCAATAAAATATGCCTTGTTTCGCTCAAAAATAAGCTATAAACATTCTCACAATATAAATTTAAACAGGCTCTTAGTTCCAAAACCTGAAATTTTGAACTTGCAACCTGAAACAAAAACCTTACCTTTGCACCTTTCAAAAAAACAACAACACAACACTATGAATGCAACTAAAAAAATTCAGTCTGCACTGATTTCGGTTTTCTCAAAAGACGGATTAGAACCGATTGTAAAAAAACTACACGAACTTAACGTAACCCTCTATTCCACAGGAGGAACCGAAGATTTCATCAAAAACCTCGGAATTCCCGTAGTTCCTGTAGAAAATGTGACCGATTATCCTTCAATTCTGGGAGGAAGAGTAAAAACCCTGCACCCGAAAATCTTCGGAGGAATCTTGAATCGTCAGGACAATTCGTCTGATGTTCAGCAAATGCAGGAATACAACATTCCCCAAATTGATTTGGTCATTGTAGATTTATATCCGTTTGAAAAAACGGTAGCTTCAGGAGCATCGGAAGCAGATATTATCGAAAAAATCGACATAGGAGGAATTTCACTTATCCGGGCAGGAGCAAAGAATTTTAAAGATACGGTAATCATTTCTTCTGTTGACCAATATGCTGATTTCCTTAGCTTATTAAGCGAAAAAAGCGGAGCAACTTCTCTTGAAGACAGAAGAACTTTCGCAACCTACGCTTTTCATATTTCGTCTAACTACGATACAGCGATTTTCAACTATTTCAACTCAGACGATTCATTTTTGAAAATCAGTCAAACGGGTGGAAAACAACTTCGTTACGGAGAAAACCCTCATCAAAAAGGATTCTTCTTCGGAGATTTTGATGCTATGTTTGATGTGCTACACGGAAAAGAGCTTTCCTACAACAACCTTTTAGATGTTGATGCTGCTGTTACGCTAATTGCTGAATTCAAAAACGACAAACCTACGTTTGCTATCCTAAAACACAACAATGCTTGTGGATTGGCAACCCGAAATACACTTAAAGAAGCTTATTTAGATGCTTTAGCAGGTGACCCGACTTCAGCTTTTGGAGGGGTTTTGATTGCCAATGCCAACCTTGACAAAGCTACAGCAGAAGAAGTAAATAAACTGTTCTGTGAAGTGGTGATTGCTCCAGACTATGATGCAGAAGCTATCGAAATTCTGAAAGAAAAGAAAAACAGGATTATTTTGGTTCAGAAGCCTGTTGAATTAGCTCAAAACCAAGTTCGTACAGCCTTAAACGGATTTTTGGTTCAGGGAAAAGACAATATTACAGACAGCAAAGAAATCCTTACAACCGTAACAACACTTACTCCGTCTGAACAGGAAATAGAAGATTTGTTATTTGCTTCCAAATTATGTAAAAACACCAAATCCAATACGATTGTTTTAGCTAAAAACGGACAGCTTATTGCAAGCGGAACAGGACAAACTTCGAGAGTTGATGCTTTAAAACAAGCTATCGAAAAAGCTCAAAGTTTCGGATTTGATTTGAACGGAGCTGTAATGGCAAGTGATGCTTTCTTCCCTTTTCCGGATTGTGTGGAGATTGCCAACAATGTCGGGATAAAAGCTGTTATCCAGCCCGGAGGCTCAATTAAAGACCAGTTAAGCATTGATTTCTGTAACGAAAACCAAATGAAAATGGTCTTTACGGGAACAAGACATTTTAAGCATTAAAAGAAAAAACTCATTTAATAATTTATTAACCCAAAAACATAGTTTTTGGGTTTTTTTATTGAGTGAACCTACTTGTTAATCAATAAAATAAGAATTAAATTTGACCGCTAATACAACCTGTTTCAGATATGGATATTGTCTCATTTTTATCAGAAAAAATTCATTCTTTTCTCAATACGATTCCTTCAAGTTGGATTGATGGAGTTATATCAAGTATTCTTTTTACTTTATTAATTGCCTTTATTTCGTTTGTTTTAAAACGGCTTAATGTTTTTAGCACTACTTTTAGTAAAAAAAATCTAATTTTCCGAAAACAGAATTATATTCATAATCATTTCACATATACACGTCCTGATAAGGATTACGAAAAATCTCTTCAAACAACAGATACCGAAAAAGAAAAACTAGACCCAGAACAATTTTTCTTGGAAACTATTATCGAAAATGTTGAAGACAACAAAACCATCTATTTTGTAATTGCAGACACCGGAATAGGAAAAACATCTTTTCTGACCAATTTATTCTGTCGATATACCAATTATGACAAACCTTTGAAAAAGTTTTTCAATAGATTTAAACCCAAAAAACGTTCTATGGCTTTAATTACCTACAAAGAATTGGTAAAGAGCAAACAAGAAAGTTTTTTTAAGAAATTCAAAAAAAAGAAAAAAGCTATTTTGCTTGTAGATGCTTTAGATGAATATGAATATAAAAAGCATAATTCAAAACTAAAAGGTCTTTTTTGGGAAGATTTTAAAGAAAATTATGAAAATGTAAAAGAAGACTATTTTTCAGATTTTGATAAGGTTATTATTACAGTGAGAAAACAATTTTTTGACAGTTATATTTCTAATGAAGTTCTAGAAAACGAGAAAAAAATTGAGCTTTCTTACTTCACAAATTCACAACGAGAACAATATATCAAATACAAATACAAATATAATTATGACATAAAACGATTAGTAGAGGATTTTGACAAAGAAAACCTGAGTTTTGCTAATATTCCTCTGATTTTGAATTTCATAGATGATATAGTAAAAGCCAGACTTGAAGGAAGTTTAAAAAACATCAATGAATACAACATTTATAAAGCCATTGTTAAAAAATGGATTCAAAGAGAAAAGGACGAAGGAAAGGTCAAAGACGGATTGAAACTGCAAAAATTCTGTCAAAAATTAGCTTGTAAAATTGCTAAAAACTATAATCAGAACAATTATTATATTTCAGAAAAGGATTTTATCAAAGAACTTTTTAACGAACAAAGTTTAGGTGAACGTTCTTTGCTTACCAAAGAAGAAAATAATTTCAAATTCATACACGAAGCGTTTTTTGAGTTTTTTTTAGCAGAAGAAGAACTGATGCAATACAATTCTGATTATAACTATAAAACTTCGGAAGAAATTGATTTTAATCAGGAGCATCTTTCTATGGCTCAACGGTTTTTTATAACAGCTCGTTGGGATATGATAAAACCAAATGCTCCGAAAACTCCTGTGAATGATGTACACGGATATAAAATTCCGACATTAGAGATTTTAAAAGAATGGTATGCTTTTTTTGACAGCTTTACAAACAACGGTTCTTTAAAAAATGTTTTCAAAGAAAAAGGAATGAACATCATCTGTGATTATGACAAAACAGGTTACGAGGAGGCTTTTAAGAACCTGAAGGATTTGTTTATTCTAAATGAAGCCTTTTTTGTTATAAATGAAAATGAGGAGAATATTGGTATAAACAATTTTTGGGATTATGAAAATAAAAAACCTTACAGGGAAACCCAAACATTGATTTATATTCTGAAAGATTTTATTAAAGCCTTATGTTTAGATGCATTACCGGACATTGACGAGGCAGAACATTTAAAGTGTTTTGAGGGTATAAAAACTTTAGTTCATTTAATAATAAGGGAATCTGGAATCACAGGAAAGTGTTTAAAATATTTTGAAAACAGCAAAAACACTTTGGAGCAATTGAGTTTACATACTAATCAAATCTCTGATGAATATCTTAAGCCTTTTGAAGGAGCGTCTAAATTAAAAACACTTTGGTTGAATAACAATCAAATTACAGGAGTCGGATTAAAATATTTTGAAAACAGCAAACACACTTTGGAGTGGTTGAATTTACATACTAATCAAATCTCTGATGAATATCTTAAACCTTTTGAAGGAGCTTCTAAATTAAAAAAACTTTGGTTGGGAGAAAATAAAATTACAGGAGTCGGATTAAAATATTTTGAAAACAGTAAACATACTTTGGAAGAATTGACTTTACATACTAATCAAATCTCTGATGAATATCTTAAGCCTTTTGAAGGAGCGTCTAAATTAAAAACACTTCGGTTGGATAACAATCAAATTACGGGAAAAGGATTAAAATATTTTGAAAATAGCAAACATACTTTGAAGGAATTGAGTTTACTTTCTAATCAAATCTCCGATGAATATCTTAAACCTTTTGAAGGAGCATCTAAACTAAAAAAACTTCGGTTAAGTCAAACTAAAATAACAGGAGAGTGTTTGGAGTATTTCAAGAACAGTAAAGATGTTTTAGAAGATTTAGGAGTTGCTGACAACCCTATTCATCCCGATTATGTTTTTGAAATAGATGATTTTACCAGCTTAAAAGAATTGTTTATCGATAGAAAAATACTTCCTGAAGACCACTCTGTTTACCAAAGTTTAAAAAATCGTGGAGTAAATATCAAGTATTACAATAACGGAGATGATGATGAAAATAACGAAATAAACTACGTTTATAGTATCGTATAGTTTGTTTAAAAAATTATTGGATAATCCGTTATAAAAAACCATCTTTTTATTCACCTTTGTGAGTTAAACAAGCAGACCTAATT
>JBAYSC010000180.1:0-4880 GCA_041676345.1 Flavobacteriaceae bacterium | reverse complement strand
TCCCTCTTCCCGACATCTTTGGTGAAGCAATTGAAGTAGTGTTTTTCGGGAACAACCACAAAAACCGTTTCCTGCAATGCTAACCTGCTGTCCGTCACGAGCTACAATAATATCGTCCCAATAAGCAAATTTACTACGAATCAGCTCGTACGACTGCATATCACGTTTTAGAAATTCTCCCAAGGTTTCATCTGAAAAAACCACTCCGAAACCAAAGCTGTCATCGGGTTTGTTACGTTCATAAACGTCTATTTCCCAATCAGGTCTTGCTTTTTTGGTCAATATCGAAAAGTAAAGTCCACCCGGACCACCACCTATAACTGTTATTTTCATAATTTTCTTTTAATAGAGAAAATTTCTCCCATTTTACTATAATTCGACCCTGCCAATCGGGCAACAGGTTTGTATTTATCTAAATTGATTCGGTAATTTTCCATAAGAATTTCATCGGAAATATGCACCATCACAACTTTTCCGATTACTACACAAGCTCCTCCGTTTTTATGGTCTTCCAAAAAATAATGATGTACCATTTCGCATTCAAAATGGGCTTTTGCCTCTTGAACCCGCTTGGGTTTTATCATTTCACAAGGAACAGGAGTGAGGTTTGCCAACTGAAATTCATCAATAGAAGAATCAACTATTTCGGAAGTTGTATTGACCTGTTCCACTAAATCTTCCGTAACTAAATTGACGGCAAATTGCTTGTTACTCAAAACATTGTTGAGGGTGTCTTTATTTTTGTTTCCTGTCCGAACAGTCGAAAACATCACGTGAGGAGGGTCTTCTCCTACGACATTAAAAAAGGAAAAAGGAGCAAGATTGTTTACTCCGTTTTCATCAATAGTGGAAATCCACCCGATAGGTCTTGGAATGACAAGCCCTGTGAGGAGTTTGTATAAAATACCCGATTCCGTGTTTTGAACAGAAATTTGCATGAAAAATTATTGTTTGCACAAATTAAACAAAAAATAATTTAACAGTCGGTATTTTTACTCAAATAAAATTAGAGTTTCTGTAGGGTTGGCTGTTTGCAAAGGCACCGAAAAACTATTTTTTTCGCTCCAAAAGCACTACATTTTCGACATGATGAGTTTGCGGAAACATATCTACAGGGCGAACTTTTGTAACCTTATATTGCTCATCCATCAGAGCTAAATCCCGAGCCTGAGTAGCCGAATTACAACTCACATAAACCACTTTTTGTGGAGCGATTTTCAGGATTTGCTCTACCACGTCTTTGTGCATTCCGTCTCGTGGAGGGTCTGTGATGATGACATCAGGAAGACCGTGAGTGGAGATAAACTCATCGTTGAACACGTTTTTCATATCTCCTACAAAGAATTCACAGTTGGTGATGTTATTGCGTTGAGCATTGATTTTTGCATCTTCGATAGCAGCAGGAACCGCTTCCACTCCAACTACCTTTTTAGCTTGTTTTGAAACGAATTGAGCAATCGTTCCGGTTCCGGTATAAAGGTCATAAACCAATTCGTTGCCCGAAAGTCCTGCGAAATCCCGGGTGATTTTATACAGCTCATAAGCCTGCTCAGAATTGGTTTGATAAAACGATTTGGCATTGATAGAAAACGAAAGTCCTTCCATTTCTTCCAAAATATAATCTCTTCCTTTGTAGAGGATTACGTCTTGGTCATAAATCGTATCGTTGCCTTTGCTGTTGACTACATATTGCAACGAAGTAATTTCAGGAAAACGGTCAGCAACAAAATCCAAAAGTAGTTCTCGTTTGGCTTTGTCATCTTCAAAAAACTGAATCAAAACCATGATTTCACCTGTCGAAGTTGTTCTGATCATCAGGGTTCGGAGCAATCCGTTTTGATTTCTGGCATTGAAAAACGTAAGACCGTTTTCGGTAGCAAAGCGTTTGATTTCGTTTCGGATGTCATTCGATGGGTCTTGTTGTAAATGGCATTTTTCGATATCCAGAATCTTGTCCCACATTTTTGGGATATGAAAACCAAGAGCATTTCCTCTGTCGATGTCTTCGGTTTCTGCAATTTCTTTTTCGGTTATCCAACGGCTGTCAGAAAAAGAAAATTCCATTTTATTGCGGTAGAAAAACTGCTTTTCGCTACCCAGAATAGTTTCAAATTCCGGTAAATCGACTTTTCCGATTCTTTTAAGGTTGTTATAGACTTCCTGATTTTTATAGAAAAGCTGTTTTTCGTATTTCATATTCTGCCATTTGCAACCTCCGCAATCTCCGAAATGCTGGCAAACAGGCTCAATCCTGTCCTCGGAATATTTGTGAAAACGAATCGCTTTTCCCTCAAAATAGGATTTACGTTTTTTAAAGGTTTTGACATCTACGACATCTCCGGGCACAACATTCGGAACAAAAATGACTTGTCCTTCGGGAGCCTTAGCAACCGAAACTCCTTTTGCTCCTGCATCTAATATTTCTACGTTTTCAAAAACGATATTTTCTTTTTTCTTTTTTCGTGACATCTTTCTTAGTTTTGAGTTTTTAGTTTTGAATTTTGAGTTTCAGGTTTATACAATTCAAAACTAAGAACTCAAAACTCAATACTTGAAAAGTTAATCGTGTTTTCCGTCAAAAAAGGTGTTCCATTTTCCCTGCACTTTCATCACCTGTTCGATAACGTCTCTTGCAGCACCTGTTCCTCCGTTTTTATGGGAAATGTATTTGGAAATCCCTTTGATTTCAGGGCTTGCATCTTGCGGACAAGTAGCCAGCCCGACCAATTTCATCACGTGATAATCTGGAATATCATCACCCATATACAAAACCTGTTCGGGCTTTATTCCGTAAATATCTGTATATTCTTTAAAGGTTTCTACCTTGTCAGGACTTCCCAGATAAATATCGGTTACACCCAGATTTCTGAGTCTGATTCGTACTCCTTCATTTTTCCCTCCGGAAATTACACACACATTATAACCGCTTTCTAAGGCTGCTTTGATGGCAAAACCGTCTCTGATGTTCATGTTCCGAAGCATTTCTCCATCTTGGCTAACGTGGATTGTTCCGTCTGTAAGCACACCATCCACATCAAAAATAAATGTGGTGATGTCATTCATGATTTCTTTATAGTTTTTCATTTTCGGTTATAATAGTAAACCTCACAGGTTTTAAAACCTGTGAGGTTTGGTTAAAATTATTTATCTTTCATTATGGCTTTTGTAAGCAAATTATAAATTTCCTGTTTTTCGGTATCATTTTTCAAAAACTCCAAATGTGCATTTATGATTTGCAAATCACCTCTTTTCGCAGGTCCTGTTTGAGCTTCGTTTGGGTCTAAATACTTGATTTTATCAGCTACTTCAACAATTAGCGGTTTTAAAATCTCAAACGGAATCTGATTTTGCTCACAAATATCGCTACCTATTTTATAAAGGTGATTTACGAAATTACTTACAAAAACAGCTGCAACATGGAGTGCTTTTCGCTTTTCAGAATTGATGTCATACACCTTATCTGAAATATTTTTCGCAAGATTTTTCAGTAAGTCAAAATCTTGTGGATTTTCACTTTCCAAACAAATCGGAATTTCTTTGAAATTGACTTTTTTTCCTTTCGAAAAGGTCTGTAACGGATAAAAAACGGCTCTTCGGTTTTTGTCGGAAAGTATATCTAAGGGTTGTGTTCCTGAGGTATGAGCGACCAATTTTCCCGAAAAGGGCAGTTTTTCTGAAACCTCAGCAATGGCATCATCAGTAACTGAAATCAGATACACATCAGCCGGTTTTAGTTCAGAAAACGAATCGGTAACAAGCTCATCAGCCACCACACCCGAAAGCGATTTTTTGTTTCGGGCGAATACCTGAACCAGCTTAACATCAGGGCTTTCGGAGAAAACCCGAATCAGATGATGAGCCACATTTCCTGAACCAATGATAGTAACTTTTGCCATTTTTTTGTTTGCACAAAGGTAAACAAACAATTCAAAAGATAAGTGCTTTGAAAAAGCCGGAAAAATACTATAAATAATTCGTATTTTTGAAGCCGTTTTTAAACTATGACAGATGAATTGGTTGCAACAATTTTTCGTTAAAAAACAACCGAAAGAAGACACAATGAACAAATTTTTAATTGTAGGTTTAGGAAATATAGGAGCTGAATATGCCAACACCAGGCACAATATAGGTTTTAAGGTATTGGATTTTTTTGCCAATAAAGAAAAACTGGACTTTCAGACCGTAAAACTCGGAGCTTTGGCAAACTATAAATTCAAAGGAAGACAGTTTTTTTTGCTAAAACCCAATACCTATATGAATTTGAGCGGAAAAGCGGTTCAGTATTGGTTGCAGAAAGAGAAAATTCCGTTGGAAAATCTTTTGGTAATAACCGATGATTTGAATTTGCCTTTTGGGACTATCAGAATTAAAGCAAAGGGAAGTGATGGCGGTCATAATGGACTTAAAAACATCAATCAAGTGCTTAACACACAGGAATATGCCCGTTTTCGTTTTGGGATTAGTGATGCTTTCAAAAAAGGACAACAGGTGGATTATGTTTTAGGGGAGTGGAGCGATCAGGAGAAACAACAACTTGCGGAACGATTAGAGAAATCCTGTGATATTATCAAGGCTTTTGCTACGATTGGGCTCAATCAGACTATGAGCGATTTTAACGGAAAGTAACTGATTTTTCTGCTCAGTTCGTCAAAAAAATCAGTGACTTCTCTTCAAAAATCAGCAATCTAAAATCATCATTCTTAAATCTAAAATCTTTACCTTTGCCCCCAAATTTTTCAAAATTGAAAGTTTTCCAAAATATTACTACGTTTCAGGCAGAAAAACCGACAGTACTCACTATCGGGACGTTTGACGGAGTCCACATCGGGCATAAAAAAATCATTGACAGGCTGACCAAAGCAGCTCAAAGCGAAGGCTTA
>JBAYSC010000179.1:0-4891 GCA_041676345.1 Flavobacteriaceae bacterium | reverse complement strand
ATTTCGGTAGGGATAGATGTGCTTATCGGGACTCCAAAAAAACTCAGCGAACTCTTCTCAGGAGCCGGATTTGACATCAACCGCCTGAAAATGTTTGCGGTCGATGACACAGATATTTTACTGAAAAACCGAAACGAACTCCTGATTACCCGTCTTTCGGAGAGTATCGAAAAAACCCAACGGCTTTTCTTTACTTCCGAAATTACCGATAAAGTCGAAATGCTGGCAGAGAAACTAATGCCTAATCCTGTTTTTGTTGCGTTTTGAAGATGTTGTTATAAACTGAACACTTTCGTAAACTGAACACTAAAAACTAAAAAACTGAACACTAAAAACTAAACACTGAACACTAATAAATCGTATCTTTACCCCTGTCAAATTCTAAAAAATAATTTTATGAAAAAGATTTTAATTACGGCAACTTTGTTGCTTTCGGGAGTTTTCGGGTTTTCACAAGTAAAAACTCCTGCTGCAAGTCCGTTTGGGAAAGTGCAGCAAACAGTTGGTCTTACAGAAGTAAGTGTTGAATATTCCAGACCGGGAGTAAAGGGTCGTAACATTTTCGGAAATCTGGTTCCGTTTGGCAAACTCTGGAGAACCGGAGCCAACAGAAACAGTATGGTTTCGTTTTCTACAGATGTGGTGATTGCAGGACAAACCCTGCCAAAAGGAGAGTATGCCATTTTTACCATCCCAAAACCAGACGTATGGGAAGTTTTCTTTTATGAAGACACCAACAACTGGGGAAATCCTGAAAAGTGGAACGAAGAGAAAATCGCTTTAAAAACGACCGCTACCCCTGTGGCAGTGCCTATGGTAGAAACCTTTACGATGGCTATCAATAACTTAGACAACGACTTCGGGTATCTCGATATTGCGTGGGAAAAAACGATGGTTTCTATTAAGTTTGAAGTGCCTACGTCTAAAATTGCCAATGAGAGTATCGAAAGAACCCTGTTGGGTCCCGGAGCTGATGCATATTATCAGGCAGCCAATTATTATTACCAATCAAACGGAGATATGGCAAAAGCTCTTAGCTGGGTAAACAAATCTATCGAAATTAGAGGAGAGGAAGTTCCGTTTTGGTATTTGCGTTTAAAATCGCTGATTCAGGCAAAAAGCGGAGACAAAAAAGGAGCTATCCAAACAGCCCAACGTTCTCTTGATATGGCTGAAAAAGCAGGAAATTCAGATTACGTAAAGCTCAATAAAGATTCGATTGCTGAGTGGAGTAAATAATTCGCCTTTTCACTTAAAACACAAAAACCCACGATTTCGGTCGTGGGTTTTTTATTTAAGGTTACATCTTTAAAAATTTGTACTGATATTCAGGGTAAGCCCTGAAGATTCAGGAACCAGACGACATACACCACCAACGCAAATCATTCCGCCTCTTTGTCTTCCGTAGCTCATCCCGATACGGGTAGCTCCTTTCACGAATGCTCCTCCGACACTATAATAATGTATCTGGTCATCGGGATTGTCGTTTCCGTAGTTGTAGAGGTCGTGTATGAAAAACGACCATTTCAAAGACGGAACATATTCCAGTGTGGCTGCTGCCCAATTCTTTTTGTCTCCGTCTGCCCACAAATGCTGTCCGATGAGTCGTACAGACTGCAAATCGTTGATTTTATAAATCACATCAGCTCCCGCAACGTAGGTTTTAAGTTCTCCTGAGGCATCTTCGATATACTTCTGGTTGTAATATTGCCCCATCACCATAAAGATAGACTGCCATTTGTCAGAGTGTTTTTTCCGCATTTCGATGGCTAAGTCATTATAATATTTTCGTCCGAAATCAAAAAATCCTGAGCTTACTTCCCGGTTGTTCATATCTAAATCTTCATAGTCTAAAGCATTCCAAAACGAACCGTTTACAGCGAAATACGTTCCGTATTTTCCTCCCATTGCAGTTTCTTTTTTGAACTGATAATACAAATCAAACTGTCCTCCAATTTCGCCCGGTTTTAAATACGGAGAAAACGAAGTTACAGAAGCTACCTGATAAACATAGATGTTTTGCAGGGCAAAATCATACTGTTTGGTTAGAGCCGGAACATAGTTCACTACTCCTGTGTTGAAGGTGTTTCCGGTTAGGTTTCTTTCGGAAAACATCCCGATATTCTGAAGTCTTCTCAGGTTAATATCGAGTCCGAAACCTCTTTGGGAATAGCCCATATTGACAAGCAGGGCATTTCCGTCATATTGTTTGTCATCTAAAATATTTTGCACCACACCTTGCCCTTCAACCAAAGCATCATCGGTTTTATAGACATATTCGGCACCTGCATAGAAGTTGCCTTTGGTCATGTCTGCTCTAAACGAATACATATTGGTGGTTTTGTCCAATTCCGGATACAACTCCTGAAGATTTTCATAACGGCTGACGAAACTTGCTCCGATATTCAAATCGGTAGTTTCCATTTTGGCAATTTCAGAAATGCTCACGCCTACGTCAGCTCCCGAAATAAACGAATCGGCCAGGTCGAATCCCATCCCGATACGTTGTTTTCCTCCGAGAATGGTGGCATTGATACCTGTTCCGGTATCATATTTTATTCTTCCTCCAAAAATGGCATTGTTGATTCCGAGTTGTCGGTCTTCCCAGGAGCGAAGGGTGAGTCCGCTACCGAATTGCTCATAAAAATGTCCTGCGGTTACGTTAAGCCCCAGTTCGGTATTGTTATATCGGGCATAAATAGTTCCGACATCGGTTTTTTCTAATCCGGGAGCATAGTTCAGCAATGCCTGAGGCGTATAAGACTCTGCCTGCAAACCGAATTCCCAGTTTTTGATGAAATAATCGAGCTTTAAGTAACTGTTGGAGCGGATGCGTTCCTGAGCATCAATCTCAGAAATCTGGATTTTGTCATCGTCAATATACCATTGAGCATTCGACTCAAACCCGACATTGAGTTGTCCGTTGTTTTGTGGTTCTTCTTCCTGAGCAACAGCAAAAAAAGTTGCCAGACAAAAAGAAAAGGTCAGTAGTTTTTTTGACATGGCTTATTTTAAGTGATCTTTGATGACTTTATACATTTCGTTTTCGGCTCCGGGAGTGTAATTGGAGTGTTCGTAAATCACTTTTCCGTTGTGAAGCACTATCGTATAAGGTACATTTACGATGTTTAAAGTTCTTTTGAGTTGGTGGTTTTCGTCAAGGAGGATTTCATAATCCCAGGCTTTTCCGTTTACCATTGGTCGTACTCGTTTTTTGGTTTTGGCATCGTCTATGGAAACAGCTACGAGTTCTACTCCCAATTCTTTCTGCCATTTTTCATATACGTTGTGAATGGCCGAAAGTTCGTTGATACAAGGGCCACACCACGTTGCCCAAAAGCTGATAATAACAGGATGTTTGGTAGAATTAAACTTAGAAAGATTAATGTCTTTTCCGTCTAAATTTTTAAGAACTACATTCGGCATTTTGCTTTGTTGGGCTAAAACCGACATTCCTACAAGCAAAAAGCTCAAAAAGAAAATCTTTTTCATTATATCTGTAATTTTTAATTTGAAGGACAAATATAAAACAAATAATATTCCGAACTTGGTCTAAGTTGAAAATAATATTATATTTGGGCAAATAATTTATATTTGCAAAAAACTTTATTCCGATGAAAAATTACATCAAATATTTATTCTCGACCCTTAGTGTGGCTTTGATATTGGTTTCCTGTGGAGGAAATGAAAATGATGACGACCATATCTACAGCAACCAATTGAGCCTGATTTCGCTGATTCCCGACAGGTATAACGTAGCGTTGAATGAGAATCCCGAAGAGCAGGAATTCGTTACTTTCAAAGTGACCAACAATGCGGGAGAAGACATCACAGACCAATCTTTGTTTTATGTGGACAACATTGAGCTGGATTCCAATATTTTCACTCCGACAGCCTTAGGCTCTTTTGAAGTGTATGCCAAATATATCGACCAGACCAGCAACAGAGAGTTTTTGAGCGATTACAAAACCGTTAATGTGGTGGAAGGCATCAATGTAGAAGACCTTTATTTCAAACACAAAGTTTTGGTGGAAGATTTCACAGGGACTTGGTGTGGCTGGTGTACGAGAATTATTTATGCTTTAGAACTCATCGAAGCTCAAACTCACAATGTGATTCCGGTTGCCATACACAACAATGACGAATTTGATTTTACGGGCAGAATTCCGTTGGAAGACCACTTAGGAATTGGAGGTGCCTATCCTTTTGCTGCCATAAACCGAAACATAATATGGGCAGATCCTCAGCACCATAACGTAAGTCAGCCTGTTGACCAGATTCAGCCACAATCACCTGTGGGAATCAAAATCAACTCCAACCTCGGAGGCAGTTCAGGAACAGTCGATGTGAGTTTTAAATTTAAAGAAGCCCTTGCAGGAGAACTTAAATATGCGGTTTATATCATAGAAAACGGACTTATAGCAAATCAAAAAAATTATAATGGAGACCTTTACGGAGGAGCTTCGACCTTGTATGACTTTACCCACAATCACACGTTGAGAGGTGTTTATGGAAATATCATAGGAAATAATCTGGAGCAGAATGCTACGGAAGGACTTGAGGTTACAAAATCTAATCTTGCGGTGAGTTACACCTCTGAAAATGTAGCCAATTTACAGGTAGTGGTATTTTTGATGAGTGAAGACGGAACTGTTTTAAACGTTCAGATAGCAGACCGAAATACCGAAGTAGATTATGAGTACGCTTATTAACCAATAACCAACACCATGAAAATCACCTATTACGGACATTCCTGCTTCGGAATTAAAGTGGCAGGAAAACATTTGTTGATAGACCCTTTTATTTCGGGTAATCCCAAAGCAGCTTCTGTTGATTTGGAAAGTCTGAAAGCAGATTATATTTTGCTTACTCATGCTCATCAAGACCATGT
>JBAYSC010000178.1:0-4909 GCA_041676345.1 Flavobacteriaceae bacterium | reverse complement strand
GCCTTTCGTGTGCTAATTGTTGCAAGACTACTGGACCGCTTTTTACTCAAAAAGACATCGAACGATTAGCAGGCGTTTTTCGGTTGAAACCACAGCAATTTATTGAGAAATACCTCCGGATAGACGAAGACAACGATTACGTTTTGCAAAGTGTCCCTTGTCCGTTTTTGGGAAGTGACAATTATTGTTCGGTGTATGAAGACAGACCCAAAGCCTGTCGGGAATATCCGCATACGGACAGAAAGAAATTCTATCAAATCAATCATCTGACCCTTAAAAATACGCTTATTTGTCCGGCTGCTTATGAAGTGGTGGAAGAGATGGGGAGGAGATTTGAGATTTGAAATTTGAAATTTGAAATTTGAAATTTTGGATTGGATAAAGATTCCTCGACTATGCTTCGCTCAGAATGACAGAAAACAAAAAAATCCCGACTCAAAAAGTCGGGATTTTTGTTTATAGAAATCTGTGATATTATTTTCTAGAAATACCTCTTGAAATTACGATTTTCTGAATTTCGGAAGTTCCTTCGTAGATTTGAGTAATCTTGGCATCTCTCATCATACGTTCTACGTGGTATTCTCTTACATATCCGTTTCCTCCGTGAACCTGAACCGCTTCGGTTGTAACCTCCATAGCGGTTGTCGAAGCATATAATTTTGCCATAGCTCCCGAAATCGAAATATCTTTTCCTTCGTCTTTTTCGGCAGCAGCCTTAAAGCAAAGCATTCTCGCAGCCGTAATTTGTGTAGCCATATCAGCCAATTTGAAGGCGATAGCTTGGTGGTGAATAATTTCTTTTCCGAAAGCTTTGCGTTCCTGAGCATATTTAAGAGCCAGTTCGTAAGCTCCCTGTGCAATACCAAGGGCTTGCGAAGCAATTCCGATACGACCTCCGTTAAGCACAGCCATAGCGAAGTTGAACCCGAAGCCATCTTCTCCGATACGGTTTTCTTTCGGAACTTTCACATCGGTAAACATTAAAGAGTGTGTATCAGAACCACGGATACCCATTTTTTGTTCTTTCGGGCCGATTTCAAAACCTTCCCAGCCTTTTTCCACGATAAAAGCATTGATTCCCTTGTGTCCTTTTTCAGGGTGGGTGTGGGCAATTACCAAATAGGTCGAAGCAGTAGAACCGTTGGTAATCCAGTTTTTGGTTCCGTTCAACAGGTAGTAATCTCCCATATCTTTAGCCGTAGTTTTTTGGGAAGTTGCATCACTTCCTGCCTCAGGCTCAGAAAGACAAAAAGCTCCGATAACCTGACCCGAAGCCAACGGAACTAAATATTTCTGTTTTTGCTCTTCGTTGCAATATTTTTCCATTCCGGCACATACCAAAGAGTTGTTTACAGACATCACCACAGCAGCAGAAGCATCTACTTTTGCGATTTCTTCCATAGCCAAAACATAGGAAACGCTATCCAAACCGCTTCCTCCATATTTCGGGTCAACCATCATTCCGAGGAAACCGAGTTCTGCCATTTTTTTGACTTGTTCGGCAGGAAAAATCTGGTGTTCGTCACGTTCGATAACTCCGGGTAACAGTTCTTGCTGTGCAAAATCACGAGCCGCCTGTTGTATCATTTGTTGTTCTTCTGTAAGGTTGAAATTCATAGTTTTTGTATTTAGTATATTGTATTGTTGTATAGTGTATATTGTAAAACCATATAAATCACTGTTTTTTAGCTTCCAAAAGTACGGTTTTGCTGATAATAATCAAAAAAATATTCAGTTCCTATTTAAAAGCTCTGAAAATATCGTTCCCGTTGGCAAAAAGCAGTAAGGCAATCAGGATAAAGAATCCGACCATTTGGGCTTTTTCCATAAATTTTTCACTTGGTTTTCTTTTGGTAATCATTTCGTAAAGCAAAAACATCACGTGACCTCCGTCAAGAGCGGGAATCGGCAAAAGATTCATTACTCCTAACATAATCGAAAGAATCGCAGTTATGTTCCAAAACGCTTCCCATGACCAGGTTTGCGGAAAAATATCAAAAATGGCTTTGAATCCCCCTACTCCTTTATAAGCTCCTGTATTCGGATTCACAATTTTCTTTAACTGATTCCAGTAGCTCCCTAAGCGTTCAAATCCTTTTTCTATACCTATGGGGAAAGCTTCAAAAAAAACATATTTGGTTCGCTCTACCTCATATAAATTCATTTTTTCAAGGTCAGACAAGCCCAACATCGAAGCATAGGCAATGCCTATTTTTCCTTCTTCATTTACTTTAAGCTCTGTTTCGATTTCTTTATTTTCTCTGAGAATTTTTGCCGTAACAACCTGATCTTTGTAGTTAGCAAGTATGCTTGGAAGCTCATCTACATATTGGATTTCCTGACCGTTGATATGAGTCACGATATCTTTTAAACGTAAAGCATCTTTATTCGGAGATGTATCTTCTGCTCCGACCACCACAAACGGAATCCTGAGCGAAATAGCTGTTTTTTTGTTTTCATCAACTATCTGCCCGATTAAATCAACCGGAGTTTGAATGGTTGTTGGTGTTCCGTTTCTGTCCACCAGAATTTCGTGGCTCAGCAATATTTTTTCGGGTAAGTCAAAGAATTTATCTACCGGTTTGCCATCAACGGAAATAACCTTATCACCTGTTTGCAGTCCTGCCTGTTCCAAAACCGGATTTGTAACCCAGATTCCGTCTTTTACTTCGGAGTTTTTAATATCCAAGTCTCCGTAAGCAAAAACAATCCCTATATAAATCACAAAAGCCAGAATAAAGTTTACGGTAACTCCTCCCAACATAATGATGAGTCGTTGCCAGGCGGGTTTGGAGCGGAATTCCCAAGGCTGTGGCTCTTGTTTGAGCTGTTCGGTATCCATACTCTCATCGACCATTCCGGCAATTTTCACATAGCCTCCTAAAGGCAGCCACCCGATTCCGTAAACGGTATCACCGATTTTCTTTTTAAAAAGCGAGAATTTTATGTCGAAGAAAAGATAGAACTTTTCGACTTTGGTTTTGAATAGTTTGGCAGGGATAAAATGCCCTAATTCGTGAAGAACGATAAGCAGAGACAAACTCAATAAAAACTGAGAAAGTTTAATAACTATTTCCATTTTACGGATTTAAAGAGTGCAAATGTAAGTTTTTTAGAGGATAGAAAAAAGAATTTAGAGAACAGAAAACAGAAAGAAAATCATTTTCAATCAAAAAAACAGAATGGCATAAAAAAAGCCTTCCGTTTTAGCGGAAGGCCTTTTAGAAACAATATGAAAAAATTATTTTCCTTTTTCCATTTTCTCTTTTAGTTCTGCAAGAACATCAAGATCACCAAGTGTTGTTTTTTCAACAGGAGCCTGAGTTTCTGTTGCTGCAGAAGCAACATTTTTCTCTTCTTCATCACGGAAAGTTGCCGTGTGTGAAGCTACTACTCTTTTGAACTCTTTGTTGAACTCAATCACTTTGAATTCGGCTGAATCACCTTTTTTAAGTTTTTTACCGTCTTCTTTTTCAAGGTGACGGGTTGGGATGAAAGCCACTACGTCATCGTTGAATTCAACGGTAGCACCTTTGTCAACGATTTCAGCGATTACTCCGGTATGAACCGAACCTACACCAAAACCATCCTCATATTTATCCCAAGGATTTTCGGTAGTTTGTTTGTGACCTAACGAAAGTTTTCTTCCGTCAACGTCAAGCTCTAAAACTACTACGTCAAGTTTATCACCAACGCTTACGAACTCAGACGGGTGTTTGATTTTCTTAGTCCAAGAAAGGTCAGAAATATAGATAAGTCCGTCGATTCCTTCTTCTAATTCAACAAATACTCCAAAGTTTGTAAAGTTTCTTACCGTTCCTGAATGTTTAGAACCGATAGGGTATTTCGATGTAATGTCTGTCCAAGGGTCAGTAGAAAGTTGTTTGATACCCAAAGACATTTTTCTTTCTTCTCTGTCAAGAGTAAGGATAACTGCCTCAACCTCATCACCTACTTTTACGAAGTCTTGTGCACTTCTAAGGTGTGTTGACCATGACATTTCAGAAACGTGGATAAGTCCTTCAACTCCTTCAGCAACTTCTACGAAAGCTCCGTAATCTGCCAAAACAACCACTTTTCCTTTTACTTTATCTCCTACGTTAAGATCTGCAGAAAGAGCATCCCAAGGGTGTGCACTCAACTGTTTCAGACCCAATTGGATTCTTGATTTATCTTCATCGAAATCAAGGATTACCACGTTGAGTTTTTGATCTAATTCAAGAACTTCACTTGGGTGGTTGATTCTTGACCAAGAAAGGTCAGTGATATGGATAAGTCCGTCAACACCTCCAAGGTCAATAAATACTCCGTAAGAAGTGATGTTTTTAACAACTCCTTCAAGCACTTGACCTTTTTCAAGTTGTCCGATGATTTCTTTTTTCTGTTCTTCGATATCAGCCTCGATAAGTGCTTTGTGAGAAACCACAACGTTTTTGAATTCGTGGTTGATTTTAACCACTTTGAATTCCATTGTTTTGTTTACGTATTGATCGTAATCACGGATTGGTTTCACATCAATTTGAGATCCCGGCAAGAAGGCTTCGATTCCGAATACATCTACAATCATACCTCCTTTTGTTCTTGCTTTTACGAATCCGTTTACGATTTCTCCGGTTTCGCTGGCAGCAATAACTCTGTCCCAAGCTTTGATAACACGGGCTTTTCTGTGAGAAAGAACAAGTTGCCCTGTTTTGTCTTCTCTAACGTCAATAAGCACCTCTACTTTGTCACCCACTTTTAAACCTGGGTTGTAACGGAACTCATTCAAAGAAATAACACCTTCAGATTTTGCGTTGATATCAACAATGGCATCTCTGTCAGTGATTCTTACAACAACACCTTCCACTACCTCTTCGCTATCGGTAGAGATGAAAGTTTTGTCAACTAATTCTTCAAATTCTTTAAGGTT
>JBAYSC010000177.1:0-5029 GCA_041676345.1 Flavobacteriaceae bacterium | reverse complement strand
GATATCAAACAGGAGGTTTTATATGCCAACATTCGTTGGGAGGCAGTCATAAAAATGGTTTCCGATAAGATAAAATTCACCGAAATTGCAAAATATCCTGAGGTAAGACGTGATTTGGCACTGCTTTTAGACGAAAATGTGAGTTTTGAAAGCATTTATCAAACCGTAAAACAAACCGAAAAAAAACTGATAAAAGCCATTGATTTGTTTGATGTATATCAAGGGGATAAACTCCCCGGAGGGAAAAAATCGTATGCCATCAGCCTGATGATTCAGGATAACGAGAAAACCCTTACCGATAGTCAAATCGAAAAAACAATGTCTAAGATTATTAGTGAATTGTCTGAGAAATTGGGAGCAAGTTTGAGATAATAATGAATAGATATAGATTTTCTATTTATAAAAAATCATCGAAATTCTATTGGAGTACAAATCGAGTAGTCTATCCAATATTATTCATTTGTTTCGCTCTGATTTTCTTACTTGAAAAAGATAAATATATTCAAAGCCCTTTAGGTAAAACCTTAGCTTTTATAGGTCTTGCATTCTGGGGTTGCGGTTTATTATTGAAGTTAATTAATATCCCTAAAACAAAACCTTTAAAAGGAAAAGTAGAAGGTTTTATAACTTTTGAAAGTGACAAAATTCTCATAGAATCCAGAGAATTTCTGCTGAGTGAAATTAAAACCATTTCTATATCAAATGAAGATTATTACGGAAAATTAACACCCACATACAGAGGTGATTTAAATAGTCCGCTATCTAATGGAGTTGATAATTTTGTGTTTTTAGAATTAAATTCAGGTGAAACTGTAAAATGTCAATTTCAACTTTATAATTCTTATGATTTTGAAAAATTAAGAGGGATTTTGATTAAATATTACACAGAGGGGAAATTGAGTTTTGAAAATTTGGCAAGAGTCTTAGGAGTAAAATCCAAAAAAGAAAAAAACAATTTTAAGAATCACATAGATAAGCATTATTTATAATTTTTTAAAGCAACATTATGGAAAAAGCAACATTAGCAGGCGGATGTTTTTGGTGTACGGAAACTGTTTTTTCAAGCCTTGAAGGAGTTGAGAGTGTAACTTCGGGTTATACCGGAGGTGTTACCGAAAATCCGACTTATAAAGAAGTTTGCACAGGCACAACAGGTCATGCAGAAGCCATAGAAATTGTTTTCAACCCGAATGTAATTTCCTATAACGAACTGCTCGAAATCTTTTTTGCTACTCACAACCCCACAACGCTGAACCGTCAGGGTGGGGATATCGGGACACAATACCGAAGTGAAATTTTTTATCACAATCAGGAGCAAAAACAACAGGCAGAAGATTTTATTGCTTTGCTGGTTTCCGAAAAGATTTTTGACGACCCGATCGTAACACAAATATCAGAAGCAACTGCATTTTACAAAGCAGAAGATTATCATCGGGATTATTTCAACCAAAACCCTGACCAACCTTATTGTCAGGCGGTTATCAATCCGAAAGTCAAAAAGTTTAAAGCAACCTTTGCCCGAAAACTAAAAAAATAAGTGCTATGAAAACCGATTTTACCCGAGTTTATAAAATGACTTTTGCCAGTGTCTATCCGCACTACATCACAAAAGCAGAAAAAAAAGGACGTACTAAAGAAGAAGTTGACCAAATCATTTTCTGGCTGACGGGTTATGACCAAAAAGCACTGCAAAAACATTTGGACGAAAAAACCGATTTTGAAACTTTTTTCAAGAATGCTGCCCTTCACCCGAATGCTTCTAAAATTACGGGAATGATTTGCGGTTATCGGATAGAGGAAATTGAAGAAGAACTGATGAGGCAAATTCGCTATCTTGACAAAATGATTGACGAATTGGCAAAAGGCAGAAAAATGGAGAAAATTCTACGGGAATAATTACTTTAAGCTCTATAAAAAAAGCCGGAAATCATTCTGATTTCCGGCTTTTTGTTTGGGTATAAATCTATTAAATATCGTCAAAGTCAATATCTGTAAAGCTGCTTGCTGAGGTTGTTTGGTCAGAAGGAATTTCTCTTTTGAAATCTTTTTGATGTCTTTCTGAGATGACTTCCTCTCCTTTTTTGTCGATAACATAGTCCATCATTTCTTCGAGAATTTGTTTGAACTCTGCAAAATCTTCTTTATAGAGATAAACTTTGTGTTTTTTATAATGATAAGATCCGTCTTCTTCGGTAAATTTTTTGCTTTCTGTAATAGTGATATAATAATCATCTGATTTTGTTGCTCTTACATCAAAGAAGTAGGTTCTTCTTCCTGCTCTCTGCACCTTTGAAAAAATTTCGTCTTTTTCTAATAAATCTCTTTCGCTCATATTACTTTTATCTTTTTTAATTTTACAACGCCCAAAATTCTGAAAAAAAAAAGTATAAAACAAGAAACTGCTTAAATTTGTTTTGTAGGGAATTTTATGAAGCTATTTTTGAGCGAAACGAGGCAAATTTTTAAAGGATAGCAGAGCTATCGTTTCAAAATTTAACGAAGTTGCAGCCAGAAATAGCCATAAAAAACGTATCTAAAACAATTTTAAGCAGTTTCATTCCCTTACAATAATTCTTTTTCGGAAAGTTGCATTTCGTAGAGTTCTTTATAATATCCGTTTTGGTTTAGCAGTTCGCTATGAGAACCTTGTTCTATGATTTTTCCTTCGTCGAGCACAATGATTTTGTCTGCATTTCGGGCTGCCGACACCCTGTGACTCACAATAAAA
Organism: Flavobacteriaceae bacterium; assembly: GCA_041676345.1. Taxonomy (GTDB): domain Bacteria; phylum Bacteroidota; class Bacteroidia; order Flavobacteriales; family Flavobacteriaceae; genus Flavobacterium. The sequence continues at coordinate 2,301 of JBAYSC010000177.1, read as the reverse complement.
GTAGTTTTGTTTGTGATTACTTTTCCGAGATTGTTCAGAATTATTTCCTCGGTTTCTGTATCCACAGCAGAAAGGCAATCATCTAATAGCAGAATTTTTGCATCTTTGAGTAGTGCCCTGGCTATAGAAACCCGTTGTTTTTGACCTCCGGAAAGCGAAATTCCTCTTTCTCCCAAAACGGTTTCATAGCCTTTGGTAAACCCTGCAATATTATCGTGAACAGCTGCCAGGCGAGCGGCTTCAATAATTTCTTCATCTAAAGCCTCCTGCTTCCCGAAACGGATGTTGTTTTTTATGGTATCCGAAAACAAAAAGGCATCCTGAGGTACCACGGCCATATTTTTTCTCAGGCTTTCCAAATGAATTTGGTCAACCGGAATTCCGTCTATTAAAATCTGACCTTCTTTCACGTCATATAACCTCGAAATCAAACTGAGAATGGTCGATTTTCCGCTTCCTGTTTTTCCGAAAATCGCTATGGTTTCTCCACTTTTCACCGAAAAACTCACATTTTTCAATGCCTGAATATTCGTGTCGTCATACGTAAAGGAAACATTTTTAAATTCGATATTTCCTTGAATTTCTATAGGCTCATCCGATTTGTTTTGTATATCAGGAACGGTTTTTAAAAATTCATTAATCCGCTTTTGAGAAGCTTCCGCCTCCTGAACCATAGAGGAAATCCACCCCAGCGAAGCCACAGGCCAAATCAGCATATTTACATACAGTATAAACTCCGCAATTACTCCGATATGAGTGATTTTCCCGTCTATATACATCATTCCTCCTGTAAAAATCACAATCAGACTACTCAATCCGATAAGGAAAATCATAAGCGGACCAAACATGGCATTGAGCTTTGCCAGTTTCATATTTTTAACCTTGCTGTCTTTGGAAAGTTCCTGAAAATCGCCCTGGATATTTTTCTCAAGATGATGAGCTTTAATTACCCGTATGCCCGAAAACATTTCCTGAGTAAAAGTCGCCAGACTCGATAAATTCCGTTGATATGCCGTACTTTTTTTGTTGATTTCATTACTCAGCTTAAAAATACTGTAGGACAAAAGCGGAAGCGGAATAAGTGTATAAAGTGTTAGTCTTGGAGAAATAATATACATTTGGGTAATCACCACAATAAAAGTAATCGTTGTGCTGATGCCATACATAATCGAAGGCCCTATATATTGACGGACTTTATCGACATCTGAGCTGATTCGGCTCATCAAATCTCCGGTTCGGTTTTGTTTAAAAAAGCTCTGAGAAAGGCTTTCATAATGAGTGAAAATTTCGTTTTTCAGGTCAAATTCAATATGTCGGGACACGACAATAAGCGTTTGCCTTGTCAGAAAAAGGAAAAAACCGGCTACAATAGTAGCTCCTACAATGAGCAGTAAATTTTTCAGAAAAACCGAGTTGGCTGCACTCTGTTCTATGTTTCCTTTAATAAAGTCTTCGACCACAGACATCGAGTTCCCGACCAGTTTCGGAGTGTATAAAGCAAAAATCCTCGCTACTATCGCAATGAGGATTCCTCCTATAAAATGATACTTATATTTATAAAAATACTTATTGAGGTATTGTAACTCTTTCATCAACAATTTTGATATTCTTAATTTTCAATAAACACACTTGTTTTATGTCTTTCTTTTTAAACAAAAATCAAAAAATAGGCTGTTTTTTGAGACTTATGCGATTAAAGTCCATTTTTTTGCAAATTCCTAAATTTTAAATTACTTTTGTCGCTCAAAAAAGCATATAATTTTATGACTATTACTACTAACCCCGAAGATTTGAAGAAAGTTGACCCTGTATTTGGGCAGGTTTCCTTCAACGAGCACGAACAAATAGTATTTTGCCACGACAAAGATACAGGTTTAAAAGCAATAATTGGCATTCACAACACGGTTTTAGGTCCTGCCTTGGGAGGAACCCGTATGTGGCACTATGATAACGAGTGGGAAGCTCTGAATGACGTATTGCGTCTGTCAAGAGGAATGACCTATAAATCAGCTGTTTCCGGACTTAACTTAGGTGGTGGAAAAGCCGTTATTATCGGAAATTCCAAAACCGACAAAACTCCCGAAATGATTCGAAAATTCGGAGAGTTTGTACACTCTTTGAGCGGTCGTTATATCACTGCTGAAGATGTAGGGACTACTACCCCCGATATGGATTTAATCAGAGAAGTAACGCCTTATGTTACGGGAATTTCAGAAAGCAAAGGTGGTTCTGGAAATCCGTCTCCGGTTACCGGATTTGGTGTGTATATGGGGCTGAAAGCTGCTGCAAAATTCCGTTTCG
>JBAYSC010000176.1:0-5151 GCA_041676345.1 Flavobacteriaceae bacterium | reverse complement strand
CGTATCAATGATTCCCGCTAAAAGTTGTAAGCGGTTTTCTTTGGAATTTATCAGATATTCCTGTGGAATATGCTTGTTCTGCAACAAATTTAATTTTCGTAATTCGGTATGAACATTCATATTAAATTCGTCTGAAAAACGCTTATTTCGATTTACAATTCCATACGAATTTGTTCGGTTTTCCTGCTGGTAAACCACTAATTCGGCTTCTAATTTTTCAGCATATCCTTCGAGATAATCAATAATTTCTTCGTCAATATTGGTTATTCTCTGACTGTACGAATGTCCGTCTCCGAGCCACAAACCCAAATAATACGGTTCTAAAGGCAGTTCTTTTTCGTCAAAATCAACAGCAACTTTATATCCTTTATAATTAGATTTAAACTTGTCGGATTTTTCGAGATAATCCTTAACCGTTATGTTTAAAACCTCTCCTTTTTTGTGTTTTCCCTCGTTCCGACTTCTTTTTAGTGAAAGAATATGGCTTTCGTTTACCCGATACGAATTGGCTTTATTCTGATGAATCCAATACATTTTTTCCTGTCCACGAGCAATAGACAACACTTTTCGAGGGGTGGAATCATCTCCCATCAACAAATCTCCCTGCACTACATCTTCTACTTTTTTCAGACTTCCGTCAAACATCAAGACTTTAGTGCCTTTCCCTAAACATTTCCCCATACCCGGCCTTGCAGCCATAATAATCAAATCGCTGGGTTGCCAGCCCGAGGTGAGTTCGTCTAATTTGGTAAATCCGGTTGCCACTCCGCTCAATCCTTCTTTGTTGGCAATCTCTTGGATTCGCTTTTTTGCCTGGCTCACCAAGCTTTGAGCCGTTTCGGAGCTTTTTTTAATGTTGCCCTGAGTTACTTCATAAAATTTCGATTCTGATTTGTCAAGCAAATCAAAAACATCGGTAGTTTCGTCAAAACAATCTTCGATGATTTCAGATGAAATTCTGATAAGACTCCGCTGAATGAATTTTTGGAGAATAATCCTCGAATGGAACTCAATATGAGCTGATGAAGATACTTTTTGAGTAAGCTGAATCAGGTAAAAATCGCCTCCTGCAAGGTCTAATTTTGCATTTTTCTTGAGTTGAGCCGAAACTGTTAATAAGTCGATGGGTTGCCCGCCTTTAAAGAGCTGGTCAATGGCTTCAAAAATATATTTGTGAGCTTCTTTATAGAAGGTGTCTGGAGTTAAAAGGTCGATTACGTCATCGATTCCTTTTTTATCAATCATCATAGCACCCAACACAGCTTCCTCTAAATCAATAGCTTGAGGCTGTATTTTTCCTTTTTCTAAACTAATTATTTTTGTTTTCTCTCCTCTTGACGGGTGTATGTTTTTTGCGTTTTCCATAGTGCGAAAATAGCCAAAATATAATGTGAAAGTAGGTTAAGTTATTAGGAAAAAGCTGTTGAAAACTTCTGACAACTCGCTTTTTTCTGTTGATAAGATAAAAAAATCCGAAACTGTATATTTCGGATTTTTTGAAAGGGTTGAGAATGAAAGGCTATCCTTTGAACTCTCCCATTTTCAGATATTTTTCCATCCGCTCGGCTACCAATTTTTCTGTTGATAAATCTTTGAGTTGCTTATGGGCTTTGGTAATAAACTTCTGAACAGATTTAAAAGTGGTTTCTCGGTCATAGTGAGCCCCTCCAAGCGGTTCGGGGATAATCTCGTCAATGAGCCCGTTTTTTTTCATGTCATAGGAAGTGAGTTTCAGGGCTTCTGCAGCGGTTTCTTTGTGTTCCCAGCTTCGCCATAAAATCGAAGAACAGGATTCAGGCGAAATTACCGAATACCAAGTGTTTTCGAGCATAAAAACACGGTCTCCCACACCTATTCCCAAAGCACCTCCCGAGGCTCCTTCTCCGATAATAATACAAATCACAGGGACTTTCAAACGGCTCATTTCCAGTATGTTTCTTGCGATGGCTTCTCCCTGACCTCTTTCTTCCGCTTCCAGACCCGGATAGGCTCCCGGAGTGTCAATGAGAGTAAGCACCGGAATTCCGAATTTTTCTGCCATTTTCATCAGGCGAAGTGCTTTTCGGTATCCTTCAGGATTTGCCATCCCGAAGTTTCGGTATTGACGCATTTTGGTATTGACACCTTTTTGTTGCCCGATAATCATATACGACTGTCCGTCGATTTTTCCCAATCCGCCAACCATGGCTTTGTCGTCTTTAAAGGTTCGGTCTCCGAAAAGTTCCAGAAACGTATCACCACACAAATATTTTATATATTCGGTAGTATAAGGTCGATTTGGGTGGCGAGAAAGTTGGACTCTCTGCCAGGCGGTTAGGTTTTTATATATCTTTTTCTTGGTCTCTTCGAGTTTTTTCTCAATTTGTTTGCAGGTGGCAGAGACATCCACATCAGACTCCTGACCAATAATCTGACACTTATCTAATTGGTCTTCAAGCTCTTTTATAGGAAGTTCAAAATCTAAATATTCCATGGTGTTTATATTGAGTTGGAAAAACAAAAGTAATAAAAAAAATGAAGTTTTACAGCCTTATATTTTTTCGTATATTTCAGTTCAAATATATGGCTCTTAAAAAATAAATCGTAATTTTACGTTAACTGATTTTGATAAAAATTAAGGAGTTGGTTTTTACATCTAAATAATGTGTTTCTATGATGACCGAACAGCAAATAGAAGAAGAAAACAAAGCGATAGCCAAAGAATATAAAGAGTTGCTTCGCATAAGCTATCAAACCCTTTCCGAAGACGATAAAAAACTGATTCGGAAAGCTCTCGATGTGGCTGTTGAAGCTCATAAAGATCAACGGAGAAAATCGGGTGAAGCTTATATTTTTCACCCCATAGCCGTGGCAAAAATCGTAGCTTCCGAAATCGGGTTGGGAGCCACCTCCATAGCAGCTGCCCTGATGCACGATGTGGTGGAAGATACCGATGTTACGGTAGAAGATATCGAGCGGATGTTCAACCCGAAAATCGCTAAAATTGTAGAAGGGCTTACCAAAATTGCCAAAGTAAAGACGGACGAGAACATTTCGCTTCAAGCGGAAAATTTCAGGAAAATGTTACTTACTTTAAACGATGACGTTCGGGTGATTCTGATAAAAATTGCAGACCGGCTTCACAATATGCAGACGATGGAGTCAATGGCAGACTACAAACAGGCAAAAATTGCCTCGGAAACCCTGTATATTTATGCTCCGCTGGCTCACCGTTTGGGCTTGTATAACATTAAATCACAATTGGAAGATTTGGGTCTGAAATATACCGAACCCGATGTATATCACGACATTGTCAGCAAAATCAAAGAAACAAAAGAAGAGCAGGATGCTTATATCCACTATATTTCAGATACGTTGAGAGCTTCGCTCAACAAAGAAAACATCCAATATACCATAAAAGGTCGTCCTAAGTCGATTTTTTCCATTCGTAAAAAAATGAAGACCCAAAACGTAACCTTTGATGAGGTGTATGACAAATTTGCCATCCGAATAGTTTATAAATGTGACCCTTCGGAAGAAAAATTTATTGCATGGAAGATTTATTCGATAGTTACAGACCATTATCGCCCCAGCCCCAATCGTTTGCGGGATTGGATTTCTGCTCCCAAATCAACGGGTTATGAAGCCCTTCACATCACGGTTATGGGACCCAAAGGGCGATGGGTGGAAGTGCAAATCCGTAGTGAGCGAATGGACGAAATAGCCGAAAAAGGTTATGCGGCTCACTATAAATACAAACAAGGCACAACCGAAGAAAATAGTCTTGACCTGTGGTTGAATCTGCTTCGGGAAGCTCTGGAAAATCAGGAATCTAATGCGGTAGATTTTGTGGAAGATTTCAAAATGAACCTGTATTCCAAAGAAATTTATGTGTTTACACCCAAAGGAGAAATCCGCTCGTTGCCTAAAGGAGCTACGACTCTGGATTTCGCCTTTAGCATCCACTCCGAAGTAGGAATCAGAACCCGGGGAGCACGGGTAAACGGAAAATTGGTTCCGCTCAATTATGAACTTAAAAGCGGAGATCAGGTCGAAATTATCACTTCCGCCAACCAAAAACCGACAATTAACTGGTTGGATTACGTAACCACTTCGAGAGCCAAAAACAAAATCAGAAGTGTGCTCAACGAAGATGTGAAGAAAATAGCAGAGGAAGGAAAAGAAATTCTGGAGCGGAAACTTCGCCATCTCAAAGTATCGTTTAATGAAAAAACGGTAAACGAATTGGTAACTTTCTTCAAGCTGAAAACGAGCTTAGACCTTTTTTACCGAATGGGAATAGGCAGTATAGACAATCAGCAACTCAAAGATTTTGTGGCTCAGAAAAACAGTACGTTCCTCAACTTTTTCAAGAAAATCAAGCGAAGTCCGGTCGCAAATCCGGAGGAGATTCAAAAAGACGAAATCAGCCAGAACTATGATTTGCTCGTTTTTGGTCAGGAAGAAGAGAAGCTCGATTACAAGTTGGCGAACTGCTGTAGCCCGATTCCGGGCGATCCTGTTTTTGGATTTGTAACCATCAATGAAGGTATAAAAGTCCATAAAAAAGACTGCCCTAATGCCATCAGTATGCAGGCTCATTATGCCTACCGAATTATGCAGGCCAAGTGGATAGACTCCTCACAACAGGAATTCAAAGTAACGCTTCAGATAACCGGAATGGACTCTTTGGGGCTTACTAACGAGATTACCCGGGTGATTTCAAACAATATGCATGTGAACATTCAGAGTATTTCGCTGAACAGCCAGGCGGGAATTTTTAAAGGAAATATTGTAGTAGTGGTTCAGAACAATACGGTTTTGAAACGCCTGGTTGACAATATCAAAAAAATTGACGGAATCGAAAAAGTAATCAGGACTTTAGGCTAAAAAATCACCCGAAAGGGTGATTTCGCATATTATATATATTTCTGAACTTTGCTTCCGAAACAGATTCACAGTTATGCCTATATACGTTGCCATAGTAGAAGATGAAAAGCATTACAACCAAGCCCTGAAAAAGATTATTGACTTTGACAGTGAGCTGGAATGTGTAGGGCAGTATTATTCTGCCCGTGAAGCCGAAAAATTCCTTCGAAAGCAAGATCCTGATGTGGTGCTGATGGATATAAAACTGCCCGACAAAACCGGAATAGAGCTGGTGGCTGAGTT
>JBAYSC010000175.1:0-5162 GCA_041676345.1 Flavobacteriaceae bacterium | reverse complement strand
TTTTGATTTTTGATTTGAAATTGACGTAGGACTGTAAGACGTAGGACGTAAGACTATGAAAAAAACTTTGTGTAGGCTTTACGAATCTTTGTGGTATAACCTTGGGATTGATGATTGAAACGTTGCAGATTTGAAATTTGAGATTTTGCCCACTGCCCAATAACCGACCACCAATAACCAACAACCAATAACCAACAACCAATAACTAATAACCAATAACTAATAACCAACAACCGACAACCAAAAAATTAACCCAAATTTAAGTTTTTTCAGGGTGGTTTTTAATTTACTTTTGTATTAAATCTTATAAAGTTATGATAAAGAAAATTTTTAAATGGACAGCAATTATTTTGGCTGTATTGGTAGTGGCTCTGGCTGTTACCCCTTTTTTGTTTAAAGACAAAATCAAGGATTTGGTGCTAAAAACCATCAATGAAAACCTCGATGCAACCGTTAATTTCTCTGATGTAGATTTGAGTTTGCTCAAAAGTTTTCCCAAAGCCAGCGTGTCGATTACAGATTTGAGTATCATAAACAAAGCTCCGTTTGAGGGTGATACGTTGGTTTTTTCGGAAGTAATCGACCTGAAAATGTCGGTGAAAGAACTCTTTAAATCAGAGGGTGAAGCTATGAATATTGAAGGAATCTTCATTAAAAATGCTTTGGTAAACCTTGTTTTCAACAAAGACGGAGTGGGAAATTTCGATATTGCCCTGAAAGATGAGGAGGAAAAAGAGGAAGAAAACGACTCCGAAAGTGCTCCTTTTGCCCTGAGCCTGCAAAATTATGAGATTGAAAATCTGAGGTTTATCTATTTAGATCAAGGTTCGCAAATGGCATTCGCTTTAGACGAAATCAACCATAAAGGAAAAGGCGATTTCACGGGAAGTGTGGTTGATTTAGATACTTATACGACCACAAATGTTTCTTTTATATCGGGTGATAATGCATGGGTGAAAAACCTTCCGCTTACCCTTGATGCGGTTTTGAATCTCGATTTAGAGAACTCCAAATATACCTTCAAAGAAAATATGGCTCTTATCAATAAATTGCCTCTGGAATTTGACGGATTTTTGCAACTCAAAGAAGAAGGGCAGGAGTATGACCTTACGTTCAGCACACCCACTACGCTGTTTTCCAACTTCTTAGGGCTCATTCCTTCTGCCTATGCAGGAAGTCTGGAAAATATTAAAACCACAGGAGAATTTTCGGTAAAAGGAGCGGTAAAAGGCACTTTGACAGATACGACTATTCCGACTTTGGATATTGTGATGGCTTCCGATAACGCTTCGTTTAAATATCCTGATTTGCCGAAAGCGGTTGAAAACATTGTGATTGATGTGAAAATCAAGAACGAAACAGGTCTCGAAAAAGATACCTACGTTGATTTAGATAAACTTTCGTTCCGAATTGACCAGGATGTGTTTAATGCTAAAGCGAAACTAAGCAAACTGACCGAAAATATGTTGGTCGATGCCAAAATGAACGGAACTATCAATTTGGCAAATCTCTCCGGGGCTTACCCGATTCAGCTCGAAAAAGACCTTTCGGGAATCGTAAAAGCCGATTTGGAGCTTGGTTTGGATATGAATTCCATCGAACAGGAAAAATATGAAAACGTAAAGGCTTCGGGAACAATGAATCTTACAGCTTTCAGGTATGAGGGCGAAGAATTGGCAAAACCGCTTGAAATCTCCGAAGCCGATTTGAAGTTTAACCCGAGTCATGTTGCCCTTTCGAAATTGGATGTAAAAACCGGAAAATCAGATATTCAGCTAAGCGGAACTCTGGATAATTTCTACGGATTTATGTTTAAAGACCAAACCTTGAAAGGGAATTTCAACCTTAATTCCAATCATTTGGAAATCAGTGATTTTATGACCGCTACTCCTGAGGGAGAACAACAAGCTCAGGCTCAGAAAACAACCCCAACCGACTCAGAACCCGTTAAAATTCCGGCTTTTTTAGACTGTACGCTAACAGCTAAAGCTAACGAAGTGGTTTATGACAATCTGGTTTTGAAAAACGTTTCGGGAAAATTGCTTATCAAAGACGAAACGGTTGCATTACAAAATGTGTTGGCTTCTATTTTCGGAGGGCAAATTGGGCTTAACGGAAATGTTTCGACCCAAGAAGAAACGCCTGTATTTGATATGAACCTGAACTTAGACAAAGTCGATATCATGCAATCGTTCACCCAGATGGAAATGCTCAAAAACATTGCCCCGATTGCAGGAGTTATCAACGGAAAACTGAGTTCGACCATTAAATTAGGCGGAAATCTCGATGCCAAAGAACTCACTCCCGATTTGAATTCGCTAACAGGTGATTTGCTGGGGCAACTCTTAGATACCAAAGTAAATGCAGAAAACTCGAAACTGCTCTCCACGTTGGATTCTAATCTGAGCTTTGTGGATTTAAGCAAGCTGAATCTGAATAACCTCAAAGCTCAACTTGCTTTTGAAGATGGAAAAGTACACCTGAAACCCCTTGATTTCAAGTATGAAGATATCAAAATCGGGCTTTCGGGAACTCACGGTTTTGACCAAAATATGCAATATGGAGTTACCTTTGATGTTCCTGCCAAATATTTGGGCAGAGAAGTAACCGAACTTCTGTCAAAATTGAGCGGAAATGAAGCCAAAAATCTGGTGGTTCCGGTAAAGGCGAATCTTACGGGAAGTTTCTCTGACCCTAAGGTTTCTACCGATATGAAACAAGTCGTAACCAACCTGACCACCCAGATTGTGGAATATCAGAAAAACGAACTCATCAACAAAGGTAAAGATGCTTTAAGCAATGCCATTGGAGGAGCTATCGGGAAAGATTCTCTGAATATTCCGACTACCAAAGAAGAAATTAAAGAGGAAGTTGAAAAAGAGATTGAAAAGAAAAAAGAAGAAGTAAAAGAGGAGGTCAAAGAAAAAGTGAAAGACAAAACCAAAGATGCTCTCAAAAACTTGTTTGGGAAATAAAATAAACAAAAAAGCTGTCTGAAAAAGGCAGCTTTTTTGTTTTTATAAGCTCTGAATTTTCTCCTTAATATAATCGGGAGGAAGGGTTGGTTTTCCGGTTTTCATATCCACAAAAACAAGCAACGAATACCCAGTTGTTAACAATTCTCCTTTTTCGTTATGAATTTCGTAATCAAATTCTATCTTCACAGAGGTTTGACTTTTAAATCGGGTAATTACTGTTAAAAGGTCGTCATAACGAGCGGGTTTTTTGTAATTCATCGTGAGCGAAACTACCGGAAGCATAATACCGCTTTCTTCCATCTGTTTGTATGAAACTCCCAGATTTCTAAGCCATTCCACTCGTCCCATTTCAAAAAAGACGGCATAATTCCCGTGATAAACCACTCCCATTTGGTCTGTTTCTGCATAACGGACACGAGTGGTGTATTGATGTGTATTCATAAGTGTGTTACTAATTTTAATAAGACTGCTATACGGAAATAAATTTTAAAATGCAATACCATTTCCGTTTTTTTTTAAAGAAATTTGTTTACATATTTGCTAACTCAAAAACCTGTAAAAATAAACCTGTTTTTACATTTGCCTTTCGGTGAAACTCAATGCAATAACAGCAACAAAGATAATTTTTTTGAAGAATATGAACAAAACTGCTCAATCGGTATGGGGAAACTGTCTGTCTTTTATAAAAGATAATATTCAGAGTCAAGCATTCAAAACTTGGTTTGAGCCGATAACCCCGGTTGAATTGCAGGGGAATGTGCTTCATATACAAGTTCCGAGTAAATTTTTTTACGAATGGCTCGAAGAACATTACGTTAAGTTATTAAAACTTGCTCTCACCAAAGAACTTGGTGAAGGAGCGAAGTTGCTATATAAAATCAAAATGGAAAATGCGGTGGGCAACAAACAGCCTTTTACAGAGCAGTTGCCCGGCTCAAACCGCATGCCTATGAAACCTCAGGAAGTTGATTTTCCGGTGCAGAACAAAGACCCGGAACTCAAAAATCCGTTTGTGATTCCGGGTATCCGAAATGTGAAGATCGAGTCGCAACTCAACCCCAATTACAGCTTTGAGAATTTCTTGGAAGGCGATTCCAACCGCCTTGCCCGTTCGGCTGGTATGGCTGTTGCCAACAAACCGGGCGGAACCTCTTTTAATCCGCTTTTGATTTTTGGTGGTGTAGGTTTGGGAAAAACACACTTGGCTCACGCTATTGGGGTAGAAATCAAAGAAAAATATCCCGAAAAAACCGTGTTGTATATTTCGGCTGAGGTTTTCACCCAACAATTTGTCGATTCGGTAAGGAAAAATACGAGAAGTGATTTTATTCATTTCTACCAGCTCATTGATGTGCTCATTATTGATGACGTTCAGTTTTTATCAGGAAAAGCAGGAACTCAGGATGTTTTCTTTCATATTTTCAACCATTTGCACCAAAACGGAAAACAAGTTATTTTGACTTCCGATAAGGCTCCGGTCGATATGCAGGACATTGAGCAACGACTTTTATCTCGTTTCAAATGGGGCTTGTCAGCCGAATTGCAGCAACCCGATTATGAAACCCGTTTTTCCATCCTGAAAAATATACTTTACAGAGACGGAGTAGAGATGAGCGATGAAATAGTGGAATATGTTGCCAAAAACGTGAAAACCAACGTCAGAGAGCTTGAGGGTGCTATTATTTCGCTTATTGCCCAATCTTCTTTCAACAAAAAAGAAGTAACACCCGAGCTGGCAAAACAAGTGGTAGAGAAGTTTGTAAAGAATATAAAACGAGAAATTTCTATTGACTATATCCAGAAAGTAGTTTCAGATTATTTTCAGCTTGATGTAGAAACGCTTCAATCTAAAACCCGAAAACGTCATATTGTGCAGGCAAGACAACTGGCTATGTTTTTCGCTAAGAAATATACCAAAGCCTCTTTGCAGAACATTGGTTCACAAATCGGAGACCGTGACCATGCTACGGTGCTTCACGCTTGTAAAACTGTAGATAATCTGGTAGAAACCGACAGGCATTTCAAAAAATTTGTCGAGGATATCAACAAAAAACTCTCGGTATAATTTCTGTAATGAAAACAAAGATTTTAATGGTTTGTTTGGGGAATATATGCAGAAGTCCTTTAGCAGAAGGAATTTTGCAGTCGAAACTCCCCAAAGCCGATTTTTTGGTCGATTCAGCT
>JBAYSC010000174.1:0-5162 GCA_041676345.1 Flavobacteriaceae bacterium | reverse complement strand
GCTCTTGTTAGTTTGGTTACAAGAAAAAAGTAAAATTAATATTACTATGTGAAAATATTTTGCCACTATTATTTTGTTTGCTTTTTGGTTTAGCCTTGCCGCTAACGTTTTGGGGCTTTGCGAGGGAGCGGATTTTTAGCACAAACGCTCAATCGAAGAGCCGAACTACAAATTTAGCAAAAAGTTTCAAACGAAGCACTTAACCCGCTCTCTTGCAAAACCCCTGTTGGCTGTCAGTGGTATTGTTTTCCGTTGGTTTTCGGTTATAATTCAAAAATTACTTTCTTAAAATTCTCGTTTTCTTTTTGGTAGATTTTCCAAAGTTCCGAGTCAAATTCTATAATTCCTCCGTCAATTTCGGGCTTGTCCGTTAGCCAATTTTCTAATGCTTGAGCTTTTCCGTTGTCAAGTGCATCTTTTGCTGTAAATCCACTTTTTGTGTCTATTATCCAAAGTTTTTCGGTTGTTTTTACGATAAAATCAGGATAAAAAACACGCTCTTTGTTTTCAGAATCTTGGTATAAAATCCCAAAATACTTTCCGTAACCCTCGCCATTTTTATACCACCAAATCACTTTTTCGGATTGCTCTAAATGTCTTGCAAATAACTTTTCTAATTCCGAATCGTATTTGATGTAACAAGGCGAAAGTGCATATTTTTTAAAATCTTCTTTCGTAAAACTTTCATTGACAATATCGCTTTCGGGAATTGAAAATATATTTTCGGTTTTTTCTCTTTTATCTTCATCGGTTTTTTGACGGATTGGCTCATATTCATCTTTTGACAAAACCACAATTTTATGGATAAAATCATAATTTGATTTTGAACAAACGATAAACTTTTTTACGTCTTTAATAGTGAAATTTCCCAACTCAAAAACTTGAAACAAAGCGTTTTTTATTTTTGCTTTTGACTTTTCGATTCCGTAAGGCAAACACCAACTGCGAATGATTTGCTCAAAAATATATTCGATTTCTTCGTGGTTGGATTCCTTTTGAATTTTGGTTATTTGAGAAGTCGTTCCGTCATAGGTTTCCAAGTTTTTAATCACTTCATTTATGATAATATCACGTTTTAATTCTTCATCATAAATTTCGAGTTTGTCGTCAATTTTTTGACTTACAACATTTGCCATTTCCGTACCGTCAATATCAAAAGCGTTGAGTAATTTTTGTATGAAAATAGGCGAAAAATGCTCACGAGTTAGCGTATGTTGGTCGGTTCGATTGAGAAAAATAGACGGTAATTTTACATTATTTTTCTTTGCAAAATCGGTAATCCGCATTGTGTTAAAATTGAAATATCCTTTTTCGCTGTCGCTTTCTCCTGCAATGGAAATTTGGTCAAGTGCCGTATAAATGTAAGCCGAATTTAGTTTTTCGTTGTCGTAATGTTTGGCTTCAGGCATTCTCAAAATCCGTCCTACAGTCTGAATTTGAAAACTCTCGGTTTTATTCTCCCGAAACATTGCCATAATGGAAGCTCTCGGACAATCCCAACCCAAGGCAATCGCTTGTTTAAAAATCAAAACTTGTACTTGGCTGTCAAAATCTAAAATGTTGTCTAAATTCTTCTTTTCGTTGCTCAACCAGACGGCTAATTTTCCGTTTTCGTAGGTAATTCCTTGTTCGTAAAAGTATTTTTCGACAAAATCTTTGGTTGTTTTGTCCAATTCACTCAATGTTTCTTTTTCATTAGGCAACTGAACCAATATCAACGGATTGATTTCAGGATTTAGTTCTTTTAACTCCGTTTGTTTATTCAGACAAGCCTCCAAAATAGCATTGGTTGTTGTTGATGAATTTACATTTTCTAAATCGGCATTGATGATTGTATCTTTTTTTATCAACCCCGAATTTACCACTTCGGAAAAATCAACCATAACCGTATTTACAGAATGTGCGTTTGTCGGTGCTGGTTTTGGCGTAGCCGAAACCATAATTACGGTGTTGGGTTTGATGATTTCGTTTACAAATTCCTGCGTTCGTTCTGCATACAATCCTTGATGCGATTCATCAACAATCAAAATGATATTTCTGTTTTCGTCTTGTGTTTTCTGAAAAATGTCTTGCAAATTTACGCCTGTTTCGTTTTCACGAACGAGAATATTATTCCAAATTCCGTCTTTTTTTGTAATTCCTTTTTCCCAATTAAAAAAGAAAAGGTCGTTTGGCAAAAACGGCTCGGCTGTAATCGAATTTTTGTCAATAATCCTGTACGGATAATTTTTGAGGTATTTTTCGATTTTTGCTTTCGATTGATTGTGTAAATCCCGTGGTGCAACCCAAACGAAAACGCTGTTTCCATCGTCATTATTTGAAATAATCCGTTTTAAAAACTCTGCCATCATTATCGTTTTTCCGCTTCCTGTTGGCGATTTGAAAATGATGAAATTATCTCGTGAACCGTCTTTTTGCTGATTGAATTTCTTTACCAAATTATCAACCGCATTTTCCTGATATATTTTGAGTTCCATATTATTTCCGCTTCTTTTTGGTTTTGAAAATTTGGTTGAATGTCTTTAGGATTTCTTCGGGAATTTCTTCTAATCGGGCATTTGGCAAGGCTGAAATATCCATATCCAAATTGCCGTCAATCGAAAAACGATACACAACGACTTCATCAGAATTGTGGGCGAAGCCCGCAATTTCTGAAATGTATTTTTTGTCGTCTGTATTATCGTAGCGGTCAAAAATGACGGCTAATAATTTGCCCTCATTTCTCCAAATTTTCAGATTTTCTACTTTTGAATTTTGTTTATCGTAGCAACTTTCTTTTATTTGTAAAAGTTCGTAACAACGATTGGTCAGGCGGATACGGTTTTCGTCTGTGTCCTCGCTTTTTTCTACAAAATCAGTTTTGAAATAGCGAACATTTGCAGGTATTTTGTCCGCATATTTTGTTCCGTCTGGTCGTTGTCCTGTGATTACGGTTTTTATTCTCGGATAGGTTACTTCTTCGCAAATGTTGTTTTCGTTGTTGGTACAAAGAATGAATTGTCGGTTTCCTCCGTCTTCTTTGTTGAGTTCCAAAACTGCGTGTCCTGTTGTTCCCGAACCTGCGAAAAAGTCGAGAATCACAAGATTCTTTTTGTTTGAAGCAAGTTCAATAACCCATTTAATTAGTTTTGGAGGTTTAGGATGGTCAAAGAATCGTTTTCCAAACATATCGTCCAATTCTTTTTGTGCAGTCTGACCCGAAGCCAAAGTTTGAATGTTTACATATGGTTTTTTTGCAATTCCGTCAAATCTAACTTTGTTATAGATATTTCCATTTTTGAAAACAATTTCATTTTCTCTTACTCCTTGTTCAAATTTTGCTTTTGACCAAAGCCAAGTTGGTGCTTTCTTACCTGGATTTGTTAATTGTCGTTCTTCGTATTTTTCTTTTGAGCCTCCTGCATAATATTTGACACCATTATGTTCTATTACATAATCCATCCCTTTTGAATATGTACTACTTAAACTATCAAGTTTTCGCAAATAGTATTTTCCTTTTTCATCTTCTAATTTAAAACGTTCTTCTGTTGATTGTTCTTTTGTGAAGTCTGTAATCTTATCAGACTTTCTGTAACACAAAATAAAATCTTTGTTTTGAGATAAGAACTTAGAATCCATTTTTATGTTTTCTGTTTTCTTCCAAATAATAGCATCTACAAAGTTTTTTGTTCCATAAATTTCATCGCATAGCAATTTCAAATGAGCTTGTTCATTATCATCAATTGAAATAAAAATAACACCTTTCTCGCTTAATAATTCTTTTGCAAGTTTCAGGCGTTTGTTCATAAAGGAAATCCATTTGCTGTGGCGAAAACAGTCTTCTTTATCTACAAAACTATCATTGTATTTAAAATCTTTGTTTCCTGTATTGTAAGGTGGGTCAATGTAAATTACGTCAATTTTTCCTTTGTGAGTTACATTAAGAACAGAAAGCGAATGATAATTATCGCCTTCAAGAATAAGATGAGTAGGGGAGTCGTTGCCACTTATGGCACGTTCTGAAATTTCGTGCAAAACAGGAAAATTTGTTTTGCATTGTTCTACAACTTCTTCGGTTTTTTCTTCCCAAACTAAACCGAATTTCTTTTGTTTTTTGAGTTTCTTTATTTCTTCGAGCAGTTGCTCACGAGTATAATCTTCGTACTTTTTTGTCATTCTCCTCAGTTTTTCTGAGTTGAATGCAATATTTAATTTCAACCGTGCTTTTTATCGCCAAACGTTGCTTAACCATTGCAGCCAACGGTTTGGGGCTTTGCGTTCGGGCGGGTTTCCGAGCACAAAGTTTCAATTTATTACTAAAGTTCGTTAGAAGCACTAAGCTCAAAGTTTGTAGGTCAGCCCGCCTGACGCAAAACCCGTGTTATAGGGCGTTTTTCTTTTTCGCTGTCAGTATTGTATGTATGTCAAATTCTGTTTCTGATATTTTGTACTTCACCTTAAATGTTTTTAGTTCTTTAAATTTATGTTTATTAAGTTGTTTTTGTAGGTCGTCCAATTTATAGTAATTAAAATAAACTCTTCCGCCACTTCCAACTTTAAATTCGGATTTGTCTGGTTCACCTTCTACAAAACTTAAATATATCAAGCCATTGTCATCTAACAAGTCGTAAGAGTTAGAAATCAGTTCTTTGCACTCTGTCTGCGACAAATATGGCAAACAAAATCCGCCAATAATTGCGTCAAATTTCTTGTCGAGGCTTTTAATTTTTCGGCAGTCCATAATAGCAAAATTTGCAGTCGGATTGTTCTGTTTTGCAAGTTCTACCATATTGGGTGCTATGTCTATTCCGAAAATGTTAAAGTCAGGTCTTTTAGTTAAAAGATATTTTGTAATATTTCCGGGTCCGCAACCGATTTCTAAAACTTTTGCTTTGGGTTTGTCAATGACACTACATATAAAGTCGTAGGTGGCATTATACAAGTCCAACTCCATAAACTTGTCTTGGTATATTGAAGCAATGTTGTTCCAGGTTTCAAATGTTTCTTTATATCTGTCCATTGTTGGTTAGTCGTCTTTTTAAAATGCCCTATAACGTTTCGAGGCTTGGCGATAGTGCGGGCTTGAATTGAGCGAAAGTTCAATTCAGACCGAAACTAAGCCAAAGCCAATTTCTATTTGCTAATATAATTAAAAAGCCAATAAAATTGGCTTTTGGCGACTT
>JBAYSC010000173.1:0-5208 GCA_041676345.1 Flavobacteriaceae bacterium | reverse complement strand
CTGAATATGGAAATAATCAAAGAAATAGTGGTAATCTGCGAGGGTGACCCAAGCAAAATACCACTATGTTAGACTATTTAACGTCTTCCGAACACTTATGGTTCTCAACTCCGTTGGAGTTCTTATTTCTCAAATGAAGAAAATCTATAAATCTTCGGTTTCAAAATGGACTTATACAATGCTTTTTTTGATTGTCCTTATAATGACTACTCCTTTATATATGGAAGATTGGTCTGCCCAAGACCTTAAAGACAAGGAGTTTTGGATTTATTTGAGTGTTACGATTTCAATTATCGGGTTGTTTTTATGGATTTGTTTCGGAACCTATTACAAAATCGAAAACGGCTATTTGTATCATCGTTCTGCTATTTTCAGAGGCAAAATGAAGATTTCTTCTATCCGGAAAATCGAATATCATTCGGGTTGGTATGTTCCGGTTTTATACAGACCTTCAACGGATACTATTGGAGTTATTATTACCTACAACAAATTTGACGAGATTTATTTTTCTCCGAAAGAAAGAGACGAATTGGTTGAAGATTTACTGAAAATAAACCCTGAAATCGAAGTGGGTAGAAGCGAAAAAAACAAACCCAAAAAAAATAATTGTTAACGGTTTGAAAAAATAATTTATATTTGGACTTCTGAAAATATTAACCAACAACTAAAAACTATGTCTATTTGGAAAACAAAACCACTTTCACGACTGCTTGAAGAAGCATCAGATTCAGAAAAAGGACTCAAAAGAACATTATCATCAAGAGCTTTGGTAGCTCTGGGAATCGGAGCCATAATCGGGGCAGGATTATTTTCCCTTACCGGAATTGCCGCAGCAGACCATGCAGGTCCGGCAGTAACCTTATCGTTTGTTTTGGCAGCCGCAGGTTGTGCTTTTGCAGGACTTTGCTATGCGGAATTCGCTTCGATGATTCCCGTTGCAGGTAGTGCTTATACGTATTCGTATGCCACTATGGGCGAATTTATCGCCTGGATTATCGGTTGGGATTTGGTCTTGGAATATGCCTTGGGAGCCGCTACCGTAGGGGTGAGTTGGGGTTCTTATCTCAATCAGCTTTTGTCACAATATGGCATGGCAATTCCTCCCGAACTTTCGTCATCACCCGCAGAAGGCGGAATTATCAACCTGCCTGCTATATTCATAGTGAGTTTACTTTCGCTTCTACTTATAAGGGGAATCAAAGAATCAGCTACGGTTAACAACATATTGGTTATCGTAAAAGTAGCTGTCGTATTGATGTTTATCATCCTGGGTTGGAAGTTTATCAATCCTGAATTTCATACGCCTTTTATTCCTGAGAATAACGGAGCTGATTTTGGAGGACTTCCCGGAATTGCAGCAGGAGCTGCTTTGGTTTTCTTTGCTTTTATTGGTTTTGATGCAGTTTCTACGGCTGCTCAGGAAGCCAAAAATCCGCAAAAGGGAATGCCTATCGGAATCTTGGGGTCGCTTGTTATCTGTACGATTTTATATGTGCTGTTTTCCTATGTTATGACAGGGCTTGTGCCTTATGAAATGTTTAAAGGCGATGCTTCTCCTGCTGCGACTGCCTTTGCCGTTACGGGATATGACTTTTTGCAAACCTTTTTGATTGTGGCAATTTTAGCAGGCTATACTTCGGTAATTTTGGTGATGTTGATGGGGCAAAGTCGTGTATTTTATTCGATGAGTAATGACGGACTTTTACCGAAATTCTTCGGACAAATTCACTCTAAATTCCGTACACCTTGGAAAACCAATATCTTCTTTATGTTTTTCGTAAGCATCTTTGCCGGATTTGTGCCCATTAAAGATTTAGGTCACATGGTAAGCATCGGGACACTGTTTGCTTTCTCTCTGGTTTGCATCGGAATTTTGGTTATGCGTAAAAAAATGCCTGATGCTCCAAGAGCTTTCAAAGTTCCGCTTGTACCTTTTATCCCGATTGCGGGTGTGGTTGTGTGTGGCTACTTGATGCTTTCGCTGAATATGGAAAGCTGGTGGAGATTGCTTATCTGGCTGGCTTTGGGAATGGTCATTTATTTCTTCTACGGTAGAAAACATTCTAAAATAAATCATTAAGAAACAACTTGTTTCATAAAAAAATCCGATTCAGTTTTGAATCGGATTTTTTTGTTATTTGTTTTCAGCATTCAGTATTCTCTCCAAAACCGTTTTTTCTTTAAAAGGAAGTTCAGGTAAAACCTCATTTTTTAAAGTTTCTTTAAATTCCTCATTTTCAATCAACCCTTTGATTTGCTCTCTGCAAAAACGGGCAAATCGCCATCTAAAATGAGCACTTCCGTAAGCCAGACTTTTGAAAACATCTTTCGTATAAAGCTCAAAACTCAGTAGTTTTTCTAAGGCATTTTGTCTGGTAACAGCATCATAATTGGTTCCTGAAAGCCTTAAAAGAGCATAATAATCTTTCACCTGTTGCTCCTCGTTATCAGTTGTTACAAAAGAAAGCGAATGATGTAACACCTCCAGATTTCGTCCGTCTGAACCTATCCAGTTTTCAGAAAGAGCTATATATTTTTCCCTTTGGTTTTCAAAATTCGTCCAAAGGTTGAACAGAGCAATTTCTTTAGTAATATAAGAATCATCATTCAAAAGCGATTCATATTTTGCCCTGAAACTCTCCGGAATTTCCTGCAACGTAACCGCAACGGCTTGTCTTACTTTAATATTATTAGTAGCCATAGCAGCTTCCAAGAAATCTTTTTTCTTCTCAAACGGCAGTGAAGCGGTTTGATAAATAAGTAATTCCTTTACCGGATAATACACATCGCTTTTCAGGATTTTGAGGATTTTCTTTTTGTCTTTTTCCGGATGCAAAGGTTTTTCGCTCAGCTCCATATAGGTTTTGATAAACTCGTTTTTACGTAAAAGCTTGGTTGCTTCCTCTTTCTGAAAAACATGGGTTTCCAGCCAGTTTTTACTGAATGTTTCCGTGTCAAAATCAGAAACAGCTTTGATTTCAGCAAATAAATCTTCGGTCGTTACATTTTTAAATCCGTGTTTTTGTAGATAGGTTTTTACAGCCAAGCGAAATTTCTCTGCTCCGATGGTTTCCCGAATCACATGCAAAGCCCAAGCTCCTTTTTGGTAATAGCTCAGTGTGCTGGCTTTATCGCTCAGAATCGGAATATCGTCTGAGGCTGAAGCTTGTTCGATTTTTTGAGCATTTTCATAGAGCTTCCAATAAAAATAATCATCTCCAAAAACATGACGGTCGGAAAGCATTCCGTAATACGTCGCAAAACCTTCCTGTAACCAGTGATGGTGATTGGTTTTGGCTGTAATCAAATCGCCAAACCATTGATGAGCCAATTCGTGAGCATTGACATAAACGTAATTTTTGTCATTAAAACCAACGTTATCCACCACATAATCCTGAGCGAAAATAGTGGCTGAGGTGTTTTCCATTCCACCATACAAAAAGTCCCAAACCGGAACCTGACGATATACCTCCCAAGGATACGGAACTCCAACTTCTTTTTCTAAATAATCGAAAATCTCTTTGCTATATCTGTAGGTCGGTTCAAATTTATCAGCATCCGAAAAGTGATAATGTAACTCATTGAGAATACCCGATTCTGACGTAAAAGTTTGCTTTTCAAACCTCCCGATAGCCAACATCACCAAATAACTGCTCATGGGGTTTTGCATTTGGTATTTCCAAGTAATTTCGTCCTGATTTTCGACTTTTTCGGTTAAAACACCATTTGCCAAAACCGTATAATCTTTATGGAAAGTAACGCTCAGGTTAAAAACCAACTTTTCGTTGACCTCATCAAAACTCGGCAGCCAATTGCTGGTATAATGCCCCTGCCCTTGTGTCCAGACCTGGATGTCCTGATAGTTGTCTTTCTGAACGAAATACATAGTTTGGGTCGGGAAAGCTTCATACGAAAATTCTAACAGGTTCTCCCCTTTTTCGTAACCTTCAAAAAGTAAAAACTCTTTGTCTGTGGCTTTAAAATTCACGGAATTTCCGTTGATTTTCACTTGGGAAAATTCCATTTTTCGAGCATCAATTCTGATGGTATCCAAAGGTTCGTTCAGCAGAAAATGATAGTTTACAAAACCCGTAACATTCTGTTTTACAGGATTTATAGAAACCTCTGCAAACATTCTGGTGAAATCTACCTTTTCATATTGCTGTGCAAATCCGAAAGAAAAAACAAACAGGAAAAGCAATGTGATTCTGTTTTTCATTTTTTAATTTTTAGCTCACCGCAAAGTCGAAAAGTTCACAAAGTTTTTTTGAATTTTTCTTAGCAGACTTTGCGACTTTGCGGTTTTTTTATTAAATCTTCTCCTTTAAAACCTCTAAATCCAAACCTCCGTAATTTCCCGAACTCATCAAAAGCAACACACTATTTTGAAGGTTGAGCTGATAGAGATAATCTTCAAATTCCTTCGGATTCGTATAAATAATCAAATCATTTCGGTTAAACGATTTTGCAATTTGCTCTTGGGTTACTTCCTCCAATCGCTTGATTTTCACCGCTTCGGGAGAATAAAACACTACAGCCAGATCGGCACTATCCAAAGCCGATTCATATTCTTTCAAAAATTCCGCATTCAAGCTGCTGTATGTATGCAATTCCAGACAGGCTACTAATTTTCGCTCAGGATATTGCTCTTTGACTGCCTCAGTCGTCGCTTTTACTTTGCTTGGTGAATGAGCGAAATCTTTAAAAATCACCCGATTGGCATTCTCCGAAATCTTCTCCAAACGTTTAGAAGCTCCTTTGAATGAGGCAATGGCTTCATAAAAATCCGCTTCGTCAACCCCCATATTTTGGCAAATCCATTTAGCTCCGTTTAAGTTGTTCAGATTGTGTTTTCCAAAAACTTCGATAGGCATATCGCCTTCGGGAGTAGCCAGATAGGTCGTTCCGTTTTCTACTGTATATTCGGGAGTTCCATACGGAATTTTCCGAATCGGATTGGTGGTGTTTTCAGCTAAGGTTTTTAAGTCTTTATCTTCTTGGTTATATACCAGAATACCTCCGTTGGTAATCTGATTGATAAAGATTTCGAACTGTTCCAAATAGTTTTCATAAGTCGGAAAAACATTGATGTGATCCCAGGCAATGCCCGAAAGCAAAGCAATGTTGGGTATATACAGGTGAAATTTCGGTCGTCTGTCAATAGGTGACGACAGATATTCGTCTCCTTCCAATACGATAAAATCGTTT
>JBAYSC010000172.1:0-5224 GCA_041676345.1 Flavobacteriaceae bacterium | reverse complement strand
AGTCTGCAATTTTGGGTTTGGCAGAAGTCAGTACCGAAAGCAGTGTTGATTTTCCTGCATTTGGGAAACCTACCAGACCTACGTCTGCCAGGACTTTCATTTCGAGAATAATATCTTTTTCTTCACCTTCCAAACCCGGTTGAGCATATCGTGGGGTCTGATTGGTCGAAGAACGAAAATGCCAGTTTCCCAAACCGCCTTTTCCGCCTTTTGCCAGTATCTTTTTTTCTCCGTCTTCGGTAATTTCAAACAGAAATTCGCCTGTTTCTTTGTCTTTTACTACTGTTCCGAGCGGGACTTCGATAAATTTATCTTCTCCGTCTGCACCTGTGCTTCGGGAGCTTCCACCATCACCTCCGTGTCCGGCTTTGATATGTCGGGCAAATTTCAGGTGAAAAAGTGTCCAGAGGTTTTTGTTCCCGACCAGATATACGTGACCACCACGACCTCCGTCACCTCCGTCAGGACCTCCTTTTTCGATGAATTTTTCCCTGTGAAGATGTGAAGAGCCACGACCGCCTTTGCCCGAAGCCACATATATTTTTACGTAATCTACAAAATTTCCTTCTGTCATTTTTTTGTTTTGTATATTGTAAACTGTATTTCTGTAAAATGAAACGCTAATTGCCTGTCGAAGCCTCAAAGTATTCCTTCTGAAATCATCAATCGTTAATCAACAATCTTAAATCCTTACTCTTCGGGAGTGATTTCTATCACCAGAATTTTATCGATTTTCACTCCGTCCATATCAATGATTTCAAAGTTAAAGCGATTCCATTTCAGTTTTTCACCTTGCTTCGGAATGTAGCCTAATTCTGTGATAATCAATCCGCTAACGGTAGTTACGTCATAATCGTTGGTGAGGTCGTCCAGCTCAAAATGGGTGAGAAAGTCGTGTAGCGAATAATGCCCGTCAACCAGCCAGGAGCCGTCTTCTCTTTCGACAAGCTGGAATTCGTCCTGATAAAAATCTGAAGCATCTCCGACCAAAGCCTCCAGAATATCGTTTAGCGTGATAATTCCCTGAATTACTCCATATTCATCCGTAACCAAAGCATAGTGTACTTTTGTGGTTTTAAAAACCTCCAAAGCCCTGTAGGCTGAGGTATGTTCGATAAAATAAACCGGCTCTTTGATAATGCTTCTCAGGTCGAAATTTCCCTTTTCAAAACTCATAAATATATCTTTGAGAAAAACCACCCCGATGACCATATCGAGATTGTTTTCTTCAGATACCGGATAAACCGAATGTAGCTCTTCGAGGATTTTTTCTTTGATTTCCTCTTTGGAATCTTCCAAGGAGAGGTAATTCACTGATTTTCTGTGGGTCATCAGCGAATTGATTTTTCGGTCTCCGATATGGAAAACCCGTTCCACAATATCCTGCTCAATTTCCTGAACTTCACCGCCTTCGGTGCCTTCTTTGATGATGGCTTTGATTTCTTCTTCGGTTATTTTGCCGTCTGCATTGGGTTTGATATTGAAAATTTTCAATAAAAATTCGGTAGAAATCGTAAGCAACCATATAAAAGGAGCGGTTACGACCGAAATAAATTTCATAGGGAGAGCAACCATTTTGGCAATACTTTCGGGATAAGTTAGCCCGATACGTTTCGGGACTAATTCTCCCAAAACCAAGGTGAAAAACGTAACCAGAATTACGATGATTGCCACAGCCAGACTCTCTGCATAGGGAGCAAAAAAATCAGAAGCAGACAGCAGATTCTGCACATCTTCGGTAATGGCTTTCCCGGAATAAATACCCGTTAGAATCCCGATAAGCGTGATGCCTATCTGAACCGTAGAAAGGAATTTATTAGGCGAATTTGCCAAATCCAAAGCGGTTTTGGCACTGGAATTTCCCTTTTTTGCGGAAGTTTCCAAACGGCTTTTTCGTGAAGAGATAAGAGCAATTTCAGACATCGAAAAAACTCCGTTCAATAATATTAAAACTAATATTATAAAAATTTCCATATACAATCAAAGTTATAAAAACCGGTCAATGACCCTGCTCAGTCGCTCGGTTATTTCGGATATTTCTCCGATTCCGTCAACCGAATAAAACAGATTCTTTTCACTATAATAAGCCATCAGAGGAGCTGTTTCTTCGTTATACTTCTTATAACGATTTCTAATGATATTTTCATCCTGATCATCAGCTCTTCCGCTTGTTTTTCCTCGTTCTAAAAGGCGTTTTATGAGTATTTCATCATTGGCTTCCAGAGCAATGGTAGCGGTAACCTCCCATCCTTTTGATTTCAAAAACGCCTCCAGAGCCTCAGCTTGTGCCGTAGTTCTTGGAAATCCGTCAAATAAAAATCCGGTAGCTTCAGGGTGTTTTTCTACCTCGTCCTGCAACATTTTAATGGTTAACTCATCCGGAACCAAATCGCCTCTGTCCATAAAAACTTTGGCTTGTTGCCCCAGTTTTGTATTGTTTTTTAGGTTGTATCTGAAAATATCTCCGGTAGAGATATGTGCCAGATTGTATTTTTCTTTTAAAAATTCTGCTTGCGTTCCTTTTCCTGCTCCCGGCTTTCCGAATAGAATTATGTTAATCATTTGTGGTTGTTATTTATGTTCGTTTAATTGATAAATTTCGGGTAAATTCCTGCCCAATTCGTCATAGTCTAACCCATACCCGACAATAAATTTGTTGGGTATTTCCATTCCGATATAATCAATAGGGATGTCTTTTGTATAGGCTTCGGGCTTGAAAAATAACGTAGCGAATTTCAGTTGTTTAACATTTTGATTTTCAAAGAGTCTCTTGATTTCGACTAAGGTGTTTCCCGTGTCGATAATGTCTTCTAAAACCACTACGGTTCTGCCTGAAATGTCTTTGTTCAGCCCGATAAGCTGCTGTACTTTTTCGGTAGAAACAGTGCCCTGATAGGACGAAAGTTTGATAAAACTTATCTCACAAGGCTTGGGAAAGTGTTTTACAAAATCAGCAACAAACATAAAAGCCCCGTTGAGAACTCCTATAAATATGGGGACTTCTTCATCAATATCTTCGGCAATTTCCTGAGCCATCCTCGATATGACTTCATTGAGGCGGTCTGCCGAAATAAAAGGGACGAAATGTTTGTCGTGAATGCGAATCAATTTTAGCAGGTTTTAATTGTAGGCAAATATAAAGAAATATGTATTATGATAAAAATTAAATTTATCGGGTCAAATATAAAAACCCCGTCAGCGGTTTGGGAAAATCTTTATCATTCAGATACAAAACATAAAAGTAGGTTCCTTCGGGAATATCAGAATTGTCGGGTGTTTTCCCGTCCCACATCGGGCTTTGGCTGTTTCCTTCCCAAATCAGGACACCCCAACGGGAATAAATCAGGAGCTCAAAATCAGAAAAAATATCATACAAACCGTCTATGAAAAAGTAGTCGTTATAGCCGTCATCATTGGCAGAAATAGCGTTATAAACCGTTGGAGGACAGTTTCGGATGTGCAGAAAAAACGAAGTAATACTATAACAGTTGCCCCGTTCTACCCGTACGAAAATTTCTTTCGGAAACTCATTGGCAACAAAAGCAGAGGTGTTTAAAATTGGGGAGTTGTGGTTTTCGGCTTCCTGAAAACTGTGATGAAAACTTACGTTATCCGAAGGGTTTTGTCTGACTAAATCTTCATAACCTGAAAAGTCAAAAACAGCAGTATGGTTACCGAGGTTGCAGCTAATTAAATCCTGTAAAGGGTTAAACTCGGGTGAATAAATAAGCTGAAAAGCAACCGAATTGCTGTGATTGTTTTCTTCGTTTATTTCGATAACCTGCTCAAATTCATCTACTATCAGCATTACCTCATAGTTTTCTGTGTTTTCAGGTAGCGGAATCAAAATACTGCCACTTTCTGAACCGTTGACCGGAATATCGTTTTGGGTTTGGGTCGAAAGAGCAAAAACATCGTTTACATAAACCGAAATGGTGGTTTGTGCAGGTAAAATTTCGGTTGCATTGGTGTTATAAACCGTATAATGAATTTCGGCTGAGCTTGAATCACATTGTAAATCCACCGCATCAACTTCGACAGTAGCATCAGGAAGCTGGCTGTTTAGCAGGGTTACGACAGTAGAAATCATCACCAAATCCTGACCCGAAGTGAGTTGTATAAAAGCCTCGTTATCACCAATTTCTATATTGTCCTGAATGTCATACACATCCAAATCCATATTATAGAGATTGGAAGTGTTTGTGATGCTGTTGGTTCCGTTGAAGGCATTGTTGGCAGGATTCAAAGGCGGATTGCTGATGATGTTTCCGTTGATTCTCAGGGTTTCGTTTACGGCAATTCCCGAATCGCCCTCCCAGGCTACAAAACCTATTTTTGCTCCTTCGTTATCTACCACATTCAGATTATCGAGGGTAATAGTGAGTTCTTCGGGCACATTTTTAAATCCGTCATAGACATTGAGCTGGTTATAGGGCAAGGCTTCGTTTTTGTAAACCACTACCAAAGCCCAGCCTGCAAAATTGGTTCCGTTGGGGCAGTATAAATGAATAATGCTCGATAAATCGAAATCAGAAACCGTGTAAATCGCATTTCCGGTTTGTTGGATTTGCTGGGTTACATCTGCAAAAGCAGCAAAAAAAGTGAGGTTGGTATGGGTAAGGTTAAAAACTCTTTCGGCTTGAACAGGAGTTTCGTTTAGGGTAATTTCCAAATCACCTTCTCCGGAACCTGCCCAGTAAAGAAAAGCTTTTTCGATGTCATCATCAGGCTCTAAGGTCAGCTCAGCAGAAGAGGAAGACTGAATGGTGCAGGGCACTCCGATGCCGTTTTCTGCATAATTCATCGTGTTGCCAACGAAGGTAAAATTATATTTTCCGTTAAATTGCTGATAGAGCACAACCTCTTGCTGAGCCGATACTTTCGCCCCAAGTGTCAGAATCAGCAAGATAGAAACATAGAATTTTGCCATACGCTTCGTTTAGAAGTGATAAAGGTATGAAAAAAATAATTTTTAAGAAGAAATGTTTGCGGGGTTAATTCAAAAGTCTGATGATTGAGCCATAATTTACCATAAAAAAACTCCCGAATATGATTTTCAAATTCGGGAGTTTTTTGTTCTTTTTACTTTGAACTCATTTAAACTTTTTTCAATTGGCTAAAAAAATGTTCTTTTTGCCCTGTTTTTTGTCTTTTTCTTACTCCGTAGCGCTGCTATGCAGTGCAAAAAAGCCTTCAAACAGAACAAAAATATTCATTTTTCGCT
>JBAYSC010000171.1:0-5229 GCA_041676345.1 Flavobacteriaceae bacterium | reverse complement strand
TCATCACCCGATTGTGGTTCTTCGGGTTGTGCTAATTTTTATGGACTTGCAGAAGGCACCTATTATTTTTATGCCAGCACCAGCAACGGATATTATTGGCAAAACTCCACCTATATAGTAGATGGTTGTAATAAGATGATGTTATATTAAAATTTTCATAAGTGTAAGTAGTTTTTTTAACAGGCGAATCCCCGTTTTCACCACTCGAAAACGGGGATTCCAAATTAACCACCTAATCTAACATTTATATTTTTATTTCAACGTAAAGCTCTGAGAGGCTACCAATTCATTTCCGTCAAAGATATATACGTGATAAAGTCCTTTCTCAAAAGTATCGCCTTTTAGGTTTTCTGATATTTTTACTTTGGAGTTGTTATAATCAATAGTGCTGATAAAACTATAGGTTAGGCTTTGTTCTCCAAAAGCTACGGTTTTTCTTTCTCCCAGCACATTGTTTTTTCCGTCAATTACTTGAACGTAGTAATTTTTATCTCCGGTTTTTGCTATTTTGTTTTCAGCAATTGTAAATTCGATTTTCAATATATCTGCTCTTTTTGCTTTTTCGGTAGCTACTTCTTTTCCTGAGTTTCTCACCTTATAAGCTCCTGTTTTCAACTCAGAAATTGTAAGTTTAGAAGCAATATCTACTTTTTGTGACAATTCTTCATTCTGTCCTAAAAGCTGTTGTGTATATTCTCTTTCTCCAAAAAGCACTACATTGGTGCTGTCCACCATTTTTACAAGACCTTCGTTATCGGCTTTAAGTTGTTCGTTTTCCAGAATCAAAGAGTTCATTTTTGATTCCAGCTCCTGATAACGTCTTTTATAACTACTCATGGCAGAAGCATTTGCTTTTTGTTTTTTCACTTCTTCCAAAAGTTCCACCACTTTTTGTCTTTCTACTTTCAATTCATCTGAAAGTGAAGTGTTTTCCGCAATAGCAACATCATAGGTCGCTTTAAGGGCTTCCAAATCTGCAATTACGGTTTCTTTGTCTGAAGTGGTTTGGGTAAGTTCGGTTTGTGTTTTGCTTAAATCAGAATTCTGTTTGATATTATATCCGACACTTCCTAATAACAAAACAGCCAGTATTCCGATGGCGATTTTTGATCCTTTGTTTGAATTTGTTGTCATTTTTTTTATGATATTAAGTATGTGTCAAAAGTATGACAACAAACGTACCACAACAAATTTTTCTTAAAATAACTTTAGCCCGAAAGCTCCACTGCCTGCTATCACTCAGATGCTAAGGTTTTCGCCTTGTTTTCATCCAAAAGAAAACACTGTGGAATTTCCACAATGTTCCAAAGAAGTTTCTACATTTGCAGCTTTAGGGGTCAGTAATTAGTATTTAGCCTGACCACTGCAAACCGACCACTATATATGTCTTCTTTCTACATCCACATACCCTTTTGCAAACAGGCTTGCCATTATTGCGACTTTCATTTTTCGACTTCGATGAAAAAGAAAGACGAAATGATTTTGGCTTTAGCCAAAGAAATCCAAATGCGGAAAACAGAAGTAGAAGATGAGATAGAAACCATTTATTTCGGAGGCGGAACACCTTCGGTCTTATCGAATGAAGAAATTCATCTTTTGATTGAAGCAGTTTATAACAACTATAAAGTCGTGGAAAATCCCGAAATCACTTTGGAGGCAAATCCTGATGACTTGTCTGTGGAGCGAATTAAAGAATTGGCAAACTCAAAAATCAATCGGTTGAGCATCGGGATTCAGTCGTTTTTTGAAGATGACCTACGGCTGATGAATCGGGCTCATAATGCCACACAGGCAAAATCATGTTTGGCAGAAGCAACTAAATATTTCGATAATATCACCATTGATTTGATCTACGGAATACCGAATATGTCTGAGCAGAAATGGCTGCAAAACATCGAAACGGCTCTGAGTTTCGGGATTCCGCATATATCGAGTTATGCCCTGACGGTCGAACCCAAAACCGCTCTAAACAAGCTTATTGAAAAGGGCGAAATCGACAAGCCCAAAGATGAAGTGGCAGAAAATCACTTTTTTATTTTGGTCGAAAAGCTGAAAGAAAACGGTTTTATTCATTACGAATTATCGAATTTCGGAAAAGAAGGCTTTTTTTCAAAAAACAACACGAGTTATTGGCTGGGTAAAAAATATATCGGAATAGGACCTTCAGCCCACAGCTACAACGGCACTCACAGAAGTTGGAACATAGCTAATAATTCGATTTATATCAAAGAAATTCAAAACGGAAATCTTCCGAGTGAAATAGAAAAACTCTCGTTTTCAGACCGTTATAACGAATATATTATGACCGGTTTGCGAACCATTTGGGGAGTTTCCCTTGATAGAATAAAATCTGATTTCGGGCAGGAATACTACAATTACCTCATCAAAACCTCCGAAAAACTGCTCTCCAACGGACTTTTGCAAAACAACGGACAAACACTCACCATTGCCCAAAAAGGAAAATTCCTGAGTGACGGAATTGCAAGTGAACTTTTTTGGGTTTGATTATTTAAACATTTTATTGATTACAGGTCTGATATACAGCTCAAACAAAAACGAACCCACTGTAAAAACCAGCATATAGCTAAAAAATTCTTGGGAGGTTTTGATAAAACCAAAAAGATATAAAGCCCCCACCAGCACAAAAGTAATGAGCAGACAGGCAATAAACAGAGCTATTTTTTGTTTCATAGGTTTTCTTTTTTAAAGTTGTATTTAAGTCCGAAATTTATCAAACTATTTTCTACGTTATGTGAATGACTACCAAAAAAACTTTGGGTTATACCTTTTGATGCTCCGGAATAAGCTTCAAAATCTATATAAACAGCCATCTTTTCATTTATAAAATAATTGAAGCCATATCCTGCATTAACCGCTCCATAGTATTTTGAATAATCCGTTGATAAATTGTGGGAGTAATTACCATATTCACTTTTGGTTTCTATGTTGTAAGCATAACCAAGTTTCAGATATCCTTTCAGGTTTTTATATAATCTGAATTCCCATTTTATATTGATAGGAGCTGCAATTACGGCTCCGTTAAAAACCCCATAGCCTCCGGAAGAACCAAACCAGCCTCCGCTACCGGATTCGTGAAAAGAAACACCTGTTTTAAAATACTTAATTCTTCCTGATAAACTCCATTGTTTAGCAAAGTAATATTCTGCTAAAACTCCTCCTTGAAAAGAATTTTTATCTTCCCCAAGTGATAATGAGTTAGCCCGATTTCTTCCTATTTCCGCTCCAAAATACCAATTGCCTTTTGGCTTAACAAGCTCAGAGGTTTGAGAAAAAATTTCGTTTGTGAACAAACTTAAAACTATAATGGCAAGGAGTTTAATCTTCATTTTCATTTTTTTGATGACAAACAAAGATATTTAAAAAATTAAAAGAAACAGCTTCTTTTATTAGCAGGTTTTTGATATAATTCAAAAACCACTATTCTTCCGCATAATGATTTTTACTATCTCTTTCTTAAACATTTTGCTGGTTTACCAGACCTCACAGGTTTTAAAACTTGTGAGGTCTCGAATCCCGAAAAAGCATCTGTAAGGTAAAACAGAACCCTCAGGAGCTTTTTTGGGTTTGTAAGCCTGCTCTGTTATAGCTGCAAAGCACAAAGAGCTTCCTTGGAAGGCTGCTCCAAACAAAATTTTATATATAAAATGGAAAAATTATATATATAAAAAACAAAAATTATATATATAAAATTAGAAAATAATATATATTATTTTTCGAAATAATATATATAAAAATTTTAATCATAGGATAGTTTGTTTCAGGCATAAGGCTTTTAGACCTAAGACAGACGACTTTCAGAGGTTGGGAGTAAGGAAAGATTATCAAAACACAAAAGCCACTATCCTTTCGAATAATGGCTTTTGAATTGGTTTAAACGGAACACTCTCGATAGCTATCGGGACGGAACACTAATTTTCTGAACACGGAACACTATCGAGTAAACAAAAGTTCTCTATATTTTGTAAGTGTCCAGGTTTCGTTGTCCACAACAAGTTCCAGTTTATCACAATGATAACGGATTTGCTCAAAATACGGCTTTACTTTTTCGCAATATATTTTCGCCTGAAGTTCGACATCGGGGAGTATATTTGCTTTTTTTCGTTCTTCGGTCATTTGCACAACCAACGAATTGATAGCTTCGATATGTGAGGAAATTTCTTTGATGATGGCAATTTGCTCTTTTCCGATAGATTCAAACGATGCTCCAAAGATATTTTTGAGTCCGCTGACGTTTTTCACCACCAGATTTTGATAGCGAATGGCTGTCGGGATGACGTGATTTCGGGCAATATCACCCAAAACCCGACCTTCAATCTGAATTTTCTTTACGTATTCTTCCAACTCGATTTCATAGCGGGCTTCTGCTTCGGTATGGTTCATTACTCCCATTTCAGAGAACAAATCCAATGCTTTCTTAGAGGCTTTTGCCTTCAAGGCATCCGGAGTGGTTTTATGGTTGCTCAAGCCTCTTTTTACAGCCTCTTTTTCCCAGGCTTCGCTATAGCCGTCGCCTTCAAAAAGAATGTATTTTGAGGTTTTGATGTATTCTCTCAACACGTTGAAAATCGCTTCGTCTTTTTTCAGACCCTTTTTGTCGATGAGCATATCGACTTCTTTTTTGAAATCCCGCAATTGTTTGGCAACAATGGTGTTGAGAACGGTCATCGAGTTGGCACAGTTGGCAGTAGAACCCACAGCTCTGAACTCAAATTTATTTCCGGTAAAGGCAAACGGAGAAGTTCTGTTTCGGTCTGTGTTGTCTAATAATACATCCGGAATTTTACCTACTACGTTCAATTTCAAATCCGTTTTTTCTTCCGGAGAAAGTTTTCCTTTTGAAACGCCTTCCAATTCTTCCAAGACTTTGGTAAGCTGACTTCCGATGAAAATCGAAATAATAGCAGGAGGTGCTTCGTTGGCTCCCAATCTGTGGTCGTTGCTGGCAGAAGTAATTGAAGCTCTCAGCAAATCTTCATAGGTCTGAACCGCTTTAATCGTATTGATGAAAAACGTCAGAAACTGCAAATTATTCATCGGAGTTTTGCTCGGGCTGAGCAGGTTTACTCCCGTATTGGTAGCCAATGACCAGTTGTTGTGTTTTCCCGAACCGTTTACGCCTTTGAAGGGTTTTTCGTGAAATAATACTTTGAAATGATGACGTTCTGCCACTTTTTGCATCACGTCCATAAGTAGCGAATTGTGGTCAAC
>JBAYSC010000170.1:0-5282 GCA_041676345.1 Flavobacteriaceae bacterium | reverse complement strand
TTTGCATCACGTCCATAAGTAGCGAATTGTGGTCAACAGCCAAATTTGTTTCTTCAAAAATCGGAGCTAATTCATATTGATTCGGAGCTACCTCGTTGTGTCTTGTTTTTACAGGAATACCCAGTAACATACATTCGTGCTCCAAATCTCTCATATAATTGAGCACACGAGTCGGGATAGACCCAAAATAATGGTCTTCCAACTGCTGTCCTTTGGCAGATGTATGCCCTAAAAGTGTTCTTCCTGTCAATAAAATATCGGGTCTTGACGTAGCCAAAGCCTTGTCAACCAAGAAATATTCCTGTTCCCACCCCAACGTAGCGGTAACTTTTTTTACGTTTTTGTCGAAATAGTTGCAAACATCGGTGGCGGCTTCGTCAATGGCATTCAAAGCTCTTAAAAGTGGCGTTTTGAAATCCAGAGCTTCACCTGTATAAGAGATGAAAACCGTTGGGATGCAAAGTGTGGTTCCGTAAACAAAAGCAGGAGATGTCGGGTCCCAAGCCGTATAACCACGGGCTTCAAAAGTGTTTCTGATTCCTCCGTTCGGGAAACTCGAAGCATCGGGTTCTTGCTGTACTAAAGCTCCTCCCGAAAGTCGTTCCACAGGGTCGCTGCCATCCATTGAGGTTTCAAAAAAGGCATCGTGCTTTTCGGCTGTGGTTCCCGTAAGCGGCTGAAACCAGTGTGTATAGTGAGTAACGCCTTTTGACAAAGCCCACTGTTTCATCCCGATAGCCACGTGGTCTGCCATGTTGCGGTCGATTTTTTTACCCAAGTTGATAGCATCTTTGAGTGCTTTGTAGGCATCAATATTCAAAAACTGCTTCATAGCTTTGTCATTGAATACGTTTTGCCCGAAAATAACGGATTTTCTTTCACATTCTTCTACCGGAACCGGTATTCTTGAAGAAGCTTCTTTTACTGCCTGAAATCTGAATGATGACATAATGTGTTGTTTTTTTTAGTTTGACCCCCTGTTTTTATAGGGGCAAATATATAAAAAATGAACTTATTCCAAACAACACCCCTATATTTTTTTGATTTAATTTTTTAAGTGTGGTTTTGATGATTGAGTTTTGTAGGTTTTATAAGGGTAAAATCCGGGGTTGAAAATGACTGCCAAAAAATAAAAAGTAGTATTTTTGCTGTTAACTAAACCTTAAAAATCAAAAACTATGGCGACCAAGAAAAAAATTACCCGTGTAGAAGGAGGTGAAAACCCTGCTTCTGAATCCAAAACTTTTGTGCCTACTCCCGAGGCTAAGGGCAGAGCAACCAAATTGAGAACCTTTGCAGGATTGACCTGGCTTTTGGCTATTATTGCTCAGGTCGGAGCTATTTGGCTGGTGTTGAACAAACCCGAAAACTTTATGACCTGGACTATTGTGCTGATTGTAGTCGATTTGATTTTTGCCATCATCGGGTCAGGTTTGTGGAAAAAATCAAACCGTTTAGACCCTGCTTCCAGAGAAAATAAGTTTATGTTTTTTATGCAGAGCCAACTCGGGCTGGTAACCGCAGTAGTGGCTTTTCTGCCTTTGATCATCGTGATTCTGACCAATAAAGATTTAGATGCCAAACAAAAGGGAATTTTAGGAGGAATTGCAGGTGTGGCACTTCTTGTAGCGGGAATCACCGGAACCGATTTCAACCCGCCTTCGGTAGAAGAATATACCGAGCAAACGGCAAGAGTCGAAGATTTGACCGGAGCCAATCACGTGTATTGGACAAAATCAGGATCAAAATATCATATATATGACGATTGCCACTCCATAAACCGGGCTGCAACAGCTGAAATTTTTCAGGGTACGGTAGCTCAGGCAAGAGAGCTGAAAAACATTACCGAACTGTGTAAGTTTTGTGAAAACACAGCCGAAAAAGCCAAAGGAGAATCACTTTTAGAAAACGTTGAAGAAGTGCAGGAAGCCGTAACGGAATAGTCATAAACACAGATTAGCACAGATTTACACAAATCAATAGTTAGCGGTAATGCAATTAGACGACCGTATCAATATGAAGCAAATTTTAGCAGTAACCATATTTACAATGAGTATTTTTAATTTATTTGGACAAAACAAAATTGAAAATGACCCATATTGGGAATTTGACCAATCAAAACATTTTAAACCGAAACTAAATACCGGAGATTTTCTTAAGTTAACAGAGTTTGATTTAGGCTGGTTAGTTCTTGAACCAATTTCAAATTTTATAAAAGATGAAAAAGGTGAACTGTCTAAAGGAAAAACTTTATCATATGGTCAAAAAGCTCTTTATTATTGGTGGTATGTTGATGCACAAGTTACAAATGGTGGTTTTACACAATTCTATTATAATGGTTATGGAAAATACGTTCCAACAATAATAAAAAGTCTTCAATACGTTGGTGATTATAAAATGGCTGAACTAGTAAATAGGTCTTACGAACTTTATTTAAAAGAAAACAATAAGATTAAAGATGCTAGAAAAGGTGGTTTAGAAGCGTTTAGCAATCTATACAAAGAAATCAAAGACTTTGACGAATTAGATGATGAATATTATAATCTCAATGAGAAAACTATGAAAAACATTGAGAAATATATTCGTAAAAACCCTAATGAATTTTGTACAAATGAAAAGGGCGAAGAATTTGATTTAACATTTTCAGGGGATTTAAAAACTTATTATTCGAATAATAATATAAAAGAAATTACACCACTTTCAGACGGGAAAGTCAATGGAACTTATAAGAGCTTTTATGAAAATGGGAATCCTAAAGATGAAATTTATTATATAAATGGTGAACCTACTGGAGAAAAAGTTGAATATTATGAAAATGGAAACAAAAGGTTAACCGTTTCGAAATCAGATAACCCAAACGAACTTTTACATTCTAAATATTATGAGAATGGTAACCTAAAATCAGCTGAATTTTATAATTCAAAAAATAAAAGGGATGGAAAGTGGTTACAGTACTTTCCAAATGGTCAAATGAAGAGCGAGACAGAATTTATAAATGACAAATTTTTCGTGCAAAACTGTTGGAAAGAAGATGGTACTCAAATTCTAAAAGACGGCACTGGTTTATACATAACTGAGAACACTTATTGGGAAGGCTACACTCAAAGAAATGAACAAGAATATTTAAACTACAAAAGACACGGTAAACAATACACATATACGAACGGTAAACTTTCATTATACCAAGAAATGTCAGAAGGGCAAGAACACGGTCTAACAAAATCATTTGATGATAACGGGAACGTTATTGAAGAAATCGTTTATGAAAATGGAAATGAAATATCAAGAAAGAAAATAAAAGAATGACATATGCACTATCGCCAAGTCTCGAAACGATATATATTAGGTATGTAGTTTAAAACCAAAAAGGTCAGAAGTTTTTCTTCTGACCTTTATTATTATAATCTGTGTATATTGGTGTTTGTTGCAACAATCAGCGTTTTATTTTGCAATATTTACTGCTCTTGTTTCTCTGATTACGGTAACTTTTACCTGCCCCGGATAGGTCATTTCGGTTTGGATTTTCTGAGAAATTTCAAACGACAGGTTGGCTGCTTTTTCGTCTGATACTTTTTCGCTTTCTACCAAAACACGGAGTTCTCTACCTGCCTGGATAGCATAGGCATTTTTCACACCCTGGAATCCGTAGGCGATATTTTCCAAATCTTTTAATCGTTGAATATAGGAATCCAACACCTGACGTCTTGCTCCGGGTCTTGCTCCCGAAATAGCATCACACACCTGAACGATAGGCGAGAGCAGGCTGGTCATTTCGATTTCATCGTGGTGAGCGCCAATAGCGTTGCAAACTTCCGGTTTTTCACCATATTTTTCAGCCCACTGCATACCCAAAATAGCGTGCGGAAGTTCGCTTTCTGTCTCAGGAACTTTCCCGATGTCGTGCAAAAGCCCTGCTCTTTTGGCAAGTTTGGCATTCAGCCCAAGCTCAGCTGCCATGATTCCGCAAAGTTTGGCAACTTCACGAGAGTGGTGCAACAGGTTTTGTCCGTAGGAAGAGCGGTATTTCATTCTACCAACGATTTTGATAAGTTCCGGGTGAAGCCCGTGAATACCAAGGTCGATAACGGTTCGTTTTCCTACTTCGATAATTTCGTCATCAATTTGTTTGGCTGTTTTGGCAACGACTTCCTCGATTCTGGCAGGGTGAATCCGGCCGTCTGTAACGAGTTTGTGAAGCGCCAAACGGGCAATTTCTCTTCTGACAGGGTCAAAACACGAAAGGATAATCGCTTCGGGAGTGTCATCTACGATGATTTCCACACCTGTGGCAGCTTCCAAAGCCCTGATGTTTCGACCTTCACGGCCGATAATTCGACCTTTCACATCATCAGATTCGATATTGAAAACCGAAACGCAGTTTTCGATAGCTTCTTCGGTTCCGACACGTTGTATGGTGTTGATAATAACCTTTTTAGCTTCTTGTTGAGCAGTGAGTTTTGCTTCTTCCAAAGAGGTTTGCATATAGGCCATTGCCTGAGTTTTGGCTTCGTTTTTAAGGCTTTCCAACAACTGGTTTTTGGCATCTTCGGCCGAAAGTCCTGCAATCACTTCGAGCTGCTCTACCTGACTTTTGTGCATTTTTTCGACTTCTTCCTGCTTTTTCTCCAAAGCCTCCAGACGATGACTGTAATCGGCTATTTTGGCTTCTGCCTCATCGTTGAGCTTTTTGTTTCGGGCAAGTTCGCTCGATACCTGAGATTCCTTGTCTCGTGTACGTTTTTCAGCTTCGGCTATTTTTTTATCCCGAGAAAGTATCACTTGTTCGTGTTCTGCTTTCAGCTCAATAAATTTTTCTTTAGCCTGAAGAATCTTGTCTTTTTTAATGGCTTCTGCTTCTGATTTTGCTTCTTTCAGCATAGATGCAACTTGGTTTTTTGCATTGTTGATAAGAGCCGAGCCGCTGTTTTTTTCTAATATTTTGGCGACAACAAAACCTATTATCACTCCTGCCACCAGGCAGCCTATTATTAGTAGTGTACTCATTGTTAGTTAATTTGTTTTAGTAAGATGTATATATAAAAAAGCCTGCCTTCGGATAGATTGCATAAACTCGTAAAGACAAGTTTTAGGTTAGCGTGTGTATCGAATTTCTGTCTAAAAAATGACAGCCTATTCTACTCACAACAATTCACCTATTTTAATTTGTAAGTGTTGAGTTTATCAAATGTAAACCAAAAGCAGGCAGTGTTTTTGTTTATGTCTAAGAACGCTTGAGATACTCCGTCAGAAGCTCATCTATTTGAGTGATTTTTGTTTTTGTT
>JBAYSC010000169.1:0-5309 GCA_041676345.1 Flavobacteriaceae bacterium | reverse complement strand
ATCTCTACTTCTTGGCTTGACAAGATAATACTATTTTCTGATATTCCTAAAGAAATTTCACCTTTTTTCTCTAATTCGTTGATTTGTTCCTGAGTAAAGGCTTGAATGGCTTTGGAAATCAACCCCATATCTTTCCCGAAACGAGGTCCTAAAGCCTTGAAATTCGGTTTAATCTGCTTTACCAACACTCCCGAAGCATCGTCTAAAAGCTCGATTTCCTTGACATTTACCTCTGCTTTAATCAAATCTTCAACCATTTTGATGTCTTGTTTCTGACTTTCGTCTAAAACAGGAATCATCACTTTTTGCAACGGCTGACGTACTTTTATCATTTCTTTTTTACGAAGCGAAAGCACCAGCGAAGAAATCGTCTGAGCATTTTGCATACGTCTTTCTAAGGCTTTGTCAATAGCACTTTCATCGCTTTTCGGAAAATCGGACAAATGTACACTTTCGAAGGTTTCTTTTTCTGTAACCGTGTTTAAGTCTTTGTAAAGTTTCTCTGCATAAAACGGAGCAACCGGAGCAATTAATTTTGCTACCGCCTCCAAACAAGTATATAAGGTCTGATAAGCCGAAATTTTATCCGTAGAATAGTCGCCTTTCCAGAAACGTCTTCTACACAATCTTACGTACCAATTACTCAAATTTTCCTGTACAAAATCCGAAATAGCACGAGTGGCTTTGGTCGGTTCATAATCGTTATAGGATTCATCAACGAATTTTATAAGCGAATTGAGTTCTGATAAAATCCAACGGTCAATTTCAGGTCTTTCAGTTAGTGGCACTTCATTTTCGGAATAGTTGAATCCGTCAATATTGGCATACAAAGCGAAAAACGAATACGTATTATATAGTGTTCCGAAGAATTTTCTACGAACTTCTGCTACTCCCTCAATATCGAATTTCAGATTGTCCCACGGATTCGCATTCGAAATCATATACCAACGGGTAGCATCAGCACCATATTCTGACAAGGTCGTGAACGGGTCAACCGCATTACCCAAACGCTTGGACATTTTTTGTCCGTTTTTATCTAAAACCAATCCGTTAGAGACTACGTTTTTGTACGTAATTCGGTCGAATACCAAAACACCAATAGCGTGTAAAGTATAAAACCAACCTCTCGTCTGGTCAACTCCTTCCGCAATGAAATCTGCCTGCCCCCAAACCCCCAAAGGGGGCTTTTCGAGCACCTGAACAATTTTGTCTAAAACATCATCTATATTTTGTAGCACTTCATCATTAGAAAATCGAAGCACTTCATATCCTATTTTTTTGAGAAAATCTTCTCTTATTTTATCATTTTCTTTGACTTGAGGGTCATTATGATATCCTCCGTCAATTTCAACAACTAATCGTCGTGACAAACAAACAAAATCAACAATATAATTATCTATAATGTGTTGCCTTCTGAATTTATATCCCTCAAGCTGTTTTCCTTTAAGGAGTTCCCACATAATTTTTTCGGTTTCTGTGGGGTTATTCTTGTTTCTATGAGAGTTTTCTTTCAAAAGTTCGTAATTGAACTTGTCTGCTGTTTGATAACCGAAGCTACCTCCCCCTCCTTTGGAGGGGGCTGGGGGGAGGCTGAAAGGATAGTGCCATTGTGCATAAGGCATTGCTCCACTATCAAACCAAACATCAATCAAATCAGTTTCTCTGTTCATCGGAAGTCCTTTTGAAGAAACCAAAACGATTTTGTCAACTACGTTTTTGTGCAGGTCAATCAAGTCGTAGTTTTCTTCGGATAAATCTCCGACTACAAAATCTTTGAACGGATTTTCGTTCATCAATCCGAATTTAACGGATTTCTCAATTTCATTATATAATTCTTCAACAGAACCGATACAGATTTCCTCGGTTTTGTCTTCGGTTCTCCAAATCGGAAGCGGAATTCCCCAATATCTCGAACGGGATAAATTCCAATCATTCGCATTTTTAAGCCAGTTCCCGAAACGCCCTTCTCCGGTTGCTTTAGGCTTCCAATTGATGGTTTCGTTAAGCTCAAACATTCGGTCTTTGACTTCCGTAACTTTGATAAACCAAGAATCCAACGGATAATACAAAATCGGTTTGTCCGTTCTCCAACAATGTGGGTAACTGTGAACGTATTTTTCGACCTTAAAGGCTTTGTTTTCTTCTTTCAGACGAATAGCAATTTCTACATCTACCGATTTTT
Organism: Flavobacteriaceae bacterium; assembly: GCA_041676345.1. Lineage (GTDB taxonomy): Bacteria > Bacteroidota > Bacteroidia > Flavobacteriales > Flavobacteriaceae > Flavobacterium. Next base: position 3,127 of record JBAYSC010000169.1, on the reverse strand, counting down.
CGGGAGCTTCTCCGTCAAGATAATATTCGTTTTTAACGTATTTTCCTGATAAATCTCCCAATCCGTCAATGAATTTTCCCTGAAGATTTACAAGCGGAACAGCATTGCCGTCTTTGTCCAAAACCAGCATCGGAGGCACTTCAGGAGTTGCTTCTTTAGCCACTTTAGCATCATCTGCACCAAATGTCGGTGCTGTATGTACGATTCCTGTTCCGTCTTCGGTCGTTACGAAATCACCCGAAATTACCCGAAAAGCATTTTCAGGAGTTTGGTACGGAAGTGCAACCGGAATAAGTTGTTCGTATTTTATTCCAACTAAATCTTTTCCTTTAAACTCTATAAAATTAGGGTTTGTATAAGGTACAATTTTCTTCGCTTGTATTTCTTCTAATTTTTTGAGTCTACTTTCAAATCCAAAAAATTCGCTTTTTTCGGGATTATTTTTGGAATCAATTATAGCTTTTTTAAGCTCTGCAATCTCTTCATTTAAGCCTTCATAAAATTCTTCAAGATTAGTTGAGTTGTTTAAAACACTAACAAGTCTTGTGTCATTTTTAATATCTAGAAATTTTCCGCTAAAAACTTTGTTAATTAGATTTTTAGCTAATACTACATTTATTTTCTCCGATGTATATTGGTTAAATGATTTTACTAAAACATAATCAATATTTGGCCCTACAGTTAAAGCAGTATTACTTGGCAATGTCCAGGGAGTAGTTGTCCAAGCCAAGAAATGCACTTCTCCAAAACCTTGTAAAAAGTTCGGAAGTGTTTCGTTTTTCGTTTTGAATTGAGCCACAACTGTAGTATCGGTAACATCTCTATACGTTCCGGGTTGATTGAGTTCGTGAGAAGACAATCCCGTTCCTGCTTTTGGTGAATAGGGTTGAATCGTGTAGCCTTTATACAACAAATTTTTATCGTAAATCTGTTTCAACAACCACCAAACCGATTCCATATATTTGGATTTGTAGGTAATGTACGGATTTTCCATATCTACCCAATAACCCATTTTTTCGGTAAGGTCATTCCACACGTCGGTATAACGCATTACGGTTCTTTTACAGGCTTCGTTATATTCCTCAACCGAAATTTTAACTCCAATGTCTTCTTTGGTGATTCCGAGTTCTTTTTCGGTTCCGAGTTCGACAGGAAGTCCGTGTGTGTCCCATCCGGCTTTGCGTTTTACCTGAAAGCCTTTTTGGGTTTTATAACGACAAAAAATATCTTTGATAGCACGAGCCATTACGTGATGAATCCCCGGAAGTCCGTTGGCAGACGGAGGTCCTTCAAAGAAAATATAAGGCGTTTTCCCTTCACGGGTTTCGATACTTTTTTGGAAAATATCGTTTTCTTTCCAATATTTTAGAATTTCATCAGCTACAACAGGCAAGTCAAGCCCTTTGTATTCAGTAAATCTCTTGTTCATTATTGTTCCTCTGCTATTTAAGTCTGCGAAATTACGAAATTTTGTTTAATCGCTGAGTTTTTCAGAGAAAAGAGAAACGACTTTTAGAATCTTTTACCCACAGATAGCCCGACTCTATGATAAATATCCGGAAATCCTATAGCTCTATCAGATTTGCTGTTGCTAAAAAGCCCTCCACCGAAAAAGCCTTCTATCGTAAAGTCATTTTTTAGTAAGAATTTTCCGCCTAAGGCCAGACCTAAGCCAATATGGTTATTAGAATACTGAACCGTTGTTTCCTTTTTTATATGAGCAATAGCCGAACTCACATCAATAAAAAATCCGTTGGCTCTTTTCTTGCCCAGATAAGTTCGGAAAAACAGCCCTCCCATACTTCTGATTTCAGAATTTTCGGAGCTTGTAAGCGAAAGAAAAGTCAAAGCCCCGACCGACATATTATCGTCAAATAGATACTCATATTCCAAAGAAACAGCACCTATAGTAGCATACAAAGCATTCCATTTGATTTCGTGATGATTCTTTTCTTCCATCTCTTGACCAAAGGCCGAAAACCCGAAAAAGAAAAGCATAACACACCATAACAATTGTTTCATACTCCTGTCTTTTATACAAACATAACAAAAAATCCGTATCATCATTATAACGATACGGATTTTTATAAAAAAATCGTACTTCAATTACTGTTTTGCAAACTGGAGTTCAATATTGAATTTCACCTCTTCACCAACCAAAACACCTCCTGTTTCAAGAGCGGAGTTCCAGTTAAGTCCCCAATCTTTACGGTTTACTTTTCCGGTAAGAGTGAGTCCTAATTTGGTATTTCCCCAAGGGTCTTTTGCGGTTCCACCAAACTCTACATCAAGGGTAACAGGTTTAGAAACTCCACGAATGGTAAGGTCTCCCGTGAGTTTTCCGTTTTTGTCAAAAGAAGTGGAGGTAAATGTGATTTTCGGGAAATTTTCTACATCGAAGAAATCTCCACTTTTCAGGTGGTTGTCTCTGTCTGTACTTCCGGTAGAAATGGAAGAGGCATCGCCTTCAAACTGAATTTTCGCATTGTCCAAATCATCATTTTCGGCTTCAATCGAAGCGTTGTACATATCAATTTTTCCTGAAACATTCGTAAACATCATGTGTTTTACTTTGAATCCAATCTCGGAATGTGCCGAGTCAACTATAAATGTTGCCATAGTTTTTGTTTTTAAAAAGTTATTATTGTTTAATATTTGTATATACAAATGTAGTGCTTATTTTGATACTCCACTTTTAAATATTTGTTAAAGTTTAAATTTGGTGGTTATCTGCAAAACCCAAAAAACCCTGTCAGAGTTTTCTGACAGGGTTTTTGGTTTAAATTTATTCGAAGCTTACTTCTTCACAACCACAAACTCAGAGCGTCTGTTTTGTGCATCTTCTTCTTCGGTGCAATTGTCTTTGCAGTCAACTTTTGGTTCGCTTTCTCCGAAGCCTTTACCGGTGATTCTGTCCTGACTGATGCCTTTTGAGATCACGTACTGAACCGTAGATTGAGCCCGTTGCTCTGATAATCTTTGGTTGTAGTTGTCGCTACCTTTAGTATCGGTATGGGCTTTTACGAAAATCACCATTTCAGGGTGGTCGTTCATCACTTTTACCAATTTGTCAAGCTCAACAGCTCCCTGTTGGGTGATGTGGCTCTTGTCAAACTCAAAGTGGATT
>JBAYSC010000168.1:0-5348 GCA_041676345.1 Flavobacteriaceae bacterium | reverse complement strand
GTTCCATAATATCATAACGAAGTCCGTCAATTTTGATATCCATCTGGCAAGCAGTGATTCCGTCTTTTGTTCCGGTTACTTTGAAATCCATATCTCCCAAGTGGTCTTCATCTCCCAAAATATCCGAAAGAACAGCAAAACGGTTTCCGTCTGTAATCAATCCCATCGCAATTCCCGAAACCGGTTTTTTGATTTGAATACCAGCATCCATAAGTGCCATAGTTCCCGCACAAACCGTTGCCATTGATGACGAACCGTTTGACTCCAATACTTCAGACACGATTCGGATAGTGTATGGATTTTCTTGCGGAATCATATTTTTTAAAGCTCTTTGAGCCAGATTTCCGTGTCCTACTTCTCTACGGGAAGTTCCACGAAGTGGTCTTGCCTCTCCGGTTGAGAATGGAGGGAAGTTATAATGAAGATAAAATCTTTCTTCTCCCTGCTCACTCGGTAAATCAATAATATTGGCTTCTCTGGAAGTACCAAGGGTAACCGTTGCCAAAGCCTGAGTTTCTCCTCTTGTAAAAAGAGCCGAACCGTGTGTTGAAGGCAGATAATCTACTTCACACCAAATCGGTCTGATTTCAGTAGTTTTTCTTCCGTCAAGGCGAATTCCTTTTTCAAGGATTACGTTTCTAACGGCTTCTTTTTGCACATCGTGGAAATATTTGGCAACCAAATCTCCGTTTTCTTCTAATTCTTCTTCCGAGAAAAGAGCCTTTACTTCTTCTTCCAAAAGGGCAAATTTTTCGCTTCTTTCGTGTTTGGCACTGGCTTCAGATGCCAAAGCAAAAGCCTTGTCATAAGCAGCCCCAAATACTTTTGATTTTACCTGCTCATCGTTTTTCTCAGGCTCATATTCTCTGTATGAAAGCCCTAAAGCAGCTCTCATTTTTTCCTGAGCTTCGATTTGAGCGATGATAGCCTGATGAGCAAATTTAATGGCCTCCACCATTTCTTTTTCAGAGATTTCTTTCATCTCTCCTTCCACCATAGCCACAGAATCTTTAGAAGCTCCAATCATCATATCGATGTCAGATTCCTCTAATTGTGCTTTGGTCGGGTTGATGATAAGCTCTCCGTTTACACGACCTACTCTCACCTCTGAAATGTAGTTGTAAAACGGAATGTCCGAAACGGCAAGTGCAGCCGAAGCAGCCAATCCTGCCAAGGCATCGGGCATTACATTTTCGTCAAATGACATCATCTGAATCATCACCTGAACCTCACAGTGATAATCATCAGGAAAAAGCGGACGAAGCACTCTATCCACCAAACGCATTGTCAGCACTTCGCTATCGCTCGGACGGGCTTCTCTTTTGAAAAATCCTCCCGGAAAACGGCCTGCTGCTGCAAATTTTTCACGATAATCAACCGTAAGGGGAAGGAAATCCACTCCGGGATTGGCTGTTTTGTTTGCCACAGCCGTAGCAAGGAGCATACAATCTCCCATTCTTACAACTACCGAACCATCAGCTTGTTTTGCTAATTTTCCTGTTTCGATAGTAATCGTTCTCCCATCTTGTAAAGTGATGGTTTCTTGGGTTACATTAGGAACCATAAGTTTTTAAATAATAAAGTTAAACATTTAGGTCGTTGTGTTGTTGTGTAGTTGTTTGAAACCCAATGAAAAACCAAAACTTTTTTTAGCCTCACCCGAAAAGTTTCGGGAGATTTTTTTTGTAAACAAAAAGGGGCACAAAGCCCCCTTAATGATTATTTTCTGATATTTAATTCTTTAATAATCTCACGATATCTGTTGATTTCGGTTTTCTTTAAGTAGTCAAGAAGACTTCTTCTTTTACCTACCAACATCACAAGAGCACGCTCTGTGTTGTAATCGTGACGGTTTTTTTTCAAGTGTTCTGTCAGGTGATTGATTCTGAAAGTGAAAAGTGCAATCTGCCCCTCAGCAGAACCTGTGTTTGTAGCAGCACCTCCGTGTTTAGCGAAAATTTCTGCTTTTACTTCTTTAGTTAAATACATTCTAATATTATTTAAATGATTATTATGCAATTATTTGAGACCTTCTCAAACAAGGTGCAAAGGTAATCTTATTTTTCTAATCTGCAATAAAAGGCTTTAAAATATTTCAGATTTTAATCCGTTGAGAATCAAATTTGTTCTTTTCTCAAACGAAGATTTTCTACGAAATCTACCACAGCACTATGCGAAATGGGTCGTCCGTGAAAACGAAGTGTTGTCAATCGCTTTTCTTCATCAGTTGCTTCGAGTTGATTTAGTATATTCATCAGGTGCATTTTCATGTGTCCTTGCTGGATTCCTGTTGTGGTAAGCGAATTTAGTGCTGCAAAATTCTGAGCCAAACCGGCTGCTGCCACAATTTGCATCAACTGCTGAGCACTTGGGTTGCCCAACATTTCGAGCGAAAATTTAACCAAAGGATGTAGTGAGGTGAGTCCGCCTACTGTTCCTAAAGCCAACGGAACATCGAGCCAGAACCTGAAAATTCCGTCCTTAATTTCAGCAGATGAAAGACTTGCATATTTCCCGTTACGACTGGCATAAGCATGAACACCTGCTTCTACGGCTCTAAAATCGTTTCCGGTTGCTAAAACCACAGCATCAATTCCGTTCATGATTCCCTTGTTGTGAGTAACGGCTCGATAAGGCTCCAACTGTGCTATCTGAACCGCCTGAACAAAACGTCTGGCATAGCTTTCGTCTTCGTGTAACTCTTCTACTTTGCAGGAAACCTCAGCCCGAACCACACAATTCGGAACATAATTCGAAAGTATGCTCATGATCACCTCTATATTTTTTTCGTCTTCCGAAAAAGAAATATAGTGCTGAGCTTCTTCTTTCAGGGTTTTGGCAAATTCTTCCAGACAAGAGTTGATGAAATTAGCCCCCATACTGTCTTTGGTTTCAAAAATCGTATGAAGCTGGAAATAATCTTCCATTTCCGAAGTCTTATCCACAAGGGTTATCGAAGTGATGCCTCCTCCCCTTTTCTGCATATTGGCAGTGATGGATTGGGTGTTTTCGTAGAACTTTGGTTGTATAGTTTCAAAAAAAGAAATCAGTTTTTGTTTATCTCCTTTATATATAAAGTGTACTTGTCCAATTTTTTCGGTTCCTAAAACAGTAGTGGTGAAACCTCCTCTTTTTGACCAAAACTTAGCTGCTTTTGAGGCTGCTGCTACTACGGAACTCTCTTCAATCACCATCGGAACTGTGTAGTATTTTCCGTTAATCCGAAAATTCGGAGCTACGGCAAACGGTAAATAAAAGTTTGATAATGTGTTTTCGATAAAATCATCGTGCAGCTTTTGTAATGATTCGTTATCATTCCAATATTGTTTGAGTGTCTTTTCGGCACGAGGATTTCCTGAGAAATATTCAGATAAAATCCACTGTATTTTTTCGTCTTTGGAAAGTTTGGAAAAACCCGATTTGGATTTGGTCATTTTCAGTAAAAATTAAAATCGTGCAAAGATATAAAAAAGTTGACAGTGTTCAGCTGGCAGTGTTCAGGCTGTTAGCCCTGCTTCCACATTACATAATGCACTCCCACATCGGGAATTTCAAAGGCTTTCCCTATGATTTCATAGCCTGATTTTTTGTAGAAATTCACTGCAATCTCACGGGCATTAAACCAGATGAGCTCAGTGTTTTTTTCTTTTAAAAACGCTTCGGAATGAGCTACTAACTGTTTTCCGAAGCCATATTTTTGGTATTCTTCCAACACCGCCATTCCCCTGATTTGATATTGATTTTCATACGGGAAAAGAGGGGAATTGTTCTTGAAAAGCGAAATAATTCCTACTAATTTAGCTTCCGAGAAAAGTCCGAAATGAAAAGTAGTTTCGAGTTCGTCACCTTGAAAAAAGCAGGTTTCTAAAGGTCGTCCGGGGCGAAGGATAACTTGCCTTATCGGATAGGTTTCCGTATAGTGGATTTGTTGTATGGATATAGAATCAGCCTTCATATTTTGAAATTTAAGAAAAGTAGTATCTTTGTTTCTTTTTACGAACGACTAAATTACAACAAAAATATGAAAGCATACGTTTTTCCCGGTCAGGGAGCTCAATTTACAGGAATGGGAAAAGACCTTTATGAAAATTCCCCTTTAGCCAAAGAATTATTTGAAAAAGCTAACGAAATTCTGGGTTTCAGAATCACAGATATTATGTTTGAAGGCACAGCCGATGAACTGAAACAAACCAAAGTTACCCAACCGGCTGTTTTTTTACATTCGGTTATTTTAGCCAAAACCTTGGGTGATAGTTTTCAACCCGATATGGTGGCAGGGCATTCTCTGGGAGAATTTTCGGCTTTGGTTGCCAACCAAACCCTGTCGTTTAAAGACGGATTGAAATTGGTTTCTCAAAGGGCTATGGCAATGCAAAAAGCCTGTGAACTTGCTCCTTCGACTATGGCTGCTGTTTTAGGATTAGACGACCATATTGTAGAAGAAGTTTGTGCCTCAGTTGACGGAATTGTCGTAGCAGCCAACTATAATTGCCCCGGTCAGCTCGTGATTTCGGGTGAAACATCAGCTGTTGAAAAAGCGTGTGAACTTCTCAAAGAAAGAGGTGCCAAAAGAGCTTTATTGCTTCCTGTGGGTGGTGCTTTCCACTCTCCGATGATGGAACCTGCCCGTGAGGAACTGGCTCAGGCTATCGAAAATACTCATTTTTCAAACCCTATTTGTCCGGTTTATCAGAACGTAACCGCAACGGCTGTGTCTGACCCTTCGGAAATTAAGAAAAACCTGATTATTCAGCTTACTGCTCCCGTAAAATGGACACAATCCGTTCAGCAAATGATTGCAGACGGAGCCAAAGAATTTATTGAGGCAGGACCTGGAAATGTGCTGCAAGGACTTATCAAAAAAATCGACAAAGAAGCTCAGACGGCTTCGGCTTAAGGAAATTAGTTATAAACAAAAACACCCCCTTAATTCAAGGAGGTGTTTTTTTGTATAATCTATTTTTACTAAATTATATCTTTAAACTGATATACTAAAATTAAAATCAAGATTATAAATATAACAATATTAAATAAATGAGGTCTTTGATTATATTTCTGTCTATTCAATAAAAAATCAATAATTACTCCTAATACAATTAAAGATAGGACTAACCAGATACTTTTAGAGCCTACATAAAGTATATTTTCTCCAAATTGAGGAAAAAGCAGAACTATCAATGTTAAAATAAATAAATAAATACTTATAAAATTAGTTTTTACTGTTTTTAATATTTTCATATTTATTGAAGTTAAATTATTTATCCACAGTTCCTCATACACGCATTTAAAGCTCTCACACATCCTCTAAGAGCTGCTCTATGATTTATATCTGCAACAAGAGCTACTCC
>JBAYSC010000167.1:0-5379 GCA_041676345.1 Flavobacteriaceae bacterium | reverse complement strand
TTAAAATTTATCTAATAATTTGTTTATGCTTCTTTTTGGCTACAACTTCGTTATATTTTCTTGAGATAGAACACCGCTATCTCAATAAAATATGCCTTGTTTCGCTCAAAAATAAGCTATAAACATTCTCACAATATAAATTTAAACAGGCTCTTATTTTTTCGTATTGAAAACGGGAAGCAACATCAGAGAAGTCACGCCTAAGAAAATAGTGAAAAGTGCTTGTGAACTCCAGACAATCCAGCCGAAAGCTGTGCCTGTGGTGGCTGCAATTCCGTAAAAAAGTAAAATTTCAGCTACTAAAAAAGGATACGAACCCAAACCATTGTTGGTAAAAGCAATGGCAATACTCCCTACGACAAAGGTGGTGATAACTGCTTCAAAACCAAGTGTTGAGGTTTCTTCAAAAGCAAAAATAGAGATGTAGAACATCATTATATAAGAAGTCCAAATCAAAACCGTAAGCAGCAAAAAGATTCCTTTGTGTTTCATCTGAATCACACTGAAAATCCCTTCTTTCAACCCGGAAAGTTTTTGTTTTAAAACTTGAATGAATTTTATTTTGGAATATTTATATGCCCAAACTGAAACCAATCCTAAGACTAAAAGTACTATCACAACAAAAAATGCTTTTTCTCTTGGAATGTGGTCTAATACAAAGGTTTTTACTACATCAAACTGCAAAAAGAAAACCAACCCGACACATAGAGCCAGCAAAATCAAATCCACCACACGTTCGGCTACGATAGTCCCAAAACCTTTATCAAATGGCACATTGTTGTATTTTGTAAGCACCACAGCCCTTGAAATTTCACCCGAACGGGGAATAAACATATTCATCAGATAGCCTATGTTTACGGCAAAAAACTGATTTTTAAAAGGAACGTTATAACCCAGATGCTGCAAGGTGAATTTCCAGCGATAAGCTCTTGCAAAAGCTCCTACAAAACCAAAACCAATCGACATATATATATAGGAGTAATCGGCACTTTTGAAATATTCTTTGATTTGGGCAAGTTGCTGTGGGGAAAATTGATTATAGGCATAGACTACAAAAAAAATTCCCAACAAAAGGGGAATTAAAACGGAAAGCCATTTTTTGATAGTCTTGTTCACAACTATTTTAGGGTGTTGGTTTTTTCGTCAGGGAAAATAATCGAAGGACGGAAGGTTTTTGCCTCTTCAAAATCCAGAATCCCATAGGAAATAATGATAATGATATCTCCTTTTTGTACTTTTCGGGCAGCCGGTCCGTTTAGTGTAATTTCACCACTATTGCGATTTCCTTTAATGACGTAGGTTTCCAAACGTTCTCCGTTGTTGACGTTTACAATCGAAACTTTTTCGCCTTCAATCAGGTTGGCAGCTTCCATCAAAGTCTCGTCAATAGTGATACTGCCAATATAATTCAGGTCTGCTCCGGTTACAGAAACCCTGTGAATTTTTGATTTTACAACTTCAATTTTCATGGGCACAAAGGTAATGTTATTTTAGTGAAATTGTATCTATCAGCCTCACTTTTCCTATATTTACTGCTATAAAAGCCCGATATTCCTTGCTTTTAAATCGCTTAATAATCGGTTTTAGGGTTTTGCTGTCTGCAATAACAAAATATTCCAGCTCCATCATTTTTTGTTTTTTGAAAGTTCGCTCAACATAGGCATAAATCTTGCGATGTGAGCGGGTTTCAAACATCGTTTTTGTCTTTAGGAGTGTCTTGTAAATAAGTCCTGCCTGTTCTCGTTCTTCTTGTGAAAGTCTTTCGTTTCGGGAACTCATTGCCAGACCATTTTCTTCACGGAGTATGGGGCAAACCACGATTTTTACGGGCAGGTTGAGTTTTTCCACCATTTTCTTTACGATAAGAGTCTGCTGATAGTCTTTTTCTCCGAAATAAGCTCTTGTAGGCTGTACGATTTCAAACAATTTTTTCACGATAGTTCCCACTCCGTCAAAATGCCCGGGGCGGAACGCTCCTTCCATTCGATTTTCCAGACCCTCATAATCAAAAGCTTCCGAAACAATGTTTTTTCCGTAAATGTCCTCAGCGGAAGGAGAATAAATTATTATTTTCTGACTTAATTTTTTAATTTTTTCCACATCAGCCTTTAAATCTCTCGGGTATTTTTCCAGATCTTCCTTGTTATTAAACTGAGTCGGATTCACAAAAATACTGACTACCGTGATGCGGTTCTGTTGCAGTGATTTCGCCATTAAAGACAGATGTCCCTGATGCAAAGCCCCCATAGTAGGCACAAAACCAATCTTCTTTTTTTTGTTTAAAAAAGTCTGCAAACGGGTTTTCAGAGCAATTTGGTTGGTGTAAATAAACATACAAACGGTTTAAATGAGGGTGCAAACTTAGTACTTTCATTTAAAATTGCATAATTTTTTGTAACTTTGCACACTATTCTGATTTTGGTTTAAGTAAAAAATTTTATGGAAGAGAAGAGAATACTGTATGTATCAAGTGAAGTAGTGCCCTATTTGGCAGAAAACGAGATTTCTTTGGCTTCTTATGATGTCCCGAAAATGGTAAATGACAATGGCGGGCAAATCAGGATTTTTATGCCCCGCTACGGAAATATCAACGAAAGAAGACATCAGTTGCACGAGGTTATCAGGCTTTCGGGAATGAATTTGGTGGTCAACGATATTGATATGCCTTTGATTATCAAGGTAGCTTCTATTCCAAAAGAGAGAATTCAGGTGTATTTTATTGACAATGACGAATACTTCAAACGAAAAGCCGCTTTTGAAGATGAAGAAGGGAATTTGTTTGAAGACAATGACGAAAGAGCCATATTTTTTGCCAAAGGCGTTATAGAAACCATCAAAAAACTCAACTGGATTCCCGATATTATTCACGTTCACGGTTGGCTTTCTTATCTGCTTCCGCTTTATATGAAATATTATTATGCCAGCGAAAAACTCTTTGAAGATACAAAAGTGGTTACTTCGGTTTATAATCAGACTTTTGAGGGCGAATTATCAAAAGATTTACCCGAAAAACTCCTGTTTGATAAAATTCCCGAAGAGGCCATCGCAGCGCTCGAATCGCCTTGTTGCGAAAATCTGGTTAAAATAGCTATCGAAAATTCAGATGGAGTGGTTTTTGCGTCTAAAAAATTACCCAAAGATTTAACAGATTTTATAAAATCAACCGGAAAACCTTTCTTACCTTTCGCCCCGAAAGAAAAGTATGCTCAGTCTTATTTGGATTTTTATAAAAATAAGATTTTGTAACAAAAAACACTTTATTGAATGAAAAGAGCTTTTTTAAAGAAGTTACTACCCTTGTTTTTAGTTGGGTTTTTGTGGTCTTGTGATGATGATTTTAATTCCACAGGAGCAGAAATCGTTGGGAATGACAATTTGAATATTACTTCCTATACCGTGCAGAATATAGCTGCCTATAACCGAACAGCCGGAGCCGTTCAGAGCAACAACCTGCCTATAAACGGTCTGGGAGTTATAAATAATCCTGTTTTCGGGAAAACGGTGATGAATTTTGTTACCCAGCTTGAGTTTGTTTCGGGTAGTAATCCTGTGGCAGATATTGTGAATGCTACGGTAACCAAAGTAGAGCTTACCGTTCCTTATTTCAGTAAACTCAAAGAAACAGACGGTGATGGCAACCGAACCTATACGTTGGATTCTCTTGTCAGCAGCACCAACGGAAAATTCAGACTAAGTGTATATGAATCGGGCTATTATCTGAGAGATTTCGACCCTGAAACCAACTTTGAAGAGTCTCAAAAATATTATTCGGATATGAATGCTGCCATTGACGGAGCAAAAATCGGGAATCGCCTGAATGACTCCGAAAACACAGCTCAAAATGACCAGTTTTTCTTTGATCCTTCCGAAATTAAAATTTATGAAACCAACGATGAAGGCGAAGAAGTTATCAAAGAACGCATAGAGCCACGAATGGTACTACAGCTCAACACGGCTTTTTTCCAACAGAAAATATTCAATGCTCCTGCCGGGCAAATGGATAACAACAATACGTTTAAAAACTATTTTAAAGGGTTGTATTTTCAGGTGGAAGACCTCGGTCTTGGCAATCACCTTGCCCAACTTGACTTTTCGAAAGGAGAAATAACCATTACCTATACCACGCCTGTTAGCGGAGAGGAAGATGAAGAAGGAACAATCATATTAAACCTGACAGGCAATACGGTAAGCCTTATGGACAATCAATATTTTGGCAACTATTTGGCTGCTCTGACTGCTGCCAATCCGGTTGAAGGTGATGAAAAACTCTATATCAAAGGAGGAGAGGGCTCGGTTGCTTATATTGATATTTTCAACGATACAGACTCAGATGCAAACGGAATTTCTGACGAACTGGAAGCTCTGAGAACTCAGGCAGAACAGGAAAGCTGGCTCATTAACGAAGCCAACCTCGTTTTTTATATCGACAAAACCCAGATGGATAATAACACCTTTGTGCCACAGCGAATTTATATCTTTGATGCAGAAAGAAATATCCCTATTTTAGATTACTGGAACGATCAAACCACCTTGTCAGGCTATCCGAAATTCAAAAAATACATTCACGGAGGTATCCTCGAGACCGATTCAGACGGAAAAGGAACAAAATATAAAATCAGACTTACACAACACATAAAATCTTTACTTTTGGACGAAGAACCCAAAAATGTAAAACTCGGAATTTCTGTAACAGAAACTATAGATATTATAGCTCCTGCTGCATTGAAAGACGGAGTTTCGCTTCCGGATGATTCGCCTTATCGCTTTGTGCCGTTTGCCTCTGTAATGAACCCTTTCGGAACGGTTCTTTACGGAAACAACACCACAGACGAGGTAAAAAAACTAAAATTAGAAATTCTTTATACCAAACCTTAAAAAATTTAAAATTATGTGTGGAATTGTTGGATATATCGGGCCGAAAAAGGCCTATCCGGTTATCATCAAAGGATTACAGCGATTGGAGTACAGAGGTTATGACAGTGCTGGTGTTGTATTGTATAATGACGGTCTGAACCTTTCAAAAACCAAAGGAAAAGTAGCAGATTTACATGAAAAAGCTCAAGCCGAAATTTCCCTTGACGGAAATATCGGAATCGGGCATACCCGTTGGGCTACCCACGGAGTTCCGAACGATGTGAATTCGCATCCTCATTTTTCTAATTCCGGAAATCTGGTGATTGTTCACAACGGAATTATCGAAAATTATGAGCCGTTGAAAAAAGAACTCATCAAAAGAGGTTATACTTTTCAATCAGATACCGATACTGAGGTACTTATCAATTTGATTGAGGACGTTCAGAAACAAAATGATGTTAAACTTGGTAAAGCTGTCCAGATAGCTCTGAATCAAGTGGTTGGGGCTTATGCTATTGTGGTTTT
>JBAYSC010000166.1:0-5379 GCA_041676345.1 Flavobacteriaceae bacterium | reverse complement strand
GTGCTTAACTTAGACAGTGTTGAAGGAGCTCAGATTGACCCAAACAACAATTCAGTATCAATGGCTATTTACAGAGTATGCCCTACAGAAGATGATTTGTCAGGAGTTCATGACTATGTTTTGTATAATGTGTTTTTAGGTGACGGAGCAGGAGGAGGAACCCCTTATCCTGATTTCACTACCTCAGGTACTGTTACTTGGACGACTGATAATGTAAGCTCAGGAATATATACTAACTCTGACCTTACTTTCGGTTTGTTCCCTGCTGTAGGTTATGATGCTCCGGCTAAAAAAATCCAGTGGGTGTGTGATGCATTCGACGTATTAGAGCCGGATCAGTATGGAGATACCTATATTTATACCATCAACAGTTGTGTAGGAAATACAATGGAATTGCATTTTATAAACACTTGGGGTGATTGGGGACACGTAACTCTTTATAGAGAAGGTGGTGAAGCTTGGCCGGATGTATTCCAGACACAATAAACCATAAAATTTATATGTTAATAAAGCCGTTTCAAATTTTTGAAACGGCTTTGTTTTTTTATGCTTTCACTTTGTGCTCAGGACAGTCAATCCGTAAATCAGAGGTTTGGAGATTTTGGTTGAGCAGGCCACAAAAATGAGTTTGCCCTGCTTCCGAAGTTTGATAATAGGAGCAGTTTATACACATCCGTTGAATGTTGATGACACCAGCTTTGTTCAAATGCCTGATAATGTCAAACAGACTCAAAAGCAGGTTTGTTTTGTCATTTGGGTGAAGCTTATCAATAGGAGTACAGATTTCTTGAGTAAACAAGGAGGTTTTAGATGCGATTTCTTCTCCTTTTGGAGTTAAATGAATGATATAGCTTCGTGTGTCGTGAGGCTCATAGTGCTTTACAATCAGGTTTTTTTGTTCCAATGTTTTGACCGTGTCACTTATGGTGGCTTTGGTCATATTGAATTCGTCTGCCAAGTAGCTCACTTTTCGTTTTTCGTCACTGTGATAGAGCAAAAAGATGAGCACCTGCACCTGAATAGGGCTCAAAGCAAACTCTTTGCTTTCCTGCCACAACAACACACGAAAAGCCTGTGCTATTCTCTCTAAAGAAGCTACAATTTTGCTTTCCGTATTTTCGTTTTGAAACGAAAGATTAAAATCTGAGGGGCTCATTGGCAATTTTCCATTTCGTAAATGAAATAACCTTGTTCTTTAATTTGGCTTTCCCATTCGGGTTTAACAGTCTCAATATGACAAAACTGACATTCTTTTGAAGTGAGTTCCCCTGTTTGACTTTTAGATTTCAGATACTGCTTTCCATAGTTATAAATGATTTTTGTATCTTTTATTTCGGAAGGAACGATAATGTCGAAGTGCATCACACTACCGTCTTTTTTTGGTACGTAGGTATCCCAAACAGCTACTTTCATGGTTTTAAATTTTTAGTTGAACAAAACAAGCTCCACAAAGGTAGTTATCCTAACTATGTGGAGCAAATTTTTTAACCTTTTACATCGGCCATAGAAGCACCGAAGTTGATATGAAGTACATTTCCGGTAGGAGTTACCAAAGCCGGGACAGATTTTACACCTGCTTTTTCTGCTTCACTGATTCTGCTTCGTTCTTCGCCAATGTGTACTACTTCAACGTTGTCTGAACCCACAAGGTTAATGATGTCGTGTTCTGCACTCAGGCAAACAGGACAACCTGCATGATAAAAAATTGATTTTGCCATTTGTATAAATGTATTTGTTTTGTGGCATTATTGCCGAAACAAATATAGTTAGGATAACTAACTAAACCAAATATAAATTTTAATTTTTCCAAAATTCATCTACCCAATTATCACAAAAGTTGTCTTTGTGCAGGTTTTCTATACGTTGAAGTTGCTCTGTGGTAGCTGTTTTTTGTATTTCGTTAAACAAATCTCTTTCCTCAAACCGAATGTGACTTTCTAATTCTTCTTCGATGCGGTTCAGCGATTTGACGATTTCTGTAGTGTTTTCAAAAAGGCGTTTGAGCCTGCGGTGCTCTGCGGTAGCCTTTTTTATTTTATCGCTTTCTTGGGGGAGAAGAGGAAAAAGTATTTTTTCCTCTTCCTGAAAATGTTGGGCTAAATGTGTTTCCCAGAACCAATCGGTATATTTTTTTATTCGCTGGGGTTCTATATTGCGTTTAAAACCTTCCCTGATTTTCCAACACAATAGCAATCCGTGATGGTGGTCTCTGCTGAAAGGCTTCAAAGCTTCGTGACGTTTTATGGGTTTTTTAATCATAATCTACTCAGTTTGTTGTAATACTTCCAGTAAAATGGCAGCATTATTCATTTTTGGGTCTTTGGCTGCATAGAGCAACGTGAGATTCCCTGAGCGGGCTATATTTTTTATTTTTCTAAGTTCGTCTTCCTTTTGGAGCAGTTCTTTTTTATATTTTTCTGTAAATGCTTCAAATAATTCGGGTTTATGGGCAAACCATTTTCGCAGTGGGGCAGAAGGAGCAATCTCTTTGTTCCACTGGTCAAGAGCAGCTTTTTCTTTACTGATACCCCTTGGCCAAAGCCTGTCAACCAACATACGAAAACCGTCTTGGGGTAGAGCAGGCTCATATATCCGTTTTATTTTTATCACACTATAAATTTTATTTTACAGTTGCTCCGTGGGCTACGTCGTTTCGGTGCTCTATGGCTTCCAGATTTTCGTTTACAAAATAGGCACTACCAAAACCGTTCACGTAGGAACCTTTCAAAGTAGTGAGTTCTATCATTATAAAATCATTCAGACCTATCAAAACGTCTAAAACTTTTCCGTGAGCTTCTTTTAGTTTTTCTTCACCGGCTTTCCACTCGGGGGTTTCTCGTTTTATTTCTTTGCACAACACTTCGAGAGTGAGTCGGTCTCGGGCATATATTTGTTTAGTATCGGCTTCATCTTCTATAAACATAACCGAAACTTTCCTGATATCTTTGAGGTTTTTGGTATGTTTTGACATAAAAGAAACCAAAATATAAAACCTGTTATCAATCTGAGCATACGGAGCATAGCTTGCGTTGGGATTGCCTTCTGCATCTACTGTAGCGAGAATTACAGATTTTGTTTTTGCAATAAGTTCGCCTATTTTAGGCACTCTGGGTTTTGTTTTTTTTATTTCTCCTTGTACGGTCTGTGTGTCTTCCATATCTATGTTAATTTAAACTAATGTAAAATAATGCCAAAGGTACGGATTTTTAAAGGATAATATAGTATCATTCTAAATAAAATGTGTGAGCGAAGTTAGATGTCGTCTTTTTAGTGTTCTTCTACCATTATGCAAACCTATTCTATTGAAATTTTTTCTTCAAAAGTGAAATTCCGAAAACCAGCAAACTGATGACTTTCACTGCTTCGACACCTACGTAATAAAAATGCAAGTTTGAATCGGCTGCTGTTATTCCATCAATATAGAGTTGTGCTCGTGTATTCAACAGAGGTAACAACCAAAATGTTTGAATGAGCAGCACTGCCACAGCAATAAAAAAAGCAGTATTTTTGCGGGAGAATACATTTTTTTGAGAAATAAACAGATTGATAAACACAACAAAAGTCAACACCCATTCGACCTTATTCAAAGCTCCAAACACGATTTTTCCGATTCCTAAACCCAAAGGCAATGTAACACCCGGAGCGGTAAATTTCAGCCAGGCTTCCATAAAACTGATAGCACAGACAAAACCTATCCAGATAAATATTGCCATTAGAGCTGTGGGAGATTTTACTACAATCATATTTTTTAGTCTTAGGGTTAAACAAACGATTTATAAAAATCGGGTTTGAGATACATAATCAGATAAAAAAGAGCAAATCCTACAAAAGCTATCAGCAGTGCCCATACCCAGGCAGGAATAGCTTTTGGAGTTTCTGAACCGGTTATGACAAATCGGTCTCTTCGTTCGCTTCCATAGGCATTGACGGTGATGGGAATCTGCTCGTTTACCACCTCATTTTCTTTTAAACCCACTACGGCTATAGCCGGACCATTTCTGATTTCAAAAGGAATAGTTCTGATACCCTCTATGTTTTTTGTAGATTTTGCAACAATTTTGAGGGTGTGTTTCCCGTCAGGGATTTTTGTAGTATCCAATACAAATTTCACAGGCGGAGCAAATTCGGCAAAAGGCACCGGGTCATCGTCTAAAAATACTTTTATGATTCTGTTGTCTTCCATAGCTTTATTTTTTATTCCATTGTGATGTTTTTAATATGCCCGGGAGCAGCTTCTTTAGGTCTCACCAAAAATTTGATGCTCAAAAACAGTGTAACAGCCACAATCACAATTGCAGACCAAATAATGATATAATCGGTATTGCCTTGGGGTCCTGTTCCGTGAGTGATGTTTTTCAATATTTTAGGCTGATTGTTCTGGCATACTTCACAAGCCCATAAACCACTTGGGAAGAATGCCACGACAATAAATAGTAGCATTAAAATCCGTTTCATTTTATTCGCTTTTGGTTTTCCAATAGTTATTTGCCTGAGCAATCGTTTGAAATTCGATAGCTATCACATTGGCAGAACTTATTAACTGATTTGTATCGTTTGCATAATCGTTGCGAAGTTGTTTTCTTACTTCGGGGTCTGTCTGAATGGCTGCGATAGATTTTCTTGCCATTTTAATTGCCAATTCTCTTCCTTCCTGTGGTGTTGCGGTTAGTAATGATTCCAACCAGATTTCTCTCTTTTCCATAGTTTTATTGATTTAATGTTTGAATATATTCTCTTATTTTTTTTACCTCTTCGGCTGAAACTGCCGAAGCATTGTTTCCCCAACTGCTTCGTTCGTGGGTAGCAATGGCAGCTATTTCTTCATCGGTAAGCATATCGGCAAAGCCAACCATCACGCCATATTCCGGACGGGCATCATAGCCTTGCAGGATGATTTTGATGAGCATTTCGGGATTTTCGTCATTGACAATAGGACTTCCTGCTAACGGAGGAAAAGCCCCTGTCAAACCCGTACCGTCTGCCTGATGGCAAGCCGCACAGGTAGAAGCATAGAGTGTAGCTCCGTCCGGAAGGTCGGTTGGTGTGGCAGCGGCTCCGGTTACTTCTTTTTTAATTGCCGGAATAAACGGAGTTTCGGGTTCGCCATTGATGTCTGCTTGTTTTAGTGAAATTAAGTAAGCAACCAGATGTAGTGCTTTTTCTGAAGCGACAATTTTTTTTCCGGGATTTTTTGAAAATTTTTCAGGAACGGGAACTACCACGTCATTATCGGTAAGTTCACTTTCGTTTTTTTCAACAAAAAGCCAAGGATAACCGGGCATTACCGATTCTTTTACAACAATTCTCGGATTGTAGAGATGCAACAAATGCCATTCCCGACCGGCTTGTCGTTTTCCGACATTCGTCAAATAAGGACCG
>JBAYSC010000165.1:0-5436 GCA_041676345.1 Flavobacteriaceae bacterium | reverse complement strand
GATTGCCAGAATAGATGCCAATCAGGTTTTGATTGTGAAGATAACTAATGCTGAGGGTGAAACGTTAACCAAAAAAGTGCAGAATTAACAGAAGAAATAAACCTGTGGTTTATGGTTAATAAAAATTTAATCTTGTAAACCACAGGTTTCTCCTAAAAAACGATATATTTGTAACATTAAAACGAATAGATATGAAAAGTAAAATTTTAAACTCAATATATGTAGTTTTGTTCCTAACGGGAATAATAGCTCAGGCACAAACACAGGCAAACGGAGTTCCAAACCCATTGAATAACCCGACAAATAACCCGATTATGCCACCACCACCTTCACCGGCAAATCCTCCGGGAGACGATGAGGCAAGCATAGATTTCGGACTATTGTATTTGTTGATGGCAGGTGCTACAACGGGAATTTACCTGCTTTCAAAAAAATATAAAAAACAAGAAGGTTAATAATTGTTAGATATTAATTTGAACTTACACAAGGAGCTATTTGCTCCTTGTTTTGTTTGTAGAACTTTTTAGGCTTACTTTTGCAAAAAACTAAAAATAATGACTCCACTACAACACATCATTGAAAAGGCTTGGGAAAACAGAGCTTTATTACAGCAAACCGAAACTCAAAATACTATCAGAGAAGTAATCGAATTGTTAGATTCAGGAAAACTTCGTGTAGCCGAACCCACCCAAAACGGCTGGCAGGTAAACGAATGGGTAAAAAAAGCGGTAGTGATGTATTTCCCGATTCAGAAAATGGAAACTCTGGAGGCAGGAATTTTTGAATATCACGACAAAATGCCCCTAAAAAGAGGTTATGCAGAAAAAGGAATCCGTGTGGTTCCCAATGCAGTGGCAAGACATGGAGCTTATATTTCAAGCGGAGTGATTCTGATGCCAAGCTATGTGAATATCGGAGCTTATGTAGATGAAGGAACTATGGTCGATACGTGGGCAACGGTAGGTAGCTGTGCTCAAATCGGTAAAAATGTGCATCTCTCAGGTGGTGTAGGCATCGGAGGCGTGTTGGAGCCGCTACAGGCTGCTCCCGTGATTATCGAAGACAACGCTTTCTTAGGTTCGAGAAGCATAGTTGTTGAAGGTGTTCGGGTGGAAAAAGAAGCGGTTTTAGGTGCCAATGTGGTGCTTACGGCTTCGACGAAAATCATTGATGTTACCGGAAGCGAACCTGTTGAATATAAAGGTATCGTGCCTGCCCGTTCGGTAGTGATTCCCGGAAGTTATACCAAAGAATTTCCCGCAGGAAATTATCAGGTGCCTTGTGCTTTAATCATCGGAAAAAGAAAACCGTCAACCGACCTGAAAACATCGCTGAACGATGCTTTGAGAGAATATAATGTGAGTGTTTAGTTTTGAGTGTTCAGTGTTCAGTCGCAGTTTTCAGTACGTCAGTTCGAGTAACGAAACGAAGTGGAGTGTATCGAGAACAACCAATAACTAATAAAGCGAATTAAGGGTTGAATCAGAATAATTCTTGATTATGAAGTAATTACATTATAAACATTTTTCGGGTTCGAGACCTCACAGGTTTTAAAAACCTGTGAGGTCTGTAAATCAACTATTTACGAAATAGATTTTCAACCCTTAATTCACGTTAACAACCAATAACTCAAAATTCAAAATTCAAAACTAATGACTCTTTCCCGATGAGATTCTGTAATACGGTTTTATCTGCGTTTGTATAAAAAACCGATTGCCCCTTTTTATCCGAAAGGTTTAACAGGTTGTTTTGTTGTAAAATTTTCTGGGTTTGTTGAGCCACGGCTTTTCCCGAATCAATAATCTGAATGGTTGGAGGAATCAGTTTTTCGATTTGAGGAATCAGATACGGATAGTGTGTACAGCCCAAAACCAGACAATCAACCTGAGCTTTTAGCATCGGGCGGAGGTATTCTTTGAGGAGTTCTTCCATTTTCTCCGATTCCATTTTTCCTGCTTCAATCAGCTGAACCAGTTCAAAACCGATTTGCTCCACAAAAGTAACTTCCGGAAAATTAGCCCTGGTTTTGGCAAATAGTTCGCTGTTGATGGTTCGCTGGGTGGCAAGCACTCCCACTTTTCGGACTTTCGATTGCAGGGCAGCAGGTTTTAGAGCATGTTCAATTCCGATAAACGGAACGTCATATTTTTCCCGTAATTCCTCAATGGCACTTGTGGTTGCCGTATTACAGGCGACCACGATGAGTTTGGCATTTTGGTTGAGCAGAAATTCGGTGTTTTTAAAGGAAAGAGCAATGATTTCTTCCTTGGTTTTGTATCCGTAGGGTGCATTTTTGCTATCGGCCAAATAAATGGTGTCTTCGTTGGGGAGCAACGTATGAATCTGCTTCCAAATCGAAGTGCCTCCCACTCCCGAATCAAATAAACCTATCGGATTGTTCATTTTTTATTGGTTATTGGTTGTTGG
Source organism: Flavobacteriaceae bacterium (assembly GCA_041676345.1). Lineage (GTDB taxonomy): Bacteria > Bacteroidota > Bacteroidia > Flavobacteriales > Flavobacteriaceae > Flavobacterium. The sequence goes on along the minus strand of JBAYSC010000165.1, from coordinate 3,009 downwards.
TTATTGGTTGTTGGTTGTTGGTTGTTGGTTGGTTGTTAGTTATGGTCTGACAACTGACAACTGACAACCGATAACTGAACACTAATTACTGAACACTAATTACTGAACACTGAACACTAATACCCTTGTTGTCGTACCCACCTCTGATATTTCGCTGCATTGATATTGTGTTGTGCCAATGTTTTAGCAAATTCGTGATAACCAAATCGTTCTACACTGGCACAAAAATACATAAAATCGTGTTTCTCCGGATTCAGAACGGCTTCAATAGCCGAAATATCAGGCATAGCAATAGGTCCCGGAGGAAGCCCTGTTATGAGATAAGTATTATAAACCGATTCAAATTGGGTGTCTTTATGCAACACTCGTTTGATAACCTTGTTCCAGTCTCCCGTATGTTTTTTAATGGCAAAAATCACGGTCGGATCTGCCTGAAGAGGCATTCCTTTTTTCAACCGATTCAAATAAACGCCTGCCACTCTGGATCTTTCGTCAATTTTTACGGTTTCTTTATGTACGATAGCAGCCAAAATACTGACTTGTTCGGGTGTAAGGTTCTGAGCTTTTGCTTTTTCGAGCCGTTCTTCTGTCCAGAATCTTCGGTATTCTTTTGCCATTCTTTCCCTGAATTGCGAAACGGAACTATTCCAGAAAAATTCATAGGTGTTGGGAATATACATACTCAAAGCCGTTTCCTGAGTAAATCCGTTTTCGGTCAAAAAATCATTATCGGTAATGGCTTGTAAAACCGAAAGGCTGTCTGGCTCAATCTGTTGGGCAATTCGCCCTGCCAACTGCTCGATGGTTTCTTGATTGTTAAAAGTGAGTTGCAGAGGGATGTTTTGCCGTAGGGCATTTACAATATCATTGTTATTCATTCCGTTTTTCAGCAGAAACCGGCCCGCTCTTATGTTGGTTAAATAACCTTTTTTCTCAGCCGTCATAACGAAGTTTTCCATATTTTCGATATACGGATTCAGTATGTTTTTCACTTGCTGATAATCTGTTTCGGTAGGGATATATACATAAATTTCCCTTTGCTCAAAAGAAGTATTGCTTGTGAAAATCTTTTTATAAACCGAATATCCGTAAAGGGAAGCTGCAAGCACGATAGCCACCAGAATCAAAGCGACTAATTTTTTTACATTCATTATCGTCTGTTTTTTCAGAGCGTAAAAATAAGAAAAATATATTTGTTTTTGTTTCCGTTTTTGCCGTACCTTTGCACTCGTCTCAAAGGGGTGCTCCAAATAACGAGCTGAGATTATACCCAACGAACCTGGGCAGGTAATGCTGCCAAGGGAAAAGACAACAAAATTACAGAGTGCACGCTGTGTGTTGTTGTCAAAGCAAATCATTTAATTATTTAACCAAAGAATAATGCCCCTTTTATTCGTAAACATTTTATTTACGGATGAAAAATTTATTCAAAAAAAAGCAGATTTGCAAATTCGCAAATTCGCAAATTCGCAAAAACAAAAGCCTGTTGCTTACTGCCTACTGCTTATTGCCTACTGCAATTATGGCACAGCAACCTCAAGACTCTTTACAGTCCGAAATTTTAGACGAAGTTCTGATTACAGGTGTTCGAGCAACTTCTCAAACTCCCGTTACCTTTAGCAATGTGAGCAAAGAAGAGCTAAAATCACGAAATTTAGGTCAGGATATTCCGACACTTTTAGGGTATTTACCTTCGGTGGTGATGACTTCGGATGCAGGAAACGGAATCGGATATTCAGGTATCAGAGTTCGTGGCTCTGATGCCACACGAGTTAATATTACCATCAACGGAATTCCGTATAACGATTCGGAAAGTCACGGAACTTTTTGGGTAAATATGCCCGATTTGGTTTCGTCTGTCGAGAATATTCAGGTGCAACGAGGAGTCGGGACTTCAACTAACGGAGCAGGTGCTTTTGGGGCAAGTATCAATTTATTAACCGATGCTGTTCAGGAAAAAGCAAGTGCTGAGATTTCCAATTCTTTCGGAAGTTACAATACGTGGAAGCACAACGTAAAGTTCTCAACCGGAAAAATTGGAGAACATTTTGAACTTTCCGGACGATTATCTAAAATCAAATCAGACGGATACATCGACAGAGCTTGGGTAGATATGAAATCGTATTTTCTTCAAGGAGCTTATCAGGATGAAAACCGATTGATTAAAGCAGTTGTTTTCGGAGGTGACCAAGTTACGTACCAGGCTTGGAACGGACTTGAGGATTTAGACAAGTTAGAAAACGACCGAACCTACAACACTTCGGGAGAAATGTATGACAGAGACGGGAACTTTTTAGGGTTTTACAAAAACGAAACCGATAACTACAAACAAGACCATTATCAACTACATTGGAACGAAAGACTTTCGAACAATTGGAATACAAATCTGGCTTTTCATTACACCAGAGGAAAAGGATTTTACGAAAATTATAGAAATAATAACGATTTATCAGACTACGGAATTGCTCCTGTTGAAGTAGGTGGAGAACTTATCGAAAAATCAAATGTCGTACGTCAGAAATGGCTGGATAACCACTTTTACGGAACTGTTTTTTCTGTGAATTATCGTGATAATGACTGGAATGTGATTCTTGGTGGAGGATTAAACAAATACGAAGGTGACCATTTCGGATACATTACGTATGCTCGAGAAGTGCCTTTACAGAATTATCCGTATCAATATTATTTTGATTCTTCAACCAAAACCGATGTGAATTTTTACGGAAAAGCGAATTACAGAATTACAGAAAAATGGAACGCTTTTGCAGATTTGCAATACCGAACGGTTTCGTATAAAGCCAACGGACAGGAAACAGGTTTGGTTGATGATCGTTTTAGTTTCTTTAATCCAAAAGCGGGAATCACATTTTATGCTAATCAGATAAGCAGTCTTTATTTTTCGTATGCCAGAGCCAACCGTGAGCCTAACCGTGATGATTACGAAAACGGGAATCCAAAACCGGAAACTCTCGACGATTTCGAATTAGGTTGGAGATTGAACAAAGAACG
>JBAYSC010000164.1:0-5457 GCA_041676345.1 Flavobacteriaceae bacterium | reverse complement strand
CAATACTTCGGCAATTCTGATTCGTACGTTTTTTGATTTCTGAAAGACCTTTCTTAGCGGAAATGAGATGCTGGTAGGCTCCAATCTTGCTGTTGCCACCTGATACATAAGCGGCTGAAACTGGTGGTAATTGTGCTTGTCAAGCAAAAGCACATCATACGCTGTGTTGTTGAGCTCCATTGCCAACCGAAGTCCTGCAAAGCCTGCTCCTATGATAACAATTTTTTTTCTTTCCATATTTCTTAAATATTAATATATTGAAAATCAATTGAGATGCTCTACAAAGATAGCTTATTTAAAATGATTCTACTATAATTTTATGCTAAAAAATCAGGAGAAGTTTTCGGAGTCATCCAAAATAATTAGTCCTTTTTTTCGAAAAAAAAACCTACTTTTGAGCCTTATTTCAACCCGATGAAAATAGAAGCAGAAATAAAAAAACACCTTCACAGTTTTATAAAAAGCCTGAAAACCGAGTATCAGGGCAACAAATCGTCTGCAAAAGTGGTTGAAAAATACCTGAAAGGCGAAAAAATCACTCCCGAAGATGATTTGCTGCTGCGAAGACAACTCTTTGATTACCTGAAATATATCGGAATTGTTGTGCCTTTTATCATTATTCCGGGTTCGATGATTATTTTGCCTTTATTGGTTCGGGAAGCCAAAAAACGAAATATTGATTTGCTGCCTTCTTCGTTTTCAGAGAAAAAAGAAGAAGACAAAAAAGAAGACGAAAAACCATAAAAAAACCTCTTGTTTCCAAGAGGTTTTTTGTTGAGATAGTATGCTCCTTACGAATTCTGAGCTTTAAAAGCTTTTAATTTTTCGGTAAGCTTCGGAAGTACTTCAAAAGCATCACCTACTACTCCATAATCAGCCACTTTAAAGAAAGGAGCTTCAGGGTCTGTATTGATAACTACTTTTACTTTTGAAGAGTTGATTCCTGCAATATGTTGGATAGCTCCGGAGATTCCCACAGCAATATACAGGTTTGAAGCTACAGGCTTTCCGGTTTGCCCAACGTGTTCGCTATGAGGTCTCCAACCCAGGTCTGATACCGGTTTTGAACAGGCTGTTGCTGCTCCGAGAACTTCTGCCAGCTGCTCCAACATTCCCCAGTTTTCAGGACCTTTAAGACCACGACCTCCCGAAACTACGATTTCTGCATCAGCAATGGTTACTTTTCCGGTTACTTTTTCGGTTGCTTCTACTTTGATAGCAAAATCAGCATCGCTGAGTGACGGAGCAAAACTTTCTTCTGATAAAGAAGCCGGACTTTCTACAAGTCCGAAAGAGTTTTTAGCCAAAGCTACCAATTTTACATCAGTAGTGATTTCCGTAAAGCTAAATGCCTTGTTTGAAAACGCATTTCTCTTTACCACAAAAGGCGAAGTGCTTTCAGGCAAAGCCACCACGTTTGAAGCATAACCCGCTTCGAGACCTACAGCCAAAAGCGGAGCCAGATATAAACTATCTGTGGTGGAAGCAATCAAAACCAATTTTGAGCCTTCTTTTTGAGCGGCTTGTTTGATAGCATCTGCATAAGCACGGGCACTGAATGCTTTTAACTTATCGTCATCTACTTTCAACACTTTGCTCACTCCATAGGTTGCTAAAGCACCAACGTCTTGAGCGTTTATAGTGATGGCAGTAACCGTATCTCCGGTTTGATCTGCTATTTTCTTAGCATACGAAGCCAATTCGTAGGCTACTTTTTTTAATTTTCCTTCTGCTGATTCAGCATATATAAGAATTGACATATTTTTTGAATTTTAGATTTGAGTATTAAGACTTATAGTATTAAGTATTAAGACGGGATTAAATTACTTTAGCCTCGTTGTGCAACAAATTGATTAGCTCATCCAGATTATCAGGGCTCACTAATTTCACAGCCGATTTCGGAGCCGGTTTTTCAAACTTCACCGTTTTTGTGTTTTGTGAAACAGCCACAGGCTCAACAACCGAAAGCGGTTTGGTTCTCGCCTGCATAATTCCTCTCATATTCGGGATTCTGAGGTCTTTTTCTTCAACAATTCCCTTTTGTCCTGCAATTACTACGGGCAAAGAAGCCGATAGTGTTTCTTTTCCTCCGTCAATTTCCCGAACGATTTTAGCAGAATTACCCTCTGTTTCAATTCCGATAACAGATTTTACGAAATTCATTCCCAAAAGTCCTGCTACCATTCCCGGAACCATTCCTCCGTTGTCATCAAGTGATTCTTTTCCGGCAATTACCAAATCATAACCTCCGTTTTTTACTACTTCGGCAATTTGTTTGGCTACGAAAAATCCGTCTGTTGGTTTGGCATCCACCCGAATAGCATCATCTGCTCCAATAGCCAAAGCTTTTCTAAGTGTAGCTTCGGTTTCTGCTTCGCCTACGTTAACTACCGTAACCTTAGCTCCTTGTTTTTCCTGAAACCAGATAGCTCGTGTAAGCCCGAATTCATCATTCGGATTGATAACGAATTGTACTCCGTTTTTGTCGAATTCAGCATCTGCGTTCACAAAATTGATTTTTGAAGTCGTGTCAGGAACGTGGCTGATGCAAACTAATATCTTCATTTTTATATAGTTAGGTTAAAAAATATATTCTAAATCGGTTACGAAATTAGTAATTTTTACTGAAATAATAACTATGCAAGCATAATATTTTTCGAAAATTTATAAATCAGCCGATTTCAAAACCAAAAATCAAATAAAATCGTAACTTTGTTCCTCTTTTTTCGTCAAAATGAAAAGCCCGTTTTTAGACCACATTCACAATCCGAACGATTTAAAAAAACTCAAAATTTCCGAACTTCCTGTTTTGGCTCAGGAACTTCGTGATTTTATCATTGAGGTGATTTCGGTTAAAGAAGGTCATCTGGGAGCAAGTCTGGGAGTTGTAGAACTCACTATTGCCCTGCATTATGTTTTTGATACGCCTGATGATTTGCTGATTTGGGATGTCGGGCATCAGGCCTACGGACACAAAATTTTGACAGAGAGAAAAAATATTTTCCATACCAACAGGCAAAAAGACGGAATTTCCGGTTTCCCGAAAAGAGCAGAAAGCCCCTATGATGCTTTCGGGACGGGACATTCTTCTACCGCTGTTTCGGCTGCTCTGGGAATGGCAATTGCTTCAAAACTCAAAGGCGAAACACACAGAAATCACATCGCTGTGGTGGGTGATGCTTCGATAGCTTCGGGAATGGCTTTTGAAGGATTGAATCATGTAGGAGTTACCGATGCCAACCTGCTTATCATTTTAAACGACAACGCCATCGGGATTGACCCGAGCGTGGGAGCTTTGAAAAACTATCTGACTTCGATTAAAGAAAATCCCGAAAACAATCAAAATAATATTTTTACTTCGCTGAATATTGATTATTCAGGACCCGTTGATGGTCATGATTTGCCCGGTTTGGTTTCAGAATTGGAACGCCTCAAAAAAGTGCAGGGAGTGAAATTATTACACATAATCACCACCAAAGGCAAAGGACTGCAAAAGGCAGAGGAGAATCAGGTCATCTATCATGCTCCGGGAAAATTTGACAAAACCACAGGCGAAATTCTCCCAAAGAATCAAGACGGATTGCCACCAAAATTTCAGGATGTTTTTGGGCTAACTCTGTTGGAACTGGCTCGAAAAAACCAAAAAATCATCGGAATCACTCCGGCTATGCCAACGGGAAGTTCGCTGAAATTTATGATGGACGAATTTCCCGACAGAGCTTTTGATGTAGGCATTGCAGAGCAACATGCCGTTACGCTTTCGGCCGGAATGGCAACGCAGGGAATGGCTGTTTTTTGCAACATTTATTCCACCTTTTTGCAACGGGCTTATGACCAGATTATTCACGATGTGGCACTGCAAAACCTGCCTGTGATTTTCTGTTTAGACCGAGCCGGTTTGGTGGGTGAAGACGGAGCAACCCATCACGGAGTGTTTGATTTGGCTTACCTGAGATGTATTCCGAATATGACGATTTTCGCTCCGCTTGACGAAATCGAATTGCGAAACATCCTTTATACGGCACAATTCCAACTCAAAAATCCGCTTGCTATTCGCTATCCCAGAGGAAGAGGCATTCAACCCGATTGGAAAAAAGAATTTCAACCCATCAAAATCGGTAAAGCCCGACTTTTGAAAAACGGAAACAAAATTGCGGTTCTCTCCACCGGATTCATCGGAAATAATGTTAGCTCGGCACTGCGTTGCATTCACGAAAGTGAAGCTATTGCTCACTATCACTTTGGTTTTGTAAAACCTTTGGACAAAGACACTCTTCATCATATTTTTCAAAATTTCAAAAAAATCATCACCCTCGAAGACGGCACGATAAAAGGTGGTTTTGGTACTGCTGTTTTGGAATTTGCCTCAGAAAATAATTATCAAATTCCCGTAAAAATCATGGGAATCCCCGACCGGTTTATCGAACATGCAAACATACAACAACTTCAAAAAGACTGCGGAATTGATGTGGAAAGTCTGAGCGAATGTTTCGCTTTTGAAGTGGACAATGTTTGATTTTTATGCTACATTAGGACTATTATTCCGAAAAGCTTTTTGACAGAGGCTTTATTTTCTTTTACTAAAAAAAATAGCGTTAAAAAAAACATAAGAACAAATGTTTCTCTATATTTGTATCTTATTTTTCTGTTATGAAGCAAAAAAACACAACCTTTATCTGCCTTATTTTCATTGCTTTGACTGTTTTTTCCTGTGAAAAAGACGATGACGATTACACCCCGATAGATTCTACTCCTACCTCTCCCGTAGTGTTGGATTTAACACAGGTTCCCTATCAAAAATTGTCTGATTATGTATTTTTTGAAGGAGCTTTAAAAGAGCAACAACCCGTTTATGGAGTGCTTCCTTATGAGCCTATCAGTGCTTTGTTTACAGATTATGCCCTGAAAAAACGCTTTGTCTGGATGCCCGAAGGAGCAAAAGCAACCTACACGGCAGACACAGAACTTTTCGATTTCCCTGCCGGTTCGGCTTTGATTAAAACGTTTTATTACGAAAACGTTTTGCCCGAAAACAACACCAAAATCATCGAAACCCGACTTATGATAAAAAAGCAAAACGAATGGATTTTTGCCAATTATGTCTGGAACGAAGACCAAAGTGAAGCCTTTTTGGATATGGAAGGTAGTTTTATGCCTATTTCGTGGAATCAAAACGGAGAAACAAAAGAAGCAAACTACCGGATTCCTTCTGAAACCGAATGCCTTACCTGCCACAAAAAAGACGAAAAAGCTATCCCGATTGGCACCAAACCCCAACACCTTAATTCCCTTTATACCTATACTGACGGAAGCCAAAACCAGCTTATGAAATGGGTAGCATTCGGTTATCTGGAAGGAAGCAGTTTACCTGAAAACATTCAGACTGTGGTCGATTGGAAAGACACTTCTCAACCTTTGGAACTTCGGGTGAGGTCTTATGTAGATATCAACTGTGCT
>JBAYSC010000163.1:0-5517 GCA_041676345.1 Flavobacteriaceae bacterium | reverse complement strand
GCTGTGTGAATAGAATTCCGTTGAGGTGGTCGATTTCGTGTTGGAAAATCACAGCGGTAAATCCTTCGACTTTTTCGGAGTGCTTTTTGCCCTTTCTGTCCTGATATTCGATTTCAACAGCATTAGACCTATATACCTCACCTCTGACAACCGGAATCGATAGACAGCCTTCAGCTCCTTTGCTAAGCTCTTCTGATTTCCAGACAATTTTCGGGTTGATATACACTTCAAACGGGTTGTTTTCTTTGTCGAATCGCTGTACCCAAATCACATTTCGGTTGATGCCTACTTGCGGAGCTGCAATGCCCACACCACCGTCAATAGAATCTGTAACAGCCCGATACATCCGGTCGATCAGCACTTTTAAATCCTTGTTTTTCGGGTTGATATCCTGAGATTGAGCCAACAAAATTTCGAGTTCTGTATCGTTATCTGCCTGAATGACATACATTTTATCCTTAATATTACCCTTGTAGATAAGTTCTTTTTCGGATTTGGTAAACTTTTGTGCCTGCATGTCTTTCGCCCAAATAAGCAAGAGCAGTAGTAGTATTTTTTTCATTTTCAATTCTGATTGAAGCGGTAAATGTAAAAAATTATTCCATCGCCTCTGTTATCACTTCCTGAATTTTGGTTCTGATATTTTCTCTGGCAAGCTTGTTCGGAGCATTGGCATCGGGGAAAGTCCGGTTGGAGAGGAAAACAAAAATCGTCTGTGTTTTCGGGTCTGCCCAAGCCATAGTTCCCGTAAATCCGGTATGCCCGAAACTCTCAAACGATACACACTGGCAAGTTGAGGCATTTCCGTTTCCGGAAGGTTTATCAAAACCCAGACCTCTTCGATTCTTTTTTAAATCATAATACAGCGAATTGAAGGTATCAAACACTTCTTCAGAAAAATATTGTTTGTCTCCATACACGCCTTTTTGCAAATACAGCTGCATGATTTTGGCAACTCCCAAAGCATCAGAGAAAACCCCTGCATGCCCTGCTACTCCGCCCTGCATGGCTGCTCCCATATCGTGAACATGCCCCTGCAAGAGTTGATGTCTGTAATAAGTGTCCAGTTCGGTCGGGACAATTTCGCTCATGTCAAATTTTCGCAACGGATTATAGGTTGTTCTACTCATACCCAGCGATTTATAAAACTTTTCCTGCACCAAAACATCCAGAGTTTTTTGGTGTTCCCATTCCAAATATTCTTTGAGAAGAATAAACGGAAAATCACTGTATTTATACTCTTTTTTACCCAATTTACTGGCAGCAATCTGCCTTACAATCTCATCGGAATAAGGTCTGATATACAAATTCTGAGCAACCTGATAGGGAAATTCTTCACTATAGGTATTGCTGTAAATTGCATCACTCGGAAGCCCTGTAACACTGTCTAAGGTCGCTTTATAAAATGGCAACCAAGACAAAAAACCCGAATTATGAGTAAGTAATTCCTTTAGGGTAATATTCTTTTTATCTGTGTCTAAAAACACAGGTAAGATTTCTGAAAGTTTTGTGTTTAATTTGAGTTTATCGTTGTCAAACTCCTGAATTACCAAAGGCAGGGTAGCCATAATTTTCGTCAGCGAAGCCACATCATATAAATCGGTATTCTCAACCGTCATTTGGTTTTCGTACGTATGATAACCGAAGGATTTCTGATACACTACTTTCCCGTTTCGGGCAACCAGAATCTGCATTCCCGGAGCTATTTTTTGGGAAATAGCATCCAAAGCAATGGAATCAATTTTTGATAAAACTTCGGTTTTCATCCCAACATTTTCCGGAATATCGAAACCTAAACGGTCAACTTGTTGAGTGGCAATGCCTGAACCTACCTCAAATTCTCCACCTATGGAAACCGGAAGTTTTCCTTTGGCTTTATTACTGCCAAAAATAAGTTGAGCCGTGAGCTCCTGAGCGATTTTGTTGTTCTGATAGGAAACAATTAACCCTTCTATATTTTCAAAAGTCTGCACTGACATCAAAGCATACGGACGGGCAAAAACGGATAGAATCACATTTTTGGTTCGGGCAATTTCATAGAGCCAGGTGAGTTCTTTGGTCGAAAAATCGTGTTTTCTCCAGGCGTGGGAGTTGGATTTGTGATAACCGATAATCACAGTAGAAAACTCCTGTAGTTTTTCCAAAACTCCGTTCAACCCCAAACTGTCTTCTTCCACAACCGTAATTTCGGTGTATTTTTGTAAAGACTCTACGAAATCGGTTTCGTAATCATCGCCTAACTTAAAATAAGCAATCTTTTGATTTTCAATATCTTTAATCGGAATAACTTCGTTTTTGTTTTTTATTACCGTCAAAGCATTTTCCATAAGGCGATAGTGTAGGGCTTCGTTTTCGGGACTGTTTAAATCTTCTATAAGATTCTGAATTTCAACAGGTTGATAATTGTTCAGCCCTATGTGATGTTTGTATTTTAGAATCTTTTTCACCGAATGTTCCAGCCTGTCTTCCGAGAGTATTCCGCTTTCTAAGGCTTCCTTTATTTTTTCGATAGCTACGGGTACGTTTTCGGGAAAGAGCAAAATATCGTTGCCTGCCAGGAACGCTTCCAAATCAATTTCTCCCGGACTTTTGAAGTTGCTCGCTCCTTTCATATTCAGAGCATCGGTAAAAATAAGTCCTTTAAATTTTAGTTTATTTTGAAGTAAATCTGTAACAATGCTTTTTGAAATCGAAGACGGATACCCGCTTCTGCTCTCTAAGGCGGGAACGTTCAGGTGAGCCACCATCACGCTTGCCAGCCCTTCTTTAAAGAGTTTTTTGTAGGGATAAAGTTCCACCTGATTCATTCTTTCCAGAGAATGGTTGACCGAAGGAAGGGTGTGGTGAGAATCTTTATCGGTATCTCCGTGACCCGGAAAATGCTTGGCTGTAGCAAACACTCCTGCACTTTGCAAGCCTTTGGTGAGGGCAATGGCTTTTTGAGCGACATTTTCGGGATTTTCTCCAAAAGAGCGATTCCCGATAATCGGGTTGAGCGGATTGGTATTTACATCGACAACCGGAGCAAAATTGAAATGAATTCCCATTCGTTTGCTGTGTTTTCCCATTTGTCTTCCCATTTCTTCAATCAAATCATTGTCCTGAATGGCTCCCAAAGTCATATTCCACGGAAAAGCATAGGTAGAATCCAATCGCATCGAAAGTCCCCATTCTGCATCAATCCCGATAAAGAGCGGCACTTTGGCTTCAGCCTGAAAACGATTCGTCAGTTGAGCTTGCCTTACGGGGCCTCCTTGAAAAAAGATAAGTCCGCCTATTTTCTGGTTGATAATAAGCGAATCCAGCGATGACCAATGTTTTTCGTCTTTGTTGGAATAGGCAGCCACCATAAAAAGCTGCCCGATTTTTTCCTCCAAAGTCATTTGGTTGTAAATGCTATCTGTCCATTTTTTCTGATTCTCATCTTCTATTACCGGATATGCTTTTTCCGTAGAAATCTCGGTTAACGAATCGGATAAAATTCCGGTTACAGGTCGAATTTCCGGTTTGGGAGACGGAGTAAAAACATCAAAAGCAATACTTGCAAAAACACATAGAATGAGCAGGAAAATGGTGGTATATCGCATTTAGGTTAGTTCAGATTTAAAAGTTGATTTGTAACATCGTTTCAAAAATAGCGAAAGTCAGGCGAATACAAAAATGATTAACGCAAGGTTAGGCAAATTCGTATCAAAAAAAATGCCTTAACCCGAAGATTAAGACATTTTAAGTTTTATAAAGTGTTGAGAAGCTTAAAAAAATCGGCTGTGCCAGCTTTCGTGAGCGGGAACTTCCCAGAAATCATTAAATTCTCCAACTGTATTTACTAAGTTATTAAACACGATAGTGTCTCTGTTTACGGCTTTTTCTTTCGCCATTTTTTTGAAATCCAAAAGTGGTTTATAGGCTACGAACTCTCCGGTTTTATAGGTTACGTTCATTTTATCGAGCAAATCCACTCCGTATTTTTGCTCCAACGACTGAATAAAGCGAACCGAACTATCAATCGAGCAACCCGAAGGAGCATAAACGCCTTGATTTACAGCCAAAACTATAAATCGGTTGTATCGGGTGGTGAACGAAGCCTGTAGCCCATCTCCGTGAGCAGCCCATTGTTCTACAAATTTCTGTAATTCGATCTCTATTTCTCTAATTTCTTCATCCGTAAATTTTCGGTTGGATTGGTAAATCCAGATTTTGGAATCTTCGGGTAGGTTTTCAAACGGAACAAACATTTTTTTATTTTTTTAGACTACAAAGATACGGTTTATAAACTTTTCAGACTAATTGCCAATTCGTCAAGTTGAGCTTGGTCAATTAAAGATGGAGCATCAATCATCACATCACGTCCCGAATTATTTTTAGGGAAAGCAATGAAATCACGAATCGTTTCCTGTCCTCCGAGAATGGCAACCAATCTGTCCAATCCGAAAGCTAATCCTCCGTGTGGTGGAGCTCCGTATTGGAAAGCGTCCATCAAAAATCCGAATTGAGCTTTTGCCTGTTCGTCTGTAAATCCTAATAATTCGAACATTCTGGCTTGAGTAGCTTTATCGTGAATTCTGATTGAACCTCCTCCTATTTCGTTTCCGTTTAACACCATATCATAAGCATTGGCTCTTACTTTTTCGGGTGCAGTTTCCAAAAGGTGCATATCTTCAGGTTTCGGAGAGGTAAAAGGGTGGTGCATTGCGTGATAACGACCACTTTCTTCGTCCCATTCCAAAAGCGGAAAATCTACAACCCAAAGGGGAGCAAATTCGTCTGGTTTACGAAGTCCTAAACGGTTTCCTAACTCCATTCTGAGTGCAGAAAGCTGTGAACGTACTTTATCGGTTTTCCCTGCCATTATCAGCATTAAATCGCCTTGTTTTGCATTGAATTTTTCAGCCCAAGTCTTTAAAATATCTTCCGAAAAGAATTTATCAATAGAAGATTTCAGAGTTCCGTCCGTATTGTATTTTACCCAAATCAAGCCTGTTGCCCCAATTTGCGGACGCTTTACCCACTCGACAAGTTCGTCAATTTGTTTTCGGGTATATTCGGCACAGCCTTTTACGTTGATTCCGACTACCAATTCAGCCGCATCAAAAACAGGGAATCCCTTTGGCTCGAAAGTTCCCCCTTCGGGGGTTAGGGGGCAAAATTCCATTCCGAAACGAATATCGGGTTTGTCGTTTCCGTATTTTTTCATCGCTTCATCAAAAGTCATTCTCGGGAATTTTTCAACTTCCAATCCGTGAATTTCTTTTAGCAAATGTCTTGTCAATCCCTCGAAAGTATCCAAAATATCCTCTTGCTCCACAAAAGCCATTTCGCAGTCGATTTGTGTAAATTCAGGTTGTCTGTCAGCTCTTAAATCCTCGTCTCTAAAGCATTTTACGATTTGGAAATACTTGTCCATTCCTCCAACCATAAGTAGTTGTTTGAAGGTTTGAGGTGATTGTGGAAGTGCATAAAACTGCCCTTGATTCATTCGGCTCGGAACCACAAAATCCCTTGCTCCTTCGGGAGTAG
>JBAYSC010000162.1:0-5599 GCA_041676345.1 Flavobacteriaceae bacterium | reverse complement strand
CTTTTAGTCTGTTTTTGAGCCAGTCGGGTGATTCTTTTACGACAATTCCCGAAAGGGTAACTCCGCAATAACGAGGAGCAAGTTTCGGAGTTGTTACATCCACTCCTATCTTTAGCGTACGTTTATCGACTCTGAAATTGGTAACCGAAGGCGTTACCACTTCCTGATGCATACCGTTTTGTTGTAATCCTGCTTTGATATCACGGGCAACACCCCAATGGCTCATGGCATCGGCTCGATTGGGAGTTAGCCCGATTTCAAAAACTTCGTCACTTTCGATATTAAAAATTTCGCTTACGGGGCTTCCTACAACTGCTTTTTCGTCCAAAACCAGAATTCCGTCATGGCTCGAGCCCAAACCGAGTTCGTCTTCTGCACAAATCATTCCCAGACTTTCCTCTCCTCTGATTTTTCCTTTTTTAATCTGTAGGGCAGTTCCTTCGGAGTCATAAAGAGTGGTTCCAACAGTGGCAACAGCCACTTTTTGACCGGCTGCTACATTGGCAGCACCACAAACAATTTGGAGCGGAGTTGCTGCACCTATATCAACCGTAGTTATTTTGAGTTTGTCTGCATTGGGATGTTTTTCACAAGTGAGCACCTGCCCGACAACCACTCCCTGCAAACCTCCTTTTACGGATTCAAATTTTTCTATTCCTTCTACCTCTAAGCCCAAATCTGTAAGTAAAACGGAGATTTCTTCGGAAGTTTTTCCGGTTTTGACGAATTGTTTCAGCCAATTATAGGATATTTTCATTTCTAAAAGATGGTTTTAAAAAGCCTACAAAGATAAAACATTACTGCCCGAAAACGAAATGCAATTTTCAGAAAAAAATATTTCACAACGGCTCTTTCCTTAAAATTCAATTTATCAAATGGTTAGCCTAAGGTTAAAAATAAAAGACCAAAAAAAATAAAAAAAAATATCCGAAAAACTTGCAGATTCAAAAACTCGCTGTATATTTGCACCACAATAAACGAAGGGCGATTAGCTCAGTTGGTTCAGAGCATCTGGTTTACACCCAGAGGGTCGGGGGTTCGAATCCCTCATCGCCCACCACCTTCAAAAAACCTGCAAATCACTTGCAGGTTTTTTTATTTTCCCAAAAAAGATATTTTTCTGATTTTTTGGTTGAACTATTCCGAATATTTTTTACCTTTGGCTGATTACTGTATGAATTAAAACTAAACTACTCTTATATGAGTATTTTTAAAAAATTGTTTGGCAGCTCTTCATCTTCTGATGACCAAAATCAGGAGGAATATAACCCGTATTTGCCCGAAAGCAAAACTCCTGCTGATGAGCTTTTTATGTCTAACTTCCTGAAAAACGGAGGCAAATTCATCTATTGCGAAAATATGGATGAGGTGAAAAATCAGTTTGAAAACATACTCGAAGAAAACGATTGGTTTGAAAACGAAGTGCTTTGCCTTGAGCCAAATTTATATAGTTTGCTCGATGAAAATAAACTTCCGTATAAAGAGGTGAAAAATCCTGCTTTTTTGTTTGCAGGTTGTGAAAACCTGATTGCAGACGAAGGTTCTGTGCTGTTTTCTTCCAAACAAATCAAGCAGAACAAACCCAATGAACTCCCGATGAATATTGTGGTTTTTGCGGCTATGAGCCAGATAGTGAGCAATAAAAGCGAAGGTTTGAGAAAAATTAAAAACAAATACAAGACCGATTACCCTACCAATATCACCACTTTCAAATATTTTGAAAAGGCAAAAAACGAAAGTTTTATGCAATATGGTAGTGTTCCGAAAAACTTGTATTTACTGCTTTTAGAAGACCTGTAAAATGTCTGAAACCCTTGTTAGAGCCATATCCGGAGCTGTTTATGTAGCGATTTTATTGATTGCCGCCTGGTATTCTGAGGTCAGTTTTAAAATCCTGATGGGGATTTTTCTGGTTTTGGCTACAGTGGAATTTTCGAGGCTTATCCGATTTACTCCTTCTGTAGGATTTGTTCTGGCAATCGGGTTGTATGCTCTTTTCGGGTTTTTTAATAATTTCGGAAATAATCCGGATTTATTCATTACTGCTTTTGCAGCACTTACAGGGCTTTGGCTTATCAAAAAACTATTCAGTTCTGATAGTTTGGTTATCAATAATGATATATACAAGTATCTACTTTTTATCGGATATGTTGTTTTTCCGTTTGTCATAATTACTAAAATTCCCCAAACAGACGGCAGTTATGAACCCTATGCCATTATTTCGATTTTTCTGCTGATTTGGATAAACGATACATTCGCTTATTTAGTCGGAAAATCATTCGGAAAACATAAATTATTGGAGCGGATTTCCCCTAAGAAAACTGTGGAAGGATTTGTGGGAGGAGCTGTCTTTACGGTAGTTACAGCCTGGTTTTTAGGTAAATATTATGTCGAAATTTTCGGAACTCTCCATACCGAATATAGATTTATTCCCGGTTTTTGGATTGTCTTAGCCATAATTGTTGTTATCTTTGCTACTTTGGGCGACTTGGTAGAGTCAAAGTTCAAGCGTTCTGCCAATGTCAAAGACAGCGGAAACATCATGCCCGGACACGGAGGAATTTTAGACCGGTTGGACAGCATTATTTTTGTAGCACCATTTGTATATTTATTTTATCAAATTATAGACTATGTTTCATAAAGAAGGAGCGAAAATTATTTTAATATCAGTCGCTATTGTTGTAGCTATTGTTTTTTTGACAGATGCTTTTATTGAATTGGTTTGGCTTCAAAAAGCGATTCAAATTGCTGCACTAATTTTGTTAGTTTTGGTGTTGCAGTTTTTTAGAAACCCGAAGCGGAATATGCAAAGAAATGACAATCACATCCTTTCTCCGGTTGACGGAAAAGTGGTTGTTATCGAAGAAGTTTTCGAAAAAGAATATTTCAAAGATAAACGATTGATGGTCTCGGTTTTTATGAGTCCGTTGAATGTTCACGTTACCCGTTACGGACTTTCGGGAGAAGTGAAATACAGCCAGTATCACCCGGGAAAATATCTGGTTGCCTGGCATCCGAAAGCCAGTGAAGAAAACGAACGGACGACCATTGTTGTCGAAAACAAAGTCTTCGGAGAAGTAATGTACAGGCAAATTGCGGGAGCTTTGGCAAAACGAATTGTGAATTATGCAAAAGTAGGCACCAAAGTCTTGCAGGGAACCGATGCCGGATTTATAAAATTCGGTTCGAGAGTCGATTTATATCTTCCGCTGGGAACCCAGTTAAACGTAAAATTAGGCGATAAAGCAGTGGGCGGAATCACGGTTATTGCTAAGAAATAATTTTTTTGGATTTTGGAAGCAAAAAAAGACATAGACGAATTGTTTAAAGAGGCTTTGTTTAAAGCTACCGAAATCACCTATCCTCTTCCGGATGACATACGGTTGCGTTTGTATGCCTATTACAAACAAGCAACCAAAGAGCCCATAAACACCACCTCGGCTCACGAACATGAACTTATCAATGCCTTTAAGATGAATGCCTGGATGCAGGTCAGACAAATGAGTGTTGATAAAGCAAAAATGGAATATGTAAAGCTGATTGACGAGTTACACAGCAAACTCTAAGGATTACTTATTTCAAAAAAACAACCTTGAGAAAACTCAGGGTTTTGTGTAATGAAACCATAAATAATTATATAATATGAAAAACAGAGGAATTTTTTTAGGATTACTTCTTGTGGGCATGAGTTTATATTCATGCAAAGACCAACAAGAAAATACAGTAGAAGTTACACTTCCTGAAGCACAACAGGAAAAAACGGAACTTCCAAGTCCTGATGCAGTAAAGGCAGAAGGAACTTTTCAACTGATAGCTTTGCCGTATGCTTATGATGGTCTTGAGCCTTATATTGATGCCAAAACGGTAGAAATTCACTATTCTAAACACCATTTGGGTTATGCCAACAATCTGAACAAAGCGGTAGCGGGCACTGAGCTCGAAACCAAGACTTTGGAAGAGGTTTTAGCAGATTTAGACATGGAAAACAAAGCCGTTCGCAACAATGCAGGAGGTTTGTATAACCACAATTTATATTGGGAAATATTATCTGCTGAAAAAACACAGCCAAGCGGAGCTTTGTTGGAAAAAATCAATGCTGATTTTGGTTCGGTTGATGCTTTAATCACCCAGCTTTCTGAGGCAGGAGCCAAACAATTCGGGTCGGGCTGGGCTTGGCTTGTGGTAACCAAAGACGGAAAATTACAGGTAGGAAGCACTCCGAATCAAGACAACCCGCTTATGCCAAATACAGGGATTTCAGGAACTCCGATTATCGGAATTGACGTTTGGGAACATGCCTATTATTTGAACTACCAAAACCAAAGACCTAAATATATTGAGGCTTTTTTCAATGTATTGAATTGGGATATGGTAGCCAAGAAATATGAAGAAGCGTTGAAATAAGTGAATAATAAAAAACTCCTGATTTTCAGGAGTTTTTTTGTTGATTTTTTAATTCGTTCAGTAATTGTTTCAGTTCTGTGTTAGTGTCTTTTAATTCACGGATATGTTCTTCGTACTGTTCTATAAGTTTTTTGGAAAGTTCGTTGATAGCTAAACCGTTATTATCACCTTTTTTGTTGTGCTATTGAATACATAATTATCATCGCTTAATAATTCTGTAATATCCATTTGGTAAAAACTGGCTATTTTTTTGCAGTATTTTCAAATTAGGGGCTGATTCGTTACGTTCGTAACGCCTGTATGTAGTTTCAGATATACATAATTCTTCTACTAAGGTAAGGGTATCCACCTCTTTTTGTGTTCTTAAAGTTCTAAGTCTGTTGGCAAGGTTTATCATAATATTAAAGATTAAAACAGAAACAAATATAATACAAAAACAAGTAGGTATTCATATTTGCTAAAGAATGCTCCAAAATTGGTAGAAAACATATCTTTTTTGGTTTTTTATTTTGAGTTCTTGTAGTTACATTTGTTATGTTAAATTTAATAAAAATAATATTTGATAACTTTTTAAAATATAATGCTATGAAAAAGAATGTTTTAGTTATTGTTGGTTTTTTAATAGTTTCAACTTTATTGTTGTTTTTTCAATCTTGTGAAAAAAACGAAGAATTGCCTATTGAAAATGATTCTAAGTATAGAATATTAAACTCTGCAGAAGAAGAAATTGTGGATGATTACATTAAAGCCATTAACACTCAAGATTACCTTGATTATATAGTTGATATAGATAGTTTTTATAATAAACTTAATCTTGATTCATATATTGAATTTAGTAATGAAACTGAGTTAAAAGAATGGATTTATGCAAATATAAATTTAACTGATTTTAAGGATATTGACGAGATAGATAAATTAACTGCTGATTTAATTGAAAAAAGGGCAAATTTTATGAACTCTAATTCAAACTTATTTGATAGGATAGCTATTTTAAGTGAGGAAGATAGAGGTATTGTTTTTGAAACAATATATGGCAATTTAACACCAATAGGATTGCCTGTAGAATATGTGCCTTTAGGGCCTTGTGAAAATGAATGCATTAATGATGGTGTTGATTGTTGGAGATCTGCAAATGAAGCTTATGCTGCAGCAATGGCGGTTAGTGCAGGGATTTGGGCAGTTACTGGTGGTCTTG
>JBAYSC010000161.1:0-5606 GCA_041676345.1 Flavobacteriaceae bacterium | reverse complement strand
GGAAGTTTGTCTCTGATTTCGGATGCTTTGCATAATTTCAGCGATGTGCTTTCGCTTGTTTTCAGCTATATAGCACACAAACTGTCCCGAAAAAAAGCTTCTGCAACTCAAACTTTCGGATACAAAAGAGCCGAACTCATTGCTGCTTTTGTCAACTCTTTCACCCTGATTCTGGTGGCTCTGTATCTGATTTATGAAGCCATTATCAGATTTAGCCAACCCGTTTCGATTGATTCCGATTTGGTGATTTGGCTGGCAATCTTAGGAATTGCCGTAAACGGATTTTCGGTACTGCTGCTCAAAAAAGATGCTCAGCACAACCTGAATATGAAATCTGCCTACCTGCATTTGTTTACCGATATGATGGCTTCGATTGCAGTGCTTTTTGGAGGTTTTATGATGAAATTCTACGGAGTTTTCTGGATAGACAGCATAATGACCCTGCTCATTGCCATTTATTTGATTGTTGTCGGAGGGAAATTGCTTATCGAATCGACCAAAATGCTGATGCTTTTCACTCCCGATTACATTGATGTCAAAGAGGTGGTTCGGGAAGTGCATAAAATTGACAAAGTCAACAAACTGCACCACATTCACATCTGGCATCTCAACGAAGAAGAACTTCATCTGGAAGCTCATCTGGACTGTACGGAAGATTTGAAACTCTCTGAGTTTAACGTTTTGTTAGAAGAAATTGAAGAAGTTCTTTACAACAAATTCGGTATCAACCACGTTAATATTCAACCCGAATTCAAAAAACAAGACCCTAAGGATTTTATTGTACAGGATTAAAAAAGAATCTAAAGAATCGAAAGAATCTAAAAAAATTGAAAGAATTGAAAAAAATGGAACGAATTGCCCATCCTACATCTACATTTCTACAGCCTAAACTCCTGATTGCCTTTCTTCTGTTTACTGCTTTTTCTTTCGCTCAAGGCGAAAAAACAAATCAATTTGATGCCAACGGAAAACGTCACGGACTCTGGAAAGGTGTTTACGAAAAAACACAAAGACCCCGTTATGAAGGCGTTTTTCAGCACGGAAAAGAAACCGGAATTTTCAACTATTTTGATGACACAAAAGCAGGAAAAATAATCGCTACCCGTGATTTCTCAAAGGCAGACGGAAGTTGTTATGCCACCTTTTATGACCGTGAAGGCAATGTGGTAAGTCGGGGAATGCTCAACTCCAACAGAGAGCATCAGGGCGAATGGGTAACTTTTCACAAAGCCTCAGAGCAACCGATGACTGTCGAAAACTACAAAAACGGAAAACTCCACGGGCTGCAAAAAGTGTTTTACAAAGACGGAAAAATTGCTTCCGAAACCCATTACGTTGACGGAATAAAAGAAGGAATTTTCAAGCAATATGCAGAAAACGGAGTGGTTTTGGAGGAAATTCCCTACAAAAACAATCAGTTTCACGGCTGGGTAATTTATAGAGATTCCAACGGAAACTTCATCGCTCAAGGGCGGTATGAAAAAGGGCTGAAAAAAGGAATCTGGAAGTTTTATGAAGACGGAAAACTCGTCAAAGAAGTCGATTCCGAATCCAAAGAATATATATACAGAGGACAATGAAAGTGCTTGTCATACAGCAAAAAATGATTGGAGATGTGCTGGCAAGCACTGTAATTTGCCGGGCAATTAAGACCAAAAATCCCGATTGGGAGGTGCATTATATGGTCTATCCGAACACTTTGGCTGTGATAGAAAACAATCCTTTTATAGACAAAATCATAGTTTTTGACCCCAAACAACACAACAATTTTTGGAAACTGATTGCTTTTGGCAAAAAGCTGAAAACCGAAGACTATGATGCTGTGATTGACGTTTACGGAAAGTGGGAAAGCATGATTCCTGCTTATTTTTCGGGAGCAAAAATCAGAATCGGGCATAAAAAATCATATACTTCACTTTTTTACACTAAGCCTGTAAAAACGACTCCTAATATTGAAAGTGCTGCCATTTATAACCGATTGGAATTTGCAAAAGCCCTTATCGGAGAAATGATTCCGATTGATTTTCCGAAAATTTATCTGAAAGAAGAGGAAATCCAAAAAGCAAAATCGGCTTTACAAAACCGAATTGATTCTTCAAAAAAGACTCTTATGATTGGTGTTTTGGGAAGTTCGTCAGATAAAAGTCTTCCTGCTGAGGAAATGGCAAAAATGCTGGATTTTATGGCTCTTTCAGGCGATTGTCAGATGCTTTTTAATTTTATGCCCAATCAGGAAAGCCAAGCCAAAGCCATTTTTGACTTGTGTAAACCCGAAACCCAAACCCAGATTATTTTTGATTTTTATACGAAAGGACTGCGAGATTTCTTGGCTGTCTTGTCTCAATGTGATGCTTTGATCGGGAACGAAGGCGGTGCTGTCAATATGGCGAAAGCTCTTGAAATTCCTACGTTTGCTATATTTTCACCTTGGATAAGAAAAGAATCCTGGAGTGATTCATCAGATAAAAAACACGTAGCGGTGCACCTTAAAGATTTTCACCCGGAAATCTATAACGGAAAATCTCCGAAAGAATTCAAAAATCAATCTTCGGAACTCTATAAAAAACTGAAATTCGACTTATTCAAAGATAAATTAAAGAAATTTATCGGATAGGCAACCTAATCTCACTTCTCAATCCCCACAGGGGTTCTGATGATTTTTTCGCTTCGGGTTTTCTTTCGGATGTTTCGGTTTTTCTGTATGGATTCCTGAGTGTTGTAGCCTCGTTTGTGGTCGAGATGCAGGCAAATGGCAGCATACCTGATTTGAACGGGTTTTATGCCCAGATTTACCAAGCGTTCTCCGAGTTCACGGTCTTGCCCTCCATATTGCATTTCTTCGTTAAATCCGTTGATTTTCACGAGGTCTTTTTTCCATCCCGAAGCATTGTGACCGTTCCATGTAGGGCTGGTTGGAGTGAGAAAATTAAGCAGACCTACAAACGGTTTTTTAGCGGTAAGTTTCAGATTTTTCAGCGAAGACGGAAGTCCGTTTTGTTTGAGCCATTTGATGTCGAAACACCTTTGGGTGAGGATATCGTCTTTGGAAATGAGTTGGGAAATATCCATCGGGAGTTTAAAATAACCTCCGGAAAGAAAATGACCTTCTTTTCTGAAATCGAGGTGGGTTTGGATGAAATCTTTTCGGATGATGCAGTCTCCGTCTGTAAAAATGAGGTAATCGGTTGTTGAGGCTACGATGGCTTTGTTGAGAATTTGTGATTTCTGAAATCCGTTGTCTTCGTGCCAAACATGAATGATCGGGTAATCGAGCTGTGGTCGCAACTCCTCTATCATCTGTTTGGTATCTTC
Source organism: Flavobacteriaceae bacterium (assembly GCA_041676345.1). Taxonomy (GTDB): domain Bacteria; phylum Bacteroidota; class Bacteroidia; order Flavobacteriales; family Flavobacteriaceae; genus Flavobacterium. The sequence continues at coordinate 2,294 of JBAYSC010000161.1, read as the reverse complement.
TCTGGAACCGTCATCTGCAATTACCACTTCAAATTCTTTATGAGTTTGAACACTCAAACCCCACAAAACTTTTTCCAGCCATGCTTTGGAATTATAGGTACTGACAATAACCGATGCTTTCATTTACTAAAATGTTGATTTTTAACCTCCTGACAATTTTTCGTTTGAAAACCTGTCTGTTACCGCAAAAAAATTTCTACAAAAGTAGTATAAATTGAATCCTTTTTTGAGTAAAAGTAGTATAAATAATTTCTTTACCCTATTTTTGCCAAAATATTTTAAAAGCTACCTCTAACATAAATGCCGATTTCAAACGAAAATAAAATTAGCGGTTTAGTCATTACTTACAACGAAGAACAAAACATAGAAGCCCTGATAAAGAGTCTTGATTTTGTAGATGAACTTATTGTAGTTGACTCTTTCAGTACCGACAAAACCGTTGAGATTCTCTCAAAATACCCTCATATAAAGGTAGTTCAGCACGAATTTGAAAATTATACCAAACAGCGGAATTATACACTCACTCTGGCTTCAAACCCTTGGATTTTGTTTTTGGATGCTGATGAGCGGATTCCTTCGGAACTTCGGGAAGAAATTCTGGAAACCGTACAGCAACCCGATGCCAAAAATGCTTATTATGTCTATCGAAAGTTTATGTTCAACAAAGGGCCACTTCGCTTTAGCGGATGGCAGACAGACAAAAACTTCCGACTTTTCAAAAAAGAAAAAGCACACTTTAAAGAAGACCTCTTAGTTCACGAAACCCTGATTGTGGAAGGCACCATCGGAGTGCTGAAAAACAAGCTGATTCACTATTCCTACATCAGTTATGAGGATTATAAAGGGAAAATGATTTCCTACGGAAAGCTCAAGGCAAAAGAGCTTCACAACAAAGGAAAAAAGCCCAATCTCTTTCATTTTTACGTAAAACCCGTTTACAAATTCCTTTATGCCTACTTCATCCGGTTAGGGATTTTGGACGGAGAAAAGGGAATCATCATCTGCTATTTGAATGCTCTGAGTGTGTATATCAGATTTCAGGAATTAAAAAAGCTAAATCGTGTTCAAAAATCGGCTGTACGACCTTAAAGCCTATCGGAAAGACCGGGAAGAACTCAGAGATGCCGCTCTAAAAAATCCGCTTTATCTGGAGGAAGTCTTCGCTCTTGCTTTTGCCGTTTCAGACAAAAACCACCACAAAGCCTGTTGGATACTGGAACTTGTTTGTGAAGAAAAATTAGAACTCATTCTGCCTTATTTAGACAGGTTTTGTGAAGTGCTTCCGCTATACGAAAACCAATCTGCCCTGCGACCCATGTCGAAAATCGCAATGCTGCTCACCCAACAATATCCTGAAAGATTTTCTGAAAATCAGATTCAGAAAATCATTGAAACCTCTTTCGACCGACTGATTTCCCGGACAAAAGTAGCTGCCAAAGTTTATGCTATGGATGTGCTTTTTGAACTGGGAAAACATCACAAATGGATACACCCGGAACTCAAACAGATTATCACTCAGGATTATATCAGCCACTCTCCCGGTTATAAAGCACACACCCGAATGCTGTTGAAAAAAATGAATTGAGATTTGAAATTTGAGATTTGAGATTCAATCAGCTCCGCCCGACCTACCGACCATCGTTAACCAATAACCATTAACTCTTAACCAAATAACTAAACCGACAGCGAAAAAAGCCTTGTCTGCTGGGTTTTTCTCTTCAACCGAAGGTCAAAAGCCATACAGACATTCCGTACAAAAGGTTTTCCTTGCTGAGTTATCGTAATACTTTTCGGGTGGATTTTGATAAGTCCGTCCTTTTGCATTTCGTTTAACGACTCCAAAACTTGCGGAAGTTCTTCAAAATAATCGGCTTCGGTATCCCACGAAGTATAAAATTGACACATCAGATGCTGAATATGCTTGCGAATCAAAAGGTCTTCCTGAGTCAATATATGCCCTTTTACAACCGGAATTTTATCGTCTTTCAGTAGTTCATAATAGGTTTCGATATGCTTTTCATTTTGGGCAAAACCATAGAGTGAATCACTGATGGAAGATACTCCCAACCCAATCATCAGCTGGGTTTTGGAGGAGTTATATCCCATAAAATTCCGATGGAGTTTTCCGTTTTCTGAAGCTTTGAAAAGCGAATCGGTCGGGAGGGCAAAATGATCCATACCCACTTCGATATAACCTTTTTCTTCTAAGAGTAATTTGCCTTTTTCATACATTTCCCTTTTCTCAAAATCCTTAGGCAAATCTTCATCTTTGAAACCTCTCTGCCCGTTGCCTT
>JBAYSC010000160.1:0-5637 GCA_041676345.1 Flavobacteriaceae bacterium | reverse complement strand
TTGTTTCTCTTCGTAAAGTAGGAACAGGATTTTCAGTCTTACGTTGTTACCCGCCAATTCAAGTCCGTTCGATAAATAGTCAAACGAACCGTTCAGTTCTGAAACTCGGTCTTTGCAACGGTTTATTTGTTTAATGTCCGCCTGTTGTCGTATGCAAGAAATGTTGTCCATAATGCAAAGATAGTCAATTTGCTTATTTAAGCAACTACTAAAATATGAAATATCAAAAAGAACTCAATTTGTCTGTCGGGTTGTGTCGTCATAGCCTTGCCACTAACTCATAAATATACGCAATACTACAAATTAAAAACAAATCCACAAAACATTGTTAAAAATATTTTTTATAAATTGATAAACAGTGGTATATGTGTTTTAAATAACTTCGTAAATTGTATAGTTGTATTTAAAAATATTTTGCATATTTGCAGTTACACTATACAAAATACGAATACAGCGATATGAAAATCGATGCCCAAAAATTCATGGTACAACCCTATACATTTACATTAGGTGAACATCAAAACAAAGCTGTGATTTGGATTGATTTTCCTTATGATAAACAGTGGGTAGATTATCTCAAAGCAAACACTAAAGCTTGTTGGAATAGCTCTCAAAAAAAATGGCTGGTGCCAGATACAATTTTTTATCGGGATCTATTTGGCTTACCACCTAAAACCATCGGGAAGAGAGCTCTGAGCCAGATTCATCCGATAAATCAACCTGCATTTGAAGCCTTTGTGGCACAACTTCAGCTCAAAGGATATAGCCCTAATACCATTCGTTGCTATACGGTTGAGTTTTCTCAATTGCTTAAAACTATTAAATCCTATCCTGTAAACCAACTTTCAACAGACAAGCTCAGAAGTTATTTTCTGTATTGCATCAATACCCTGAAACTCTCAGAAAATATGATTCACAGCCGTATGAATGCTATTAAATTCTATTTTGAACAGGTTTTAAATAACGAAAAGATATTTATAGATATCCCACGACCTAAAAAACCAAGTCTGTTGCCTAAAGCTCTTTCTGTACAAGATATAAAAAAAATGCTTGCCACTATCGATAATCTAAAACATGAACTCCTGTTAAAAATGACCTATGGAATGGGGCTTCGGGTAAGTGAATTAGTAAACTTAAAAATCACAGATATAGATAGCAAGAGGATGCAGGTGCTTGTCAACCAGTCTAAAGGAAAAAAAGACCGTTATGTAAACCTTCCGGAATCTGTTTTAGACTTACTCAGAAAATATTATGTGCAATACAAGCCCAAACACTATCTCTTTGAAGGGCAAAATGCAGGACAATACAGTGTAAGAAGCGTACAGACCGTCTTTAAAACAGCAATGCAAAAAGCTAAAATCAACAAGAAAGTAGGAGTGCACAGCCTTAGACACTCTTATGCCACCCATCTTATTGAACAAGGAACAGATATTCGTTTCGTACAAGAATTATTAGGGCATAACAATATCAAAACAACTATGATTTATACCGGACTGACAGACTTGACCAAAAGAAATATTAAAAGTCCGTTAGACAATTTATAAATATCCTGCTGCCACTTAAATCGAATCTTCAATTTCATGCCGTAGTGGAGTTTACTTTTTATTTAAAAACACAACCTCCCTAAAAATAAATACAAACATCTGACTATCAACATATAAAAAAGTTATCAACAACTCCTTACGGTATGGTTTTTCAAGTTAGTCTTTCCATAAAAAAACTCTTTTTCAGTTATTAAAAACTAAAATAAAGAGCGGAAAAAGAGAAAAAACGGTTTTTTTAAAAGATACGGAACTTCAAACCCGAAGATACGGTGCTTCAAACTCGAAGATGCGGAACTTCGAAGAACAAGATGCGGGACTTCTGAGTCGAAGATACGGGGCTTTTTTGCCAAAAAAACACAAAAAATCCCGAATTTTGAAGTAATTCGGGATGTTGGGTTGAGTAAGCTATCTGTTATAGCTATAGACTAATCTGCATCACTCAGCGTAAATTTCATATTTCTTAAAGCAGCCTTCACCTCGGGTGACGGGCGAAAAATCAGGTGAGAACTCTTAACGTTATTCAAGCTCACCTGCTCAGGTTTGTCGCTACCCAAAGAACGTACACTCACCTGAAAGCTACCTAAAGAGCCCAGGCTCACTACACTACCACGAGAAAGCTCATCAATCATGTTATCGACACAAGCACTCAGCACCGCCAGACAATCGGGTTTTCTCACCGTTGATTGGTTCGAAATGAGTCTTGCCAGCCAATCTAAATTCACATTGGCAGATTTCACCGCATGAACATAATACTTCTCCGGATCTTGTGGAGATTGAGGATTTTTCTTTCTTAACACTTTTAGTTTTACTCTTGGATTTTCCATTTCTTTAAAGTTTTGTGTTGCTTCCCTGATGCTATCCGGGTCGGCAACGGGTTAATAAAAGTTTTTTATAATCGGTTGGTAAAGTATTTTAACCGCAGTCTGACAAGCCTTTACCTTCCTCTTACATGGCAAAACTAAAACAACCCGGCTTACCTCCCGCTTCAATAGCTACACATTGATACAAATTAGACGAAATGATACAAATCGGACGAAATGATATATTATGATACAAAATAAACGAAAACGTACATTTTTGTTGTTTTACAAAGAATCAGCAAATAACATTTTTTCATTACACAATATTATTTTTTTAAAAACATCTTGCACATAAAATTATTTTAATATAATTTTACCAAATTAAAAATGTATAATTAAAGTTTCTTGATATTTATAGCATAAAGTAAAGCCTTTAGAATTATTAGAAGTTTTATAATTGTTTTATTAAATTGAAAAGAATATGATGATTCATAGAATTGACATTAAAACCGATGAAGTGTCCCGGCTTTTAGGTGTCAACGATAACACCGCAAGAAAATACCTGAGAGAATTACGGGTAATTTACAATAAAGAAGAAAAGAAACCTATCCTTATAACTGAGTTTTGCAAAGAGCATGCCCTGCCCTATAGAACTGTATTTTGCCTGGTAAACAAACTCAAACCTGCCGAGTTCGACAAATTGGTTCAGGAAGGTTATATAGAACTCCCCGACTCACCTTCCCCTGCAAAAGAGTGAAATTCACCTTGTTTTTTGCCACAGATTACACAAATCAAAAGGATTTGTTTATGCTGTGTACATTAAAATAATCTACGGAAATCCTTTAATTCGTAGCTAAAAAAAAAGCAAAGAAATTCTTCAATAGATGACTTAAATCATAAAAACCACATCCTTTTATTGCCTACCTTTGTACCACTATGAGCAAAAACCGAAATACGATTGTCTGGACTTTTGTTTTTGTATTGCTTTTCAGCAGTATGCGGGCAGGGTTTATGCTCGGTTTTTATGTTATCGACTCCGAGAGTTTTATCGAACTCTTTTGTGTGAACAAAGAAAAACCCGAACTCCATTGTGACGGAAAATGTGAACTCTCGAAACTGGCTCATCAGGATGATGCCAACTCTGAGCGACCTTCTTATCTCGATATTTTTCACAGGGAACTGGTTTATACGCCACATTTAAACTTGGAAATCTATTTCTTTGCTTCAAAAACCCTACATCGATACGCCTATCAGAACAGTTATTTGTTCCTGTTCAGCACCTCACACGACCATCCTCCGGTTTTAGTTTAAACCCTTATCGTTACCTTTTATTTCCTGTGAGAATTTATATGTTCTTCACGGAATGATATACCTTGTTTTAAACTAAAATATACAAAAATGAAAACTCTAAAATATGCCCTCTTAGCGGCAACAGCCCTTTTTATGTCTTGTTCCAGCGATGACAACAACACTTCAACCCCTGTCAACGAAACCGATGGACTTACTCTTGTAAAAACCATTCAAAACGACACACATACCCTGAATCTCTTTACCCAAAACGGAGAACTGACCGAAGGGTACAACGAAATCTTCATTCAGATAAAAGATGCTCAAGATAACTTTTTGACCGATGCTTCGCTGAGCTGGTCTCCGCTTATGTATATGCACAATATGCAACACAGTTGTCCGTTTTCCGAAATTGCCAAAGTGCAGGGAAAACAAACCCTTTACAAAGGCTATATAGTGTTCCAGATGGCAGGCAATTCAAGCGAATACTGGAAGCTGACATTTGATTATACTCTAAACGGAACAGCTTATCAGGCAAGCGGAGAAATTGATGTTTTTCAATCGGATAAAAGAAGGGTAAATTCTTTTATGGGAAGCGATAATGAGCGTTATATTATAGCTTTGGTCGAGCCGAATGACCCGCAAGTAGCCATTAACGATATGGTGGTCGGAATCTTTAGAATGGAGAATATGATGAACTTCCCTGTGGTGGATGATTACACTTTGAAAATCGACCCGAGAATGCCCGGAATGGGAAATCACGGTTCGCCCAACAATATCGATTTAGCCCAAAGCACAGACGGTTTCTATCACGGAAAACTAAGCCTTACGATGACCGGATATTGGAAAGTTAACCTGATGTTGGAAAACCAAAACGGAGAAACCCTCAAAGGCGAACCCATAACTGACACCAACGAAAGTAGCAGTCTTTTCTTTGAAATAGAGTTCTAACACTGTATTAAAGCCACAGGTGAAAGGGTTTTACGGACAAAGAAATCCTTTTAATCTGTGTAATCTGTGGCTATAACCAAACCTTTTATGATGAGAAAGTCTATTATTATTCTCGCTTTTCTCCTGAGTTATTGCGGAGCATTTGCTCAGGATAGTTTCTTGGACAGCCTTAGCAACATTGTTCTGGACGAAGTCGTAATTATCGCCAACCCAACCGACAAACACCTCAAAGAGGCAAAAGCATTGGGTTCGCTCGACAATTATTTAGAAAAATCACCTTCGGTGAATATGGTCAAAAGAGGTGCTTATGCCTGGGAACCGATGCTTAACGGAATGGCAACCGAACGTAGTGTAATCACCCTTGACGGTATGCGGATTTACGGAGCCTGTACCGATAAAATGGACCCGATTACGTCCTACGTAGAAATATCAAACCTCTCAAAAGCCACTATCAGCAACGGACAATCGGGTTCTCAGCATGGAGGCACCATTGCGGGAAGCGTTGATTTAGTTCGTAGAAAGACAGGTTTCGGAGGTTCGGGCTTCGGAGGAACTGCCTTTACAGGGTTCGAGGCAGTCAACGAGCAAAAGATTATCGGGACAGCTGTTCATTATTCCGTAGAAAATTTCTTTACCGATGTCGATTTTACCTATCGGGATGCAGAGAATTACAAAGCGGGAAATAATCGGGAAATACTGTATTCGCAGTTTACCAAATATAATATTTCGGCTATTTCAGGTTATAAATTTAACGAAAAACAACACATCGAAGCCTCTATAATCTTTGATGAAGCGACCGATGTCGGCTATCCTGCTTTGCCTATGGATGTGTCGTTGGCACAGGCTTTTATCGGTTCGTTACAATATAATTATACAGATATTTCTGAGCGAATTGCCTTGTGGGAAACCAAAGTCTATTACAACACCATCACCCACATTATGGACGACAGCCCAAGACCCGATGTTCCTATCCGAATGGATATGCCGGGTTGGAGCAAAACCTTCGGAATGTATTCCAAACTCAAAGGGAATTACAACAAACATCACTTAGTGGC
>JBAYSC010000159.1:0-5662 GCA_041676345.1 Flavobacteriaceae bacterium | reverse complement strand
AGTCGATTCGGTCAAAAACAGCATCGTGAATGTCCTGCATCTTCCGGTCGAAATCTTTCGGAGGCTTGTTTTTGATTTTGGCTAAGCGTTTTTTGTGCTCTGCTTGTTTGGCTTTCGCCTTATGCTGATAGTCTTCGAGGTTCATCGGGTTCCAATAAAAAATCCTGCTACAAAGGTAACAGGATTTATTAGTTTTTTGTATTTCAAAATGTCAGCTACACACTCCTCAAAAAAAATCCTTTTAATCTGTGTAAACTGTGTTTAACTTTAATTTGTGTAATCTCTGTTTTTACACCAATTGCTTTAATGCAATTTCAAAAGCTCTTGCCGAAATGTTTTTCTTATCAGAACCTGAGTCATACGTAGCCTGAATGGCTTTTCTGATGGTTTCAGAAGTGTCATTAAAAATGGTTTCGTCTTTAATGGTTACTTTTTGTTCCATGAAATAAGCGAAAACTCTCGCCATTCCGCAATTGGAGATAAAATCCGGTATAAGGCTGATTCGGCTGTCAACATCTTCCATAATCGGGCCAAAGAAAATTGCTGTATCCGCAAACGGCACGTTGGCTCCACACGAAATCACCTCAAGTCCCGAAGCAATCATTCGGTTGGCTTGTTCCTGTGTAATGAGTCTCGAGGCAGCACAAGGAGCAAAGATATGAGCTCCCAACGACCATACTTTCTGTTCCATTTCTTCCGGAGAAAGCATCTGCTCTGCCACCAATTTATTGCCATCTCTGTTTCTGAAAAGGTCAGAAATTTCGTCCAAAGTATAACCGTTTTCGTTGATGATTCCTCCGTCTTTGTCAATGATACCAACGATTTTCGCTCCCATTTGGGTCAGGAAAAAAGCAGCAGCACCCCCAACGTTTCCAAAGCCCTGAACAATAGCTTTTTTGCCGTTAATTGTGCCTCCATAAATGGTGTAATAGTGATTCACGGCTTGAGCTACCCCAAATCCGGTAATCATATCGGCAACGGTATATTTTTTTTCTAAATCGGGAGAATAGTTGGCATTTTCGATAACTTTGATTACACCATTTCTAAGCTGCCCGATACGGTTGATTTTTTCGCCTTCCGTGGCTTTAAAATGTCCGTTGAAAATCCCTTCCTGCGGATGCCAGATGCCACAATCTTCGGTAAACGGAATCACCTGGTGGATTTCGTCCACATTCAAATCCCCTCCGGTTCCGTAATAGTTTTTCAAAAGTGGTGAAACGGCTTTGAACCATCGTTTAAGCACTTCTTCTTTTCGGGGGTCGTTCGGGTCAAAATTGATGCCCGATTTTGCTCCCCCAATGGCTGGTCCTGCCACCGAAAATTTCACTTCCATAGTTTTGGCAAGCGAAAGCACTTCGTTCATATCCAAGCCTTTTCGCATACGGGTTCCGCCTCCTGCAGCACCTCCACGAAGTGAGTTAATCACTGTCCAGCCTTCCGCATCGGTTTCAGGGTCTTTCCAGTTAAAGACAATTTCGGGAGTTTTATTTTCAAATTTCTTAAGTAAATCTTTCATTATGGGTGTTGTTTTATGTTTTCAGCAAGCAAAGATAAGTTTAAGTTTTAATGTTGCAAAAAATCATAAATATATTCTATCCTAAAATAGCTATAAAAATGGGTGCAGGCTATGAATTGACACATTATTATAGTACCTTTGCATCTCAATAATTAGAACAAATAAAAATTGTAGAAATATGATTAAGGTTTCAGAATCAGCAAGTAAGCGGGTAGCTATGCTTATGCAGGATGACGGTTTTGACCCTCAAAACGACTACGTCAGGGTAGGAGTGAAGAGCGGAGGTTGTTCAGGATTGGAATATGTTCTGAATTTTGACAAAACCACTACCGATACAGATAAAATTTTTGAAGACAACGGAATCAAAATTGCGGTCGAAAAAAAGAGCTTTTTGTATCTGGCAGGAACAATTTTGGAATACGAAGGAGGACTAAACGGAAAAGGATTTGTTTTCAACAACCCCAATGCTCAACGTACGTGTGGGTGTGGGGAATCTTTTTCGTTATAAAAACGAATCGAAAAAATCTAAAGAATTGAAAAAATCAAAAAGATAAACGTGTGATTCAAATTTTTTAGATTTTTTAGATTTTTTTGCTTTTTTAGATTGATATTTTCGCTTTTTTAGATTGATTTTTTAAATTTTAATAGTATGGCAAAATATAGTTCTTTTGAAGAAATGGAAGTTTATCAAAAAGCTCTTTCATTTGGAGTTAAAGTATATAAATTGACATTAACCAATCCGCAAATTTCAAAAGATTACGGGCTGAAAGACCAGCTACAAAGGGCGGCACTATCTATTTCAAATAATATTGCTGAGGGGTTTGAAAGAGAAACAAAAAAGGAATTGATTAGATTTCTTTATATTTCAAAAGGCTCGGCAGGAGAATGTAGAAATATGTTCAACTTTTTAAAAATGTTGGAATATATAAATGAAGATAATTTTTACGAACACCGAAATGATGTTCTTGAAATTTCAAAACAGTTAGGTAATTATATCAAATATTTAAAAAACCTTGAAAAGCAAGATAAATTGAAATAAATCAAAAGAATCTAAACGAATCTAAAAAATTTAAAAAATCTAAAGAATCGAAAAGACAAACGTGTTATTTAGATTTTTTAGATTGATATTTTCGCTTTTTTAGATTGATATTTTAGATTATAAATAAAAAATGGCAAAATACACAGAAGACGACTTAAAAGTCGAATTAGAAAATAAAGAATACGAATACGGTTTTTATACCGATATCGAATCCGAAACGTTTCCGGTTGGGTTAAACGAAGAGATTGTCAGGGCAATTTCTCAAAAGAAAGAAGAACCGGAATGGATGACCCAGTGGAGGCTGGAGGCTTTCAGAGCCTGGAAAGAAATGACCGAGCCCGATTGGGCAAATGTAAATTACGAAAAACCTGATTTTCAGGCAATTTCCTATTATTCTGCTCCGATAAAAAAACCAAAACTCAACAGCTTAGACGAAGTTGACCCCGAACTTCTGGAGACCTTCAAAAAGCTCGGAATCTCTATCGAAGAGCAAAAAAGACTTTCGGGTGTCGGAGGAGTGGCAGTTGATGTGGTGATGGATTCCGTGTCGGTAGCCACTACGTTTAAAAAAACATTGGGAGAGTTAGGCATCATCTTTTGTCCGATTTCTGAAGCGATTAAAGAACACCCCGAACTGGTAAAAAAATATCTGGGTACGGTTGTTCCTCAAAAGGACAATTTTTATGCAGCTCTGAATTCAGCTGTTTTCTCTGACGGAAGTTTTTGCTATATTCCGAAAGGCGTTCGTTGTCCGATGGAACTTTCGACTTATTTTAGGATAAATCAGGCAGGAACAGGGCAGTTTGAGAGAACGCTTGTCATTGCAGATGAAGGAAGTTATGTTTCGTATTTGGAAGGTTGTACCGCTCCTTCTCGTGATGAAAACCAACTTCACGCAGCGGTTGTGGAGCTGATTGCTCTTGATGATGCAGAGATAAAATATTCTACCGTTCAGAATTGGTTTCCCGGAAACAAAGAAGGAAAAGGGGGCGTTTATAACTTCGTGACCAAAAGAGGACTGTGTGAGAAAAACGCAAAAATTTCGTGGACACAGGTAGAAACAGGTTCGGCTGTTACGTGGAAATATCCGTCTTGTGTGCTGAAAGGCGACAATTCGGTCGGAGAATTTTACTCGATTGCCGTAACCAATAATTTCCAACAAGCCGATACGGGAACAAAAATGATTCACTTGGGAAAAAACACCAAATCAACTATTATTTCCAAAGGAATTTCAGCCGGAAAATCACAAAACTCCTATCGTGGATTGGTGCATATTGCTCCTCGTGCCGAAAATGCAAGAAACTTTTCGCAATGTGATTCGCTACTTATGGGTAACGAATGTGGAGCTCATACATTCCCGTATATCGAATCGAAAAATCCGACAGCACAAATCGAACACGAAGCAACTACCAGTAAAATCGGAGAAGACCAAGTGTTTTACTGTAACCAAAGAGGAATCGATACCGAAAAAGCCATTGCCCTTATCGTAAACGGATTTTCAAAAGAAGTTCTAAATAAACTTCCTATGGAATTTGCGGTTGAGGCTCAAAAATTGTTGGAGATTTCGTTGGAGGGGTCAGTTGGGTAAAAATATAAAATATGAGCTGGGATTTAGTTTTATTTAATTCAACAGAAAAAATCAATTTAATTGAAGATATTGATGAAAGTTCTTTGATAGAGATTGATTTTGATACGTTATTAAGTGATTTTTTTCCAAATAAAAAAGAAGATAGTAATCACATTAAAATTTTGGGAAATGATTTCAGTCTTGAATATTTTAAAAGAGCAGAACTTGTTTCTAATAAAATGATTACTATATACGGAAAAAATGGGATTTATGAATTGGCAAAATTTGCCAAGAAACATAATTTTCAGATTTATGATACAGGAATTGAAAAAATGATTGATTTAGAAAACCCTGAAAATAATGGATATAAAAATTTTCAGAAATATAGAAACCAAGTTTTGAAAGAAAAAGAATAATTAAATATTAAAGAACAACTCCGACAGAGTTTTAAACTCTGTCGGAGTTGAAAAATAAATCAAAACAAAATGCTTAAAATAAACAACCTCCACGCCTCTGTGGAAGACAAAGAAATCCTAAAAGGATTAAATTTAGAGATAAAAGCGGGAGAAGTCCACGCTATTATGGGACCTAACGGTTCCGGAAAAAGTACATTAGCTTCCGTAATTGCCGGAAAAGAAGATTACGAAGTAACTCAGGGAGACATTATCCTTGAAGGTGAAGACATCGGAGAGTTGGCTCCCGAAGAAAGAGCTCACAAAGGAGTTTTCTTGTCGTTTCAATATCCGGTAGAAATTCCGGGCGTAACGGTTACCAACTTCATCAAAACGGCTATCAACGAAACCCGTAAAGCAAGAGGATTGGAAGATATGCCTGCCAACGAAATGCTGAAACTCATCCGAGAAAAATCAGAAATGTTGGAGATTGACCGCAAGTTTTTGTCTCGTTCACTCAACGAAGGTTTTTCGGGAGGAGAGAAAAAACGTAACGAAATCTTCCAAATGGCAATGTTAGAGCCGAAATTGGCTATCCTTGACGAAACCGATTCAGGTTTGGATATTGATGCTTTGAGAATCGTAGCCAACGGAGTTAATAAACTCAAAAGCAAAGACAATGCAGTAGTTGTTATCACGCATTATCAAAGACTTTTGGACTATATCGTTCCCGATTTTGTTCACGTACTTATGGACGGAAAAATCGTGAAATCAGGAACAAAAGAATTAGCTCTTGAGCTTGAAGAAAAAGGTTACGATTGGATAAAAGAGGAGGTTAATTCGTGATTTGAAATTTGAGATTTGAAATTATGGCTACATTCAAACAGTTTGAGGATTTGGAAATATGGCAAAATGCGAGAATTTACGCTAACAAGATTTTCAATTTGGCAACCAATGAAAAATTTAAAAATGATTTCAAATTAATAAATCAAATCAATGACTCTTCCGGTTCTGTTATGGATAATATAGCAGAAGGTTTTGAGAGAGAAGGCAATAAAGAATTTGTACACTTCTTAACCATATCAAAAGGTTCTTGTGGAGAGTCTCGCTCACAATTATATAGGGCTTTTGACAGAAAATATATTACT
>JBAYSC010000158.1:0-5704 GCA_041676345.1 Flavobacteriaceae bacterium | reverse complement strand
TCGTGCAATTTCGGCTGCTTTTTGGTAGGTTTCTACAAGTTCTGCATAATCCCAACCTTTCACCCGGAAAATTTCATAGCCGTTTGTATCGTTTTCTTTTTGGAAACCTTTGAGAATTTCCGATATATTTTCTTTGGTTGTCTGATGTCTTGCGTGTACGGAAATTCCGTAGTTATCGTCCCAAACACTCATAACCATCGGAACCTGCAGAACTCCAGCTGCATTTATCGTTTCAAAAAACAATCCCTCTGATGTACTCGCATTTCCGATTGTTCCCCAAGCGACTTCGTTTCCGTTTATCGAAAAATTGCTTGAGTCAATTCCCGAAACATTTCTGTAAATTTTTGAGGCTTGAGCCAAGCCCAAAAGTCGAGGCATTTGTCCTGCAGTTGGGGAAATATCAGCACTTGAATTTTTCTGTTGAGTCAGGTTTTTCCAGTTTCCGTTTTCGTCAAGGCTATGTGTTGCGAAGTGTCCTCCCATTTGTCTTCCTGCACTCATCGGGTCGAAATTGATGTCTGAATGACCATACAATCCTGCAAAAAACTGTTCGATATTCAGTTGCCCGATAGCCATCATAAAAGTTTGGTCACGATAGTAACCCGAACGGAAATCTCCGTTTTTGAAAGCCTTTGCCATAGCCAATTGTGGGACTTCTTTTCCGTCTCCGAAAATTCCGAATTTAGCTTTTCCTGTGAGTACTTCACGTCTTCCGAGAAGGCTGCACTCTCTGCTGATAAGGGCTAATTTATAATCGTTTAAAACCTCCGTTTTGAAATCTTCAAAAGATAGAACTTCTTTGTTTTTTGCTGTATTCATTTGTCTTTCGTATAAAATGGGAATCGTGCAAAGATAAGGATTCAGATTTTATTGAGCAAAGGGGAAATTGAAACCCTTTTGCATTAAAAATATATTAAAGAAAATCCTAAGATTACACTTGATTTCACTAAATTTGCACCGAGTTTTATAAATACAAAAATTTCCACAAATTATGGTAAAAGATTTATTTGAAAGAATCCACGAAAATAAGGGTCCTTTAGGAAAATGGGCTTCACAAGCAGAAGGATATTATGTGTTTCCGAAATTGGAAGGAGAGCTTGGCCCAAGAATGAAATTTCACGGAAAAGAAATCCTGAACTGGAGTATAAACGATTATTTAGGTCTTGCCAACCATCCGGAAATCAGAAAGGTGGATGCAGAAGCAGCGCTACAATATGGAGCGGCTTACCCCATGGGAGCCCGAATGATGAGCGGACATACCAATATTCACGAACAGTTAGAGCAAGAGTTAGCTGCATTCGTACACAAAGAAGCTGCTTATTTGCTGAATTTCGGGTATCAGGGAATGGTTTCCACCATTGATGCTTTGGTTTCTAAGAACGACGTGATTGTGTATGATGTTGATTCCCATGCCTGTATCATTGACGGAGTTCGTCTTCACCACGGAAAACGCTTTACCTACAAGCACAACGATATGGAAAGTATCGAGAAAAACCTGCAACGTGCTACCAAAATGGCTGAAGAAACAGGAGGAGGAATCCTTTTGATTACCGAAGGCGTTTTCGGAATGAGAGGACAACAAGGGAAACTAAAAGAAATCGTTGCTCTTAAATCAAAATACAATTTCAGATTGTTGGTTGATGATGCCCACGGATTCGGAACACTTGGAAAAACAGGAGCGGGAGCAGGTGAGGAGCAAGGTGTACAAGACCAAATCGATGTCTATTTCTCTACTTTTGCCAAATCAATGGCAAGTATCGGAGCTTTCGTAGCAGCCGACCAGGATATTATCGACTATTTGAAATATAACCTTCGTTCTCAGATGTTTGCCAAATCGCTTCCGATGATTCAGACTATCGGAGCGTTGAAACGTTTGGATATGTTGCGTTCGATGCCTGAGCTGAAAGCGAAACTTTGGGAGAACGTAAATGCCCTTCAAAACGGACTCAAATCAAGAGGATTCGACATTGGAGATACCAACACTTGTGTAACTCCGGTTTACCTTAACGGAAGTATTCCTGAGGCGATGATGATGGTGAATGACCTTCGTGAAAACTACGGAATTTTCCTTTCCATCGTAGTCTATCCGGTGATTCCGAAAGGAATTATCTTGCTCCGTATGATTCCGACAGCTTCACACACCTTGAAGGATATCGAAGATACTTTGGTTGCTTTTGAAGCCATCAGAGAAAAACTGACCAACGGAACCTATCTGAAAATTGCTTCAGAAAAAACCGTTGATGTAAGCTAAAAAATGTTTTAGTCATTAGTCCGAAGTTTTTATCTGTAAAACTTCGGACTAATAACCAATAACCAATAACTGACAACCGACAACACCCCATGATCACCATCGCCATAGACGGATTTTCCTCAACCGGAAAAAGCACCATAGCCAAACAATTGGCCAAACATCTGGGTTATGTGTATGTAGATACGGGTGCTATGTATAGAGCTGTGGCTTTATATGCTTTGAATCAGGGGTTTATTGGAGAAGATTTTTTTGAGGTAGAAAAACTCGTTTCTCATCTCGATAAGATAGAAATTCGTTTTAAATACAATCCGGAAGCGGGAATTTCTGAAACCTATCTGAACGGAAAAAACGTAGAAAAAGAAATTCGCTCTCTCGAAGTTTCGGGTTATGTGAGTAAGGTAGCCGAAATATCAGAAGTTCGTGCTAAACTGGTCAAAGAGCAGCAAGAAATGGGTAAAAACAAAGGTATCGTGATGGATGGTCGTGATATCGGGACGGTTGTTTTTCCGGAGGCAGAACTCAAACTTTTCATCACTTCAAAACCCCAAATCAGGGCTCAAAGACGTTTTGACGAACTTATCAATAAAGGCGAATCCGTAACTTTTGAAGAAGTTCTGGCAAACGTAACCCAAAGAGACTACATCGATACCCACAGAGCCGATTCTCCTCTGACAAAAGCAGATGATGCTATCGAAATTGACAATTCTGAAATGACCAAAGAAGAACAGTTTGATAAGATTCTGCAACTGGTTCAGCTCAGACTTTCATAAAGTTCGCCTTTGCTGATTAAAGCCCCTTGCCTTATCAGATTAAAGATTTCTTCATTTCTGTTTTGTAAGGCTTTTTTCCCTTTTCTGATTTCTATTTTATCGGAAGTCAGGTTTTCAGACAACCATACCAGCCCTTCTTTACTTAAAAAATCAACGGAATTATCCGCAGCAGTAATCACTATAGATTGTGCTTCCTTTTCGTGAAAACGAAACAGAAATATGTGATTTTTAGAGAAACGCTCCAGATATTCTGTTTGGTTTAAAGCACCTTCCCAAATCAAATCCGAGAAAACATCGAGTTCTTGTTCGGCTACTTGGGGTTTTTCGGTTTTGAGTTGTTCCCATTCGGCTTTATCAATGTTTTGTGAAGCCAGAAATCGGGCAAATTCCGAGTGCAGTTCTTCAAATTGTTCTTTGGTGAGTCGGGTATATTTCATAGCCGGATTTTTTTATACAGAAAAGCCTCCCAAAAAGGGAGGCTCTTCCGCCTTAAAACTTATAATTATGAAAAAAACTATTTATTATTGCGTAGCATTACTGTTCGGCAACAATTTCGTAAGGCAATTCTACAATAACATCTCTGTGAAGACGAACGTTTGCTGTATATTTACCTGTTCTTTTTACTGTTCCGCTGGTGATGAATTTTCTGTCGATTGAGTGACCGGCTTTTTCCAAAGCTTCAGCCAAATCAATGTTTGTAACCGAACCGAAAAGTTTTTCACCGCCTGCTTTAGCAGTAATTTTAATTTCTAATCCTTTAAGAGCTTCAGCTACTTTCTTAGCATCATCAACGATTTTTTGTTCTTTGAAAGCTCTTTGTTTTAGGTTTTCTGCCAAAACTTTTTTAGCAGATGCAGTAGCAAATACTGCCATCCCTTGCGGAATCAAAAAGTTACGACCGTAACCCGGTTTTACGTTTACAACGTCGTCTTTGAATCCTAAATTTGCTACATCTTGTTTTAAAATGATTTCCATGTTGTTGTCCTTGTATTTTGAAGTTAGGTTCTGCAAAAGGCAGAAACCAACAACTTAGTTTATAATTATTTCAATAAATCGGCCACATAAGGCATAAGTGCCAGGTGACGGGCTCTTTTTACGGCCACAGAAACTTTTCTTTGGTATTTCAAAGAAGTTCCGGTTAAACGTCTTGGAAGAATTTTTCCTTGTTCGTTTACGAATTTCAAAAGGTAATCAGCATCTTTATAGTCGATATATTTGATACCTGCTTTTTTGAAACGGCAGTATTTTTTTTGTTTGTTTGTGTCTATGTTAAGCGGAGTTAAGTATCTGATGTCTCCACCTTTTTTTCCTCCTGCAGATTGTTCTACGTTTGACATAATTAGTTTGATTTAGATTTAAGTTTTTCTCTTCTTCTCTCAGCCCAGGCAACAGCGTGTTTGTCAAGAGCTACAGTAAGGTAACGCATTACTCTTTCGTCACGTTTGAATTCGGTTTCAAAATCAGCGATTACTTCACCTGATACCTGGAATTCAAACAAATGATAAAATCCGCTTTTTTTGTTTTGGATTTCATAGGCAAGCTTTTTCAAGCCCCAATTTTCTTTCGAAATCATTTTTGCCCCTCTCGAAGTAAGAAAACTTTCAAATTTGCTTACTGTTTCCTCTATCTGAGTCTCAGAAAGAACGGGATTTAAAATGAAAACAGTTTCATAATGATTCATACTAAATATTTTTGTTTGTTTATAATGAGGGTGCAAAAGTAATCATTTGATTTTAAACTCCAAAACTTTTTCTGAATTAAAAATCACTATCTTTGCAGACCAATTCATTTATGAAAACAAAACCGCAACAAATCAGTGTTTTTCTTCTGGGGATTTTCCTGTTCGTAATAGGATTTAAATCCCTTCACGTTGTGGAGCATTATCAGGAAGACCTTAAAGAGCACAAATGTAGCAATCATAAACATACCTCACAAAAAGAAGATTGCTCGATTTGTGATTTTACTTTCAGTGCTGCTACAGACATAACGATTTTTTCGTTTGATAGTTTTCACCCACTTCTTATAAATACTAAGGTAACAGCCATTTCAAATGCTGTTATTGCTACTTCTTATACCAAATATTTTTCCCTTAGAGCACCGCCTATCTTAACTGTTTACTGAACTTTTTTCAATAATCATTTAAGATAACAAAAATGCGATTTTACATTTCGATTGCTTTTTTGCTAATCGGATT
This sequence comes from Flavobacteriaceae bacterium, assembly GCA_041676345.1. GTDB lineage: Bacteria > Bacteroidota > Bacteroidia > Flavobacteriales > Flavobacteriaceae > Flavobacterium. Next base: position 489 of record JBAYSC010000158.1, on the reverse strand, counting down.
TTTGCTGAATGCCCAATATTCCCTTTCGGGAAAAATTACGGATGCAAGCGGAAATCCATTAGCGGGAGCACACATACATTTAGGGAACACCAATACTTTTTCTGATACTAACGGAAATTACGCTATTTCAGGCTTAAAACCGTCTGAATATAGGTTGTTTGTGTCCTATTTAGGCTTCATTTCATTCGATGAAACCATAGATATTACTGCGAATAAACAACTAAATATCTCTTTGCAACAAGACAATAGCTTGCTTGAGAATATTGAAATTCAAGGAGTTGCCAAGCAAGTGGAAAACAAACAGCAGATTAGCAGTAGTGTTGTTCAGCAAAATTTTTCGGGTTCTTTGGTGCAATCTCTGGAAAATGTAGCGGGAATCAATGCGATGACGATTGGCTCAGGAGCTTCAAAACCGATTATCAGAGGGTTTGGGTTTAATAGGGTAGTGGTGGCTCAAAACGGCAACAAACACGAAGGACAACAATGGGG
>JBAYSC010000157.1:0-5712 GCA_041676345.1 Flavobacteriaceae bacterium | reverse complement strand
CTTCGTCATAAAGATAAGCACCTTTGGCACTTTTAATAAAAATTGGAGTTCCTCCGACTCCTTTAAATGCTCTTACAGGTGAGTTCACTCCTCCCGGAATATATTGTTGTGCTTCTGTAAACAGTTGACTGCTTCTTTGGTATGTCATTTTGTTTAAGGTTTAATGTTGTTATTCTCTTTCCTTTAGTTTTTTGATTTCCTTATCAAAATCAGAAATGATTTTTTGTGTTTTATCAGTATTAGCAACCTATTGAGTGGTTATTTCCTTTTTGGAAATAACCACTATTCTTTACGACTGTTTCCATTTTGGAAATAGTCGTGTTTTCAGATAGTTCACCCTCTGAAAATATATTTTTAAATGTTTATTTATGGCAGGCACCTGCACACCAAACAATTCGGACATTGCTTTTTGGGTAAGCCATAACGTTTCGTCTTTTATAATGACATTTACTTTTATGTCTTCTTGTGGTGTGCTGTATATCAAAAACTGTAATTCGTTCATTTTTTAGAAATTATAAACTTAATCCAATTGTTTTTTCTGATAGTTGTAAATCTTATTCATCTATTGCAGATAGAAACTTTTTTGTTGAAGCTCAAAAATCTATCTTTTGTAGCTCAAATCTCACTTTTTTTGAGCTGTATTTTATAGAAAAATGAGCTACAAATTATTTTATCTTCAAAACCTGCCCGATTGAAATATCATTTGAGGATAACTTATTGAGGCGTTTGAGTTTGTCAACAGTAGTGTCATAGCGTTTGGAGATGTTGTAAAGCGTATCGCCTTGTTCCACCCGGTGCATATTTTTGCCTAAATCAGCCACAGCTTCGGTTTGAGGTTCACTCTTTTTTGATTTTTTCCCTAAAACTTCATTGTCATATTGATACAGTTCATATCTTTCAATAAGGCTAATGAGCTTGTCGGGATATTTCGGGTCGGTGGCATAACCTGCTTTTCTCAGACCTTTTGCCCAACCTTCGTAGTCGTCTTTTTTGAGTTTAAAAAGGTCGTTATAACGGCTTCTGGAAGTCAGAAACAAAGAATGGTCCTGAAACGATTCCGAAGCATGACGATATTTTCTAAAACATTCCTGAGCAGCATCGTCATCGTGTCGGATAGTATCACCTTTCCAGCCTGTATGGCATTTGATTCCAAAGTGATTATTAGCTTCTTTAGCCAGCCTTCCGTTTCCTGAACCCGATTCTAAGATTCCTTGTGCCAAAGTAATACTGGCAGGAATTCCATGAGTTCTCATATTGTCTTTGGCTGTTTCTTTATAGGTTTCAATGTAGTTTTTCACCACATCTGCATAAACCGTAACGTTTGAAGTGGCTTCCAGATTTTCGGTGGCTTTCGGAGTGGTTTTCGTGGTAGGCTTAGCCGAAACGGTTCTTTCCGTTTTGGGTTTTGGAGTAGGTTTCTTGCTGTTGGAAGCGTATTTGGTTCCTTTACACGAAGCCAAAACCAACACAAAAGCTAAAATAAAAATTCTTCTATACATGAATCAAAGGTAGTTTTTGTCTTTTTAATTTTTCGTTCATTCCTGCAATACCCTGCAATCCGCCTGTGTGGATAAGCAGGATATTTGCTTCTTTTTCAAAATATCCTTTTCGGATAAGATCATATACTCCGTAGCACATTTTTCCCGTATAAACAGGGTCTAACGGAATTTCGGTTTGCTTTCGGAACTCGTTTATAAACGCAATCAATGGCTCATTTATTTTGGCATATCCTCCGAAATGATAATCGTGAACGAGTTTCCAGTTGTCTTTTTTGGTGAATTTTTTGATTTCACTTTCCAGAAAATCGCCTTTCAAAGCCGGAAACCCTAACACTTTTTGATGAGGCTTAGAGCTGTTGATGATTCCCGAAATAGTTCCGCCTGTCCCGACCGCACAGCAAATATAGTCAAAAAAATCATCTTGTTCGGTCAGGATTTCTTCACAGCCTTTTACAGCTAAATCATTGGTGCCGCCTTCGGGAATCAGATAAAAGTTTCCGTATTTCTGATGTAATTTTTCGATAAATACTTCGGAATCTTTTTCTCTGTAATCTTCTCGGGAAACGAACTCGAATTGCATCCCGTTTGCCTGAGCAAAGCTAAGGGTAGGGTTTTCAGAGATTTTATTCTGTAATTCTTCACCTCTGACAACTCCAATAGATTGAAAACCATACACTTTGGCAGCATACGAAACAGCAGAAATATGATTGGAAAAAGCTCCTCCAAAAGTAAGCAAAGTGCTATGACCTTGCTTTTTGGCTTCCAACAGGTTATACTTTAGTTTTCGGAATTTATTTCCCGAAATATAGGGGTGGAGCTGGTCTTCTCGTTTGATGTAGAGTTTCAAGTTTCAGGTTTAGTTTTTCAAATCTAAAATCAAATCCCGAGTTATCGAGACGTTAATCATCAATCTCAAATCTGTTTGGGTTGAATTGCAAAAGTAAAAGAAATTGTCGGGATTAGTCGAACTTTATGTAGAGAGATATTTTATTAGAATAAACTCCGAAAAGCCTATTAGGTGTTTTATACAAATCAAAAAAAGTAAAATAATTTATTTGAAAATACTTAGAATGATTTTTTTTAGTAGCTTTGTTATTCACTTTTTTAAGTTTAAATCTTTTTTACTATGAAAAAACTATTACTTTTATTATTACCTGCTCTATCTTTTTCACAAGGATTGAGTATTTCGACACAATACACCAATGAAGAGTTGGTAAACAATATTCTGATGGGTAGCAGTTGTATTGAGGCAGGGAATATCCAGACTCAAGGCGATTGTGGTATTGCTCATTTTTCGACAACAGGTTCTAATGCCTTTTTTGAAGAAGGAATTATCATCAGAAGCGGAAATGCTACTCATACACAAGGAAGTTATTCAGGTCAAAATCAATCTTCTGTTTGTTCGGATATCGGGGATGCTGATTTGCAAGCAATCGTACAAGGTTATGGGATGTCAGGCTCAATAAATGATGTTTCCTTTCTGAAATTTGATTTTATTGCCTCATCAGATTATATGAGTTTTGAGTTTATTTTTGCTTCTAATGAATATGGTACTTATCAATGTTCTTTTGGAGACAGCTTTGCTTTTATTTTAACCGATTTGACTACAGGTATAAGTCAAAATCTGGCTGTAATTCCTCAAACTAACATCCCCGTTTCGGTAGTTACAATTAGAGATGGTGCATATAATGATGGTTGTCCTTCCCAGAATATCAATTTTTTTGGACAGATGAATACTATTGGTGATTTGCTCAATATGAAAGGGCAGACAATCCCGATGATGGCAGATGCTTATATTACTCCTAACCACCCTTATTCCATTAAATTAGTAATTGGAGATTATGCAGATAGCATATTAGATTCGGCTGTTTTTATAAAAGCAGGTAGTTTTAATACCGGTTGTAGTTCTGATAAAATCAAAATGGTTTCGTTCCTTGACGAAAACCAAAACGGGACCCAGGATATGGGAGAACTGATTTTTAATCAGGGTAATTTCTTCCACGAATTAAATAACAACGGACAGCCTTCTCAGGTATATTCACAAGACGGAGCGGGTTATGTGTTTGCAATAGATTATGATGACACTCATAATTTGAGTTTTCAAATTAATTCGGAATATTCAGATTATTATACTTCAGCAACCACATATAGCAATGTTATAATTGATGAAAACAGCGGAGAAAATGTGTATTATTTTCCTGTTGTAAATACGGATTCCTATTCGGATACTTCCGTAACTTTTATTCCTATAGGAAGCCCTGTTGCAGGGTCTCAACAAATAGGAGCTATTGTATATAGAAATATGGGGACTCTTCCCGCAAGCGGAACGCTAACCTTTAGCCACTCAGAAGGTATAGCCATTTCTGAAGTTTCTGAAACGGTTACACCATCAACAAATGGGTTTACATTTGAATATACTGATTTATTGCCGTTTGAAACCCGAATCATTGAAGTTACATACAACACCGTTGCTGCTTCTGGAGATTTGATATTATCTGAAGTTTCGATTACATCAAATGGGGAAACAGAAGAAGTTATTCAAAGTAATAATACGTTCCAACAAACTATTGTAGTAGCAGATTCACACGTTCCAAATGACGTTACAGAATCCCACGGAGGCGAGATTGTATATACAGAATTTGGTGATGAGGATTATTTGTATTATACCATAAAATTCCAGAATACAGCGATGACTCCGACGAACTTCATGAGAATTATCAACAATCTTCCTGACGGACTAAATGAAGAAACCTTTGAAATGGTATATACAAGCCATGGGTATAATTTGATAAAAAATGGGTCGGAACTAAATTGGTTTTTTGAAGATATTGCTCTTGCTCCCCAAGCTCAAAATAATACAACAAGTCAGGGTTTTGTAACCTTTAGAGTAAAACCTACATCGGGCTATACAGCAGGAACGGTTATTGAAAATCAAGCCAAATTGTTTTTTGATTACAATCCTCCTATAACTACCGATACATTTACAACGCAATTCGTAAACCCTTCACTTTCCATTTCTGAGTCTGATAATAATAGTTTTACTATTTATCCGAATCCGACAGAAGGACAATTGCAAATCCAAGTCATAAACTTCTCAAAACCTGTAAATTATATCATTACAGATATTACGGCAAAAGTGATTGTAAAGGGTAGTTTATCTCAAGCAGAAAGCACAATTTCATTAGCAGAATATACACAAGGTATTTATTTTATAAAAATATTTGGAGAAGCCGCTACAACAACTCATAAAATCATTAAAAAGTAATGTAGCAATTCTTATAGCAAAACCCGATAGATTTTGAATCTATCGGGTTTTTTTAAACCAAGAAAACATGCCGAAATGGAACTTTAAAATTATTTATAGCATACATCCGGAACACATTTATATTTTACGAGTTTTCGGAACAAAACAGCACATAAGCAAAATCACTACTTAAACCAACTCCTCATACAACCTTTCATACAAAGGCAACACGTTTTTAATATCAAACTTCAAAGCGGTTTCTTTGGCATTTTTCTTAAAAGTCGGCAGAGTGTTGTCTGAAAGAATTTTTAAAGCATTTGTGGTCATATCTTCCACATCGCCTACATCGCTCAAATAACCCGAAACTCCGTGAAGATTCACCTCTGGAAGCCCTCCGGTATTGGTCGAAATCACAGGTACTCCCAAAGCCATAGCCTCAAGAGCTGCCAGACCGAAACTTTCGGTTTGTGAAGGCAGGAGGAACAAATCTGAACTGCACAGAATTCGGTTGATTTCGTGAGAATTTCCAAAGAAAACCACCTTGTCTGAAATGCCCAGTTCCCGACATTGTCTTTCTGCTTTTTCTCTTTCAGGACCATCGCCTACCATCATAAGCCGGGCAGGAATTTGTTGTTGTATGCCGTTGAAAATATTAATGATATCCGGTATGCGTTTGACACTTCTGAAATTGCTGATATGCGTGATGATTTTCTCGTTGTTTTGGGCTAAAATATGCCTTTCGCAAGGCTTTTTTCTCCGATAGGTTTCTACCGAGAAATCAATAAAATTAGGCACTACCCGAATTTCGTTTTTAATGTTGAAAATCTCTAATGTTTCCTCTTTCAGACTCTCGGAAACAGCCGTAACCACATCAGATTTGTTGATGCTAAAGCTCACTGCCGTTTTATAGTTCGGGTGTTTTCCGACAAGGGTAATATCGGTTCCGTGAAGGGTGGTTACCATCGGGAT
>JBAYSC010000156.1:0-5784 GCA_041676345.1 Flavobacteriaceae bacterium | reverse complement strand
TGTTTAATAAATCTAATTACAATAATGTCAATGAACTAAATTATAATCAATTGGAAATCAAATTGTTTTAACGAAACACTAATGCAATAAACTATGAAAACAACATTTTTAAAAATCCTAATAGGTTTCTTATTAGCTTTCAACATAAACGTTGTTTCATCTCAAGCATGGGTAGCTGTTGGAGAAGAGCAATTCTCATCTGTATATTATCCTTCCTTAGCTATGGATAGTGATAATAGCCCATATTTATTTTATAAAGACTACTCAGATAATAACAGAGGGGTAGTTGTGAAATTTGAAAATGATATTTGGGAACAGGTAGGAAACTCTCCTTTTTCAGAGTTGATATATCCGGGAATTTTCGGTACGACTTCTTCCTGGGCTACTCATTCATTAAGTATAGATAATAGTAATATACTTTATACCGCTTATATCAATCAGAATGGTGCGGTTTGTGTCAAAAAAGTGGAAAATGAGAGTTGGCTTTTTGTGGGACAAAATCCAATTGCAGAAGGAGAATATATATCATTAGCGATAGATAACAATAATGCCCCTCATATTGCTTACTTTTTATATTCTGAAGATAATGAAACTGAAGGTCATTATGTTGTAGTCAAAAAATATGAAGCCGACAATTGGCAGACTTTAGGAGAACCTATCTTTGTAGATATAATTTTTGGGAGAAAAAATAATTCTCTGCTTTTTGATAATGATAATAATCTTTATCTAGCCTATCTTATGGAAGATATGATAACAGGAATTTATAATATTAAAATCAAAACGTTTGAAAATGGAATCTGGTCGGATGTAGCTGATCCAGAAGCTTTCAGTGATTATTTTGATTTTGGATTTGCAGTAGATAGTCAGAACAAGTTATATATAGCTTATACAGACAAAAAAGATAATAATGATAACAATGTTACTGTAAAAAAGCTAGAAGGCAACAGTTGGCAGGTTGTTGGAGAGATAGAGATGGAAGGATATTATCAATGGTTTATGGACTTAAATATTGATAATAATGATACTCCTTATTTGTCTTACACAGTTGAAAATCATAATCCCTTTACATATACAGCTACTGTAAAAAAATTTGAGAATGATAATTGGCAGAATGTGGGTAGTCCAGAAAATATAGAAGGTATTTTTCCAATTGTTTTTGATACTAATAATATCCCATTTTCAGCTTTTACAAATCGAGATAGTAATGGAATTTTAATAACAACTGTAAAGAAATTCGACCCCACAGCAGGTCTTGAAACTTCTGTTTTTAATCAAGTAGAAATGTATCCTAACCCTGCCAGCCAAAGTGTAACCCTTACCAATCTTGCTGAGAATACCGTTATAGAAATTACAGATCTCACAGGCAAACTCATCTACAGCACAAAAGCGGTTGGAACATCTCTAACCATTGATACGACAGGCTTTACAAGTGGAGTATATTTGGTTGAGTTGATGAATAACAACGGTAGTTTGGTAAAGAAATTAGTCAAAAGATAAACCCCAACAAAAATCCCTTCTAAGTATAATCTCAGAAGGGATTTTTTTATTCAGATAAATGAAATTTATATTTTAAAAGTAACCACCGGTCTTTTAGCGTGGTTTACGATATCTTCTCCGATACTTCCGTTAAGGAAACGGTTCACACCTGTACGACCGTGAGTGCTCACTCCGATAAGGTCTGCACTAACACGTCTGGCAAAATTCAGTACGCCTTTTTCGACACTATAATCGTTGAAAATATGCATCGAATAATCCTGAATATCAAATCCTGACAAAAACTCATTGATTGCTTTTTCTGACTCTTCGGTAGAACGGAAAAAACTCGGAGTGTTAATCACCAATAAATCAAGGTGTGCTCCAAAAGCTTTGGCAAAATCAATTACTTGTGTAAACGGTTTTCTGATTTCGCCTGCAAAATCAGAAGCAAACACAAAGCGTTTGATTTTGGTAATATCCAATTCGTTTTTCACTACCAATACAGGCACATCAGAACTACGAACTACTTTTTCGGTATTTGACCCTACAAAAAACTCCTGAAACCCGGAAGCTCCGTGTGAACCCATCACAATCAAATCCACACTGTGTTTTTTGCTCGATTGGATAATTCCGTCAAAAGCTCTTTCAAACTGAACGGCTTCCGTTACGGGAATTCCTTCTAAAAACGGACTCTTTTTTACTTCGTCAAATCGCTCACGGGCTCTTTGCATAAAAAACATTACTTCGGGAATGTCGCTTCCGCCTGTTACTGCATCAACCATTTGGTTGGGTAACTCCAACATGTGAAGCAAAATGATTTCGCCTTTGTTTCTTCGGGCAATCTGAGCTGCTGTCTTTAGGGCATATTCCGCATATTGGGAAAAATCCGTAGGCACTAAAATTTTTTTCATATAATTTCTGAAATAGGTTAAACACTTTTTTAGAGTGAATAAAGGTAAGGACATTCTCGGACTTATCATAATTATTTTATCTTTTTTTTATTTGATGCTTCCAAAAACACTTTATTCGGGCGAGATTGTTTACTTTTGCAACAATTTTAAAACGAATTGCTATGAAACCTGATTTATTCCAAGCACCCGATTATTATTTATTGGATGAATTACTCTCAGACGAACACAAATTAGTGAGAGATGCTGCCCGTGAATGGGTAAAAAGAGAAGTCTCTCCTATCATAGAAGAATATGCTCAAAAAGCCGAATTTCCGAAACAAATCATCGGAGGTTTGGCAGAAATCGGAGCTTTTGGCCCTTATATCCCGACAGAATACGGAGGGGCAGGACTCGACCAGATTTCTTACGGACTTATCATGCAGGAAATCGAAAGAGGCGACAGTGGGGTTCGCTCCACAGCCTCTGTGCAATCTTCTTTGGTGATGTATCCGATTTGGAAATACGGAAACGAAGAACAACGACAAAAATACCTTCCGAAATTAGCTTCGGGTGAATTCATCGGATGTTTCGGACTCACCGAACCCGATTTCGGGTCAAACCCGGGTGGCATGGTAACCAACTTCAAAGACAAAGGCGACCACTATTTGCTCAACGGAGCCAAAATGTGGATTTCTAATGCTCCGTTTGCTGATATTGCTGTGGTTTGGGCAAAAAATGAAGAAGGAAGAATCCACGGACTTATCGTAGAACGTGGTATGGAAGGCTTCACTACTCCCGAAACTCACAACAAATGGTCGCTCAGAGCCTCAGCAACCGGAGAGCTTATTTTCGATAACGTAAAAGTTCCGAAAGAGAATCTCTTACCAAACAAATCCGGATTGGGAGCACCACTGGGTTGTCTGGATTCGGCAAGATACGGAATTGCCTGGGGAGCTATCGGAGCCGCTATGGATTGTTATGATACGGCTTTGCGGTATGCCAAAGAACGTATTCAGTTTGACAAACCTATCGCAGCCACTCAGCTTCAACAGAAAAAATTAGCCGAAATGATTACCGAAATCACCAAAGCTCAATTGCTCACCTGGAGATTAGGCGTGTTGAGAAACGAAGGCAAAGCTACTTCGGCTCAAATCTCGATGGCAAAACGAAACAACGTGGATATGGCTATCAACATTGCCCGTGAAGCCAGACAAATCTTAGGCGGAATGGGAATCACAGGCGAATATTCCATTATGAGACACAGCATGAACCTGGAGAGTGTAATCACTTATGAAGGCACTCACGACATTCATTTGCTTATTACCGGAATGGATATTACGGGTTATCCTGCTTTTAAATAATAAAGATATGAAATTCACTTTAACCGTTTTTGCAACACTCTGGGTTACTCTTTGTTTTGCTCAGCAAAAATTTGAGCCAGGAACCATCACTTTCGCTAATGGAAACATTACCGAATGCTTGATTAAACACTCTTATTCTTCTGAAAACCCGACTTCTGTGAAGTATAAGCTCTCGGAAGAGGCAGAAGAAAAAACGGCACTTTTGAAAGAAATCGAAGGTTTCCAGATTGGTGAAAAAACCAAGTTTATAAAAGCAACCGTTAATTTTGACAAGTCAAGCAATAAAGTCGAAGAACTTTCTACTGTGAGAACTCCCGAATATGTCGAAGAAACCGCTCTGCTCGAAGTTTTGGTAGAAGGAACCGCTTCACTATACCGATTGGAGCAAAACAACATTATAAAGTATTTTTATAAAATTGAAGAAGGTGAAATTACACCTTTGGTCTATAAGAGGTATCTGGTAAATACTTTTACCATACGGGAAAATTTTGAGTATATCCAGCAGCTGAATAAAGAGGTGAACTGTGATGAAAATCACTTTATCTCCAACAAGGCAGTAGGCTACAACAGCAATGATTTAACAAAGCTTTTCAAGAAGTTCAACAGATGTGAAAACAACATCCTCACTTTTGAGGAAATGGAGGAAAGAGCCAAAATCAAGCTGTATGCCAAGGCAGGCTATCACTTCACCAGCGACAAAGTTCAGTTACAGGGTTCTTATAACGATATTAACCGAACCGCAAAAGGAAGCGGTTTTGAAACCGGACTGCAGGCAGAAATCAACCTGCCTTTCAACTACAGAAAATGGAGTGCTATCGGGGAATTGACCTATTATGGCATCAACTATGATTTTTCAGACACCAGTAAACAGGGTTTTAATTCAACGGTTGAAACCAAAGTAAACACCGTGCGGGTTTCGGTTGGTGTTCGTCATAATTTTTATTTAGACAGCGAAAACAGCGAAAGCAATATCATTTATCTGGAAGCTTTGGTAACGGCTTTCAGTTTTCAGGCGGGGAAAAATTCTATCGTGAGAACTTCTGATTTTTCGACCGGTGCTGATGATCTAATCAGAACATTTGAATTGAGTACTATTCCCAATATTTCTTTAGGAGCAGGCTTCCCGATTTATAAAAACCTGAGCGGAAATATACGGTATAACCTTCCTCAGGAATATCTGACCAAATACCTGAGTCATTCTTATAAAATCTCTTCTTTTTCGGTTAACCTGAATTACAGATTTTTATAAGAACTAAAAAATTCAATACCACAGCCTGAAAGCAAACGTTTTCAGGCTGTTTTTTTTAACGAATCTTTAAATCCTTTAAGCTCTTCTTCTCTCGACACATCTGAGAATAAAGCCTTACTTTTGTAGAAACAAAAAATTCAGATCATGCAAAATTTTGAATTCCATAACCCTACAAAAATACTTTTCGGGAAAAATCAAATCGAAAAAATCAGTAAAGAAATTCCTCAAAACTCCAAAATCCTGATGGTTTACGGAGGAGGAAGTATCTTCAAAAACGGAGTTTACAACCAAGTAAAAAATGCTTTAAAAGACTTTGAAATCCTTGAATTCGCAGGTGTAGAAGCCAATCCTGTTTTTGAAACCCTGATAAAGGCTGTTGAAGTCGTAAAAAACCAAAAAATTGATTTTATTCTGGCTGTCGGAGGCGGTTCTGTCATTGACGGAGTGAAATTTATTGCTTCGGCTGCTGCTTATCAGGGCGATGCTTCGGATATTTTATACCGCAAACACAGACCCCTAAAAGTCGTTCCGTTTGGAACGGTACTCACCTTGCCTGCAACGGGAAGCGAAATGAATGCAGGTTCGGTAGTTACGATAAAAGCCACTCAGGAAAAGCTTTCTTTTGGCAGTGAAGTTACTTTTCCGAAGTTTTCGGTTTGTAACCCTGAGGTGATTGTTTCGCTTCCGAAAAGGCAGATTCAAAACGGAGTAATTGATGCTTTTTCGCATGTTTTAGAACAATATTTGACCTATAATCACGGAGCTGTTCTACAAGATAAATTTGCCGAAAGCATCCTGAAAACCCTGA
>JBAYSC010000155.1:0-5787 GCA_041676345.1 Flavobacteriaceae bacterium | reverse complement strand
AACCGAGTCAAAAATCAAGGCTTGCAAAGGCTCATCGGGATTTCCTTTTGGAGCAGGAATCCGCTCGATTACAGCCTCTAAGATTTTATCTACTCCAAAGCCCGTTTTCCCGGAAGCATGAATGATGTCTTCCAGTTTACAACCCAATAAATCCACAATATCATCGCTAACTTCCTCAGGATTAGCACTTGGCAAATCGACTTTGTTGAGCACCGGAATGATTTCCAAATCATTCTCCAAAGCTAAATAAAGGTTAGAAATCGTTTGAGCCTGAATACTTTGAGCAGCATCAACAATTAGCAAAGCACCCTCACAGGCAGCGATAGAACGGGAAACTTCGTAAGAAAAATCTACGTGTCCGGGAGTGTCAATAAGGTTTAGGATATATTTTTCGCCTTTGTACTCATAATCCATTTGGATAGCGTGAGATTTGATGGTGATGCCACGTTCCCGCTCCAAATCCATATTGTCCAAAAGCTGGGCTTGTTTTTCACGTTCGGTTACGGTTTGGGTAAAATCGAGTAATCGGTCTGCCAACGTACTTTTCCCGTGATCAATATGAGCAATAATGCAAAAATTTCGGATATTCTTCATCTTCATAAAATAAGTGAGCAAAGATAAGTTTTTTTTGATTTGAAAGACTATCTTAACTCAAAATTAGTGATGAAGCAGGGCAAGTTATCTACGTCTAAGATGTTTTCTCTTTTTTCTGTTTTTCTTTCTTTTCCTTATCATTCTTTTGATAGGTTTATAAGATAGAATAATTAAGAGCCCTAAGACTATAATGGCAAGAATAGCCGTGTCATTCATAGTGGCTTGATCTGTAAAAAATTCCCACAAAAAAGTATCTTCCATAATTTAAAAGCAAACATATATTAAGTAACAATCCACAACATGTCTTGCAAATTTATACAATATCATTTACTATAAAATATTTTCGTTAAAAAAATTCGAGTTTTTTTCTGAAAGTAATTTCTATATTTGTAGTTTAATCTTTAGAAGTCATTATTATGAAAAAGTTAATGCTTTTTGCTTTATTAGTCATTTTGGGTTCCTGTAAAAAAGAACAAGAAACCAAAGAACCTGAAAATACGGTGGCAATTGAAGTGCTTTCAGCTGATGTTTTTGAGGCTCACCTCCGGGAAGGAAACGTTCAGTTGATTGATGTGAGAACACCCAAAGAGTTCGAAAGTGGTCACCTCAAAGGAGCCAAAAATCACCATATTTACGACAAAGACTTTAAAGAACAGGTGAGTTATTTAGACAAAGACCAACCAGTTTATTTATACTGCAAGGCAGGAGCACGAAGCGAAGAAGCAGCTCTGGAGCTCAAAAAAATGGGGTTCAAAAAAATATATGACCTCAAAGGAGGGATTTCGGGTTGGAAAGGCGAAGTAGAATAGTTTTCAGTGGGCAGTACACAGTGTACTGCCCACTGAAAATTAAATTATAATCGGTCGATAGCGTTTTGCAATCTTTTGATAGTCTCCAATTGCCCGATGGTTTCGATTATCTGAAAGATATCAGGGCCTTTCATCGCTCCCACCAAACTGATTCGCAACGGCTGCATCACTTTTCCCATCGGGATTTCGTTGTTGGTTATCCAGTTTTTTATACCTCTTTCCAAGGCGGCTGCTTCATATTTTGGAGAACTGTTGAGAACCGAAATAAGTTGCTGCATATAGAGCGGAGTTTCCTCTTTCCAGTTTTTTAGAGCTTTCTCGTCATATTTTTCAGGAGCTACAAAGAAAAAGTCTGAAAGTTCCCAGAAATCGGTTATGAAATTTGCCCTTTCTTTTACCAAAGAAACTACTTTTTCGACATAAGCCAAATCGGTTTTGATGCCTTTTTCTTCCAAAATAGGCAAAAACAGTTGAGCCAAAAAGGTGTCGTTTTGCCTGATGAGATATTGGTGGTTGAACCATTTATTTTTTTCCGGGTCAAACTTTGCTCCAGACTTACTAACTCTTTCTAAATCAAAACTTTCAATCAATTCGTCAAGCGAATAAATTTCTTTATCACTACCATCGTTCCAGCCCAAAAGAGCCAAAAAGTTGATGACCGCTTCCGGGAAAAATCCGTTTTCTCTGTATCCTGACGAAACCTCGTTTGATTTCGGGTCTTTCCATTCTAATGGAAACACAGGGAAACCTAATTTATCTCCATCTCTTTTAGATAATTTTCCGTTTCCGACCGGTTTTAGGATAAGCGGTAAATGAGCAAATTGAGGAGCTTGCCAACCAAAAGCACGATACAACATAACGTGTAACGGAAGTGATGGCAACCATTCTTCGCCTCTAATTACGTGGGAAGTTTCCTGCAAATGGTCATCTACGATATTTGCCAAATGATAGGTTGGCATTCCGTCTGATTTGAAAAGCACTTTGTCGTCTAAAAGCGAAGTTTCAAACTTCACTTCTCCTCTAATCAAATCGTTTAAAACCAGAGTTTCGTCTGTCGGAGTTTTAAAACGAATTACGTAAGGTTCTGCGTTTTCAATTCGTTTTTGAACTTCTTCGTTTGATAATTTCAACGAAGTTTCCAGCTCTTCCCGAATGCTATGATTATAGATAAACGTCTTTCCTTCTGCTTCTGCATTTTTGCGAAGTTCATCTAATTTTTCAGCCGAATCAAAAGCATAATAGGCATTTCCGTTTGCTATGAGCTGTTCTGCATATTGTCTGTAAAGCGGTTTACGGTCGCTTTGTCTGTAGGGAGGAAATTTTTCGTTTTTCCCGATGGTTTCATCAGGCGGAATTCCCAACCATTCCAAAGCTTCAAAAATATATTGTTCGGCTCCTTCGACAAAACGGGTTTGGTCTGTATCTTCGATACGCAAATAGAAAGTTCCGTTGTGTTTTTTGGCAAATAAATAATTGAACAAAGCTGTTCTTACTCCTCCGATATGCAAAGGTCCTGTTGGGCTGGGTGCAAACCGCACTCTAACTTTTTCCATTTTTTAATTGTAGTAATTTATCCCGCAAAGGTAAGACATTCATAAAAGTTTGAAAACAAAAATATGCTTTTAAAAAGGGTCGGGCACTCGTTCTTCTTCCGAATCATCGGTCTGATTTTTATTTCGCTGTTGTCCTCTTTCTTTCATAAACTTGATGTAATCGGGAGTGAAATCAGAATCAATATCTATATGCGATTCTTCTTTTTGCTTTTTACGTCGGGTTTCGGTTACGAAAAGTTTATTCATAAATTCTTTAAACGTATCGAAATCAACCTGCCACGACAAACCGATTCCCTGTGTATAACCGATTCCTTCTCCGAAATAATTGATATCATTTTCCCTGTTGAAAACCCTTAATTCAAGAGTTCTATCTTCGTTCAGACGAAGTCTCATTTCCACATTCCCCACCACAACCGATTCTTCCGTACCTCCCACAGGCACTCCGAGTCTTCCGTTGATGGTTATATCTTCGTTGATTTGGGTAGATAAACTAATTCCCAGACGGTCGGAATCCTGAAATTCCTGATTCGGATTCCTGATTCCGGTTTGATAATCAACTCCTAACTGAAACATACTTCCGTCTTCGGAGAGCAAATTGTTGAGCAAATTACTTCCGGTTTCTGCAAAAGTTCCGCCTACACCTCCCATTCCGTCACTTCCCATAAAATTACGGGACAACAAAAGCGAAAGTGCCTGTGTTCGCCTGCTGTCTTTGTCGGCCAATTTATACTGAATTTCAGATTGCAACGAAGAGCCCACACTCGGAAATTCAAAGATATAATCGGGTTCTTCCAGGGCCTCAAGTGTTCCTCTTACGTCAATAACCAGATTTACGGGAATTTTTCGGTTAAAGTTCGGGTTATCAAGCAGAACGGCAGGATTGGCTTCGGTTGAATATACACCTTGAACATTCAGATTTGCCATTACCGGATCGCCCGACCAGGTAATTGTTCCGCCTCTTTTTACGTCAAATCGCTTGCTGATAATGCCTCCGTATCTGAAATCGTAATAACCGTCTTCGACCGTAAAAACTCCGTTCATCGTAAAACGTCCCAACGTATTGATATCCATCAACAAAGTCCCGTTTCCTTTTCCTCTTCTGATGGCATGTCCGGTGTTTCGGTCAATGATAATGTCGATTTCGGCATCGGGAGTTACGTTGAGGTTAAAGTTCATTTCCAGTCCGGTTGAAGCCAGTTCCGTTTCTGAATCAATATCGAGGTTAAACTTTTCGTCAGGACTCATAAACTGAATGTACGACACCTCTCCTACTGATTTTGAGCTTCCAATCGGAATTTTTATGTAGGTTCCTTTCTCTGAAGTTGCATTTGCGGTAATGGTGAGTCCGCTGGTAGCACCGTTAATAGTGGCATTTCCTCTTATAAAAGCGGTTCCGTAATACATCGCATCTTCGGAATCATCGGTATCCAAAACCAAAAATCGGGACGAACTCAGGTTTAAATCCAGTATCCAATCTGAAAAGAGTTTGTGATTTATGGTTCCGAAAAACGCTCCTTTTGTCTTGTGTTTGGTATCGGTAAGATTGGTCTGCCTGAGGAAAATCTGTTTTTCGGTAATATCGACCACTGTATTGTCTTCAAAAGCATAATCGGTATTCAGATACGGAATTTTCATTCCGGCTTCGCTCAGGTAAATTCTCCCGTTAATTTCGGGTTTTTTCAGATTTCCCATTACGGTTGTTCTACCCGAAGCCAACCCTCTGATATTGGTAATGACCTCACCTCCGAAAGCAGAAAAAGGTGTTAAGTCAAAATTGGTGAGCCGTAAATCGAAATTTGCAAAAGTCTCTTTATCAATAATTTCCAAATCACCTTCAACAGAAAGATATTCCTGCTCGTCTTTATACAAATAGCTATTGATACCGAATTTTTTCAGGGTTTCGTCTCCTTCTGCCTCGAGCAACAAATCACCCATTGTAGTTCCGTTGATGTTAAAACCAAGCACTTCCAACGAAGAAGTAGGTTTATAAACATCTTTGTCCTGCTCGAAATGTATGGTTCCGTTGAGGGTTCCGTCTAAGTCGAGTTTGTCGATATAAGGCGTTAATTTAGCAAGCGGAACATCTTTAAAATCAAGGGAAATATTTTTGTAGGTGGAATCTCTGACCTCTCCGAAAAGCTCCACAGCCTTGTTCTGATGGGAAAGTTTGATTTTTTCAATTGAAAAATTGTTGACCGATTTGTTGAAAACCACCTTGTTGTCCTGATTGTTTTCTTCGTTGAGAAACCACAGGAAATCCTTAAAAAACAGTTCCGATTTTTGAAATCCGATAACCGAATTATTTTCCTGATTGATGGTGTGGTAGAGGTTCAGGTTATAATAATCCTGATTTCTGTCTCCGCCTTTGAATTCCGTACGGAAATACAACGTATCGTTATGACTGAGGTTGATGAGCCCGAAATCTGAAATCTTATAGACTCCGGTTTTGATGCTGTCTATTTCGACATAAGCATTATAAAGCGGATTTTTGTTGTCGATTTGCAGGTTGATTCGGTCGATGCGGTTCTTCCCTATTTCAAGGCTCGGAGTGATGAAATTGAGTTTAAAAACCTCATCATCAGGATCCAGATTTCCACGAATGATAGTGTTGCTGCCCAGAGAAATATTCGGATAAAAAACCTCAATAATTTTGTTGTAAATGCTAAAGTTGAACCTCACAAACTGATCTTCTGCAATTTTATGAGGCGAATAATTGGCATAAAGACTTCCCAAAGCATTTTCAAAGATTTCCTTGAGTTCTTTAAACTGATATTTCCCGATAAAAGTTCCTTCGATAACATCGGGAGAATTTATGGCAATTGTACGTATTT
>JBAYSC010000154.1:0-5797 GCA_041676345.1 Flavobacteriaceae bacterium | reverse complement strand
ATTGATGCTTTGGAAGTAATGGGAGTAAATTCCCTTAATTATCTGGTTTTCCCGAAAATTATTGCCATGCTTTTTTATCCGTTTGTGATTGCTATCGGAATGTTTCTGGGGGTTTTCGGAGGATTTCTGGCAGGAGTTTACGGAGGTTATACTTCGGTTGACGAATTTATTTACGGACTTCAGGACACCTTTATTCCGTTTCATATTACCTATGCCTTTATCAAAACCATTATTTTTGCGATGATTCTGGCAACTATTCCGTCTTATCACGGTTATTATATGAAAGGCGGAGCTCTGGAAGTAGGTAAGGCGAGCACGACTTCATTTGTCTGGACAAGTGTGGTGATTATTCTGGTCGATTATATGATAACCCATTTACTTTTGAACCAATGATAGAAACCAAAGACATCAAAAAATCATTTAACGGAACAGAAGTCTTAAAAGGAATTTCGGCTGTTTTTGAAACCGGAAAAACCAATCTTATCATTGGGCAAAGTGGTTCGGGAAAAACGGTTTTTCTCAAAACACTACTCGGAATCCACACGCCTGACAGCGGAATGATTTCGTTTGACGGAAGAATTCTTTCGAAGTTGTCAAAAGACGAACGTAGAGAACTCAGAACCGAAATCGGGATGGTTTTTCAGGGCAGTGCTTTGTTTGACTCGATGACCGTTGAAGACAATGTGGGCTTTCCGCTAAAGATGTTTACCCGAAAAACGAGCAAACAAATCAGAGAACGGGTGAATTTTGTGCTGGAAAGAGTAAATATAATAGATGCCAACAAGAAAAAACCTTCTGAAATTTCGGGCGGAATGCAAAAAAGGGTAGCTATTGCCCGGGCTATCGTAAACAACCCGAAATACCTGTTTTGTGACGAACCCAATTCAGGGCTTGACCCCAAAACAGCTATTGTAATCGACAACCTGATTCAGGAAATCACCCGGGAATATAATATGACAACCGTTATCAATACTCACGATATGAATTCGGTTATCGAAATCGGGGAAAATATCGTTTTTCTCGAAAAAGGTGTTCTTGCCTGGAAAGGCACTAATGAAGACATCCTCAGAACCGAAAACAAATCGGTCGTTGATTTTGTCTATTCTTCGGATTTGTTTAAAAAAGTAAGAGAGAGTTTGATAAAATAAACCCTCTGCTTTGTTTGCTTTCTAACTTCTGATGAAAACCAAAGCCCTTGTCATAAACACCGTAAAATATCAGGATAAATCGCTGATTGTAAAGTGCTTTACCCTATCAGACGGGTTGGTGTCTTTTTTTGTAAAAGATGCTTTTTCGGCTTCTAAAAGTTCTGTAAAAAAAGCTGCTTATTTTCAACCGCTTACTCTTTTGGAAATCGAATTTCGCCCTAAAAACCGAAATACCCTATCTTATTTTTCGAGTATAAAACCCTATATTTATCAATCGGTTGCTACTGATATTGCCAAAAGCACGGTGATTTTGTTTTTGGCAGAGGTTTTTCATTCCTGTATAAAAGACGAAACCAAAAATGAAGATTTGTTTTTGTTTCTGGAAACCGCTTTGCTTTGGCTCGACCAAAACGATGATATTGCTGATTTTCACCTGATTTTGCTTTTGGAAATGACCAAGTTTCTGGGATTTTATCCGAGTGCTTCCAAAGATGATTTTTTTGAAATGACAGACGGAGTTTTTGTTTCCTTAGAGTCAAAAAGTTGCCTTTCCAAACCCGATTCCGATTTGCTGAAACAGCTTTTGGGCAAAAAAATCAACACTTCCGGAAAAGCATTTTCCAATTCCCAAAGACGACAGCTTTTGGAAATTCTGATGGAATATTATTTCGTACATATAGAAAACTTCCGAAAACCGAAGTCTTTGGAAGTTTTAAAAGAAGTTTTTTCGAATTGATTTTTATGTGGTCAGAGCCTCTTTAATTCTTTTGAGGGCTTCTGTCAGGATTTCTTCGCTTGTCGCATACGAAAGTCTGATACAATCCGGATTTCCGAAAGCAGCTCCGGTTACCACAGCTACATTGGCTTCTTCTAAGAGATACATAGCCAAATCTTCGCTGTCTTTGATGTGTTTTCCTCTGAGGGTTTTCCCGAAATACCAGGAAACATCAGGAAAAGCATAAAAAGCTCCTTCGGGAATATTGGTTTTTACGTTTGGAATTTCCTCTAAAAGTCCTACGACCAAATCCCTTCGTTTGTGAAATTCCGTTACCATATAGCGGATGTCTTTCGGGTCAGCCGAAACAGCTGCCATAGTTGCCCTTTGAGCGATAGAATTGGCTCCGCTGGTAACCTGACCCTGCATTTTCGTACAGGCTTTGGCAATAAATTCGGGAGCTCCAATATAACCTATCCTCCAACCTGTCATCGCAAAGGCTTTCGACACTCCGTTTACGGTAATGGTTCGCTCATACATTCCGTCTATCGAAGCGATAGAGCAGAAATTTCCCGTAAAGTTGATGTGTTCGTAGATTTCGTCTGATACGACAAAAATATTCGGATGTTTTTTCAGTACTTCTGCCAAGGCCGTAAGTTCGTCACGATTATAAACCGAACCACTCGGATTACAAGGCGAACTGAACATTATCATTTTCGTCTTCGGAGTGATGGCTTCTTCTAATTGTTTCGGAGTGATTTTAAAATCGCTTTCTACCGAAGTAGGCACAATTACAGGCACAGCATCTGTCATTTTCACGATTTCGATATAACTCACCCAATAAGGAGCAGGCAAAATACACTCATCACCCGGATTCAAAAGCACCTGAGCCGTGTTGTAGAGCGATTGTTTTG
This sequence comes from Flavobacteriaceae bacterium, assembly GCA_041676345.1. Taxonomy (GTDB): domain Bacteria; phylum Bacteroidota; class Bacteroidia; order Flavobacteriales; family Flavobacteriaceae; genus Flavobacterium. The sequence continues at coordinate 3,020 of JBAYSC010000154.1, read as the reverse complement.
CTCCTGTAGAAACCACAATCTGAGAGGGTTTATACTCTAAATTGTTATCTCGTTTAAACTTTTTTGAAATCGCCTCACGAAGTTCCACATAACCGTCAACCGGAGTGTAGGTGCTGTAATTTTCGTGTATGGCTTTTATGGCAGCTCCTTTTACAAAATCGGGAGTGTTGAAATCGGGTTCTCCCAGACTAAGGCTGATGATATCTTTGCCCAAGGCTTTTAATTCTCTCACTTTGGCAGCCATTGCCAGGGTTTGCGAAACCGTAAGATTGTTAATTCTGTCTGATAACAAATGATCCATAACTTATGCAATTGCGGGTTTTTGTCCTAATTCTTTTAAGTGTTTGAAGTGTGCTGCTACAGCCTCACGGGTGGTTGAAAATTCGTAATAAGGCAGGTTGCATTCTTTGGCAGTTTGTTTGACAATATCAGCAATTTTTCCGTAGTGAATATGGCTGATATTCGGGAAAATGTGGTGCTCGATCTGATGGTTTAGCCCTCCGGTAAACCAGTTTACGAGTTTGTTTTTCGGAGCAAAATTAGCTGTGGTATAAAGCTGATGTATAGCCCAGGTGTTTTCGAGTTCGCCTTCTTCGTTAGGCACCGGATTTTTCGTATCGGGAACCACGTGAGCCAACTGAAATACAACACTAAGAATAAGTCCGGCTGTGTAGTGCATTACAAAAAAGCCCAGTAGCACTTTCCACCATACAATCCCTAACAACATCGGGATGAGCAGCCAAATCGAAAAATAGATAATCTTGGTTATAATCAAAACCGTCCATTGAATTACCGGACTTTTGAATTCTCCGTAAGACAATTTTCTTTTCAGATAGCGTTTCATCTGTAAAAAATCAGTCGTTATAGCCCAGTTGAAAGTGAGCAATCCGTATAGGAAAACGGAATAATAATGCTGGAATTTATGAAAGCGATACCATTTTGCCTCTTTGGTAAAACGGATGATTTTTCCTGCATCCAAATCTTCATCGTGTCCGTGAACGTTGGTATAGGTGTGATGCAACACATTGTGCTGAACCTGCCAGTTATATACGTTTCCTGCCAAAATATAGATGCTGGAGCCCATAAATTTGTTTATCCAGCTTTTGGTAGAATAGGAACCGTGGTTACCGTCATGCATAACGTTCATCCCGATTCCTGCCATCCCGATTCCGATAATTACCGTGAAAAGTAATTTCCACCAATCTGATATGTCGAGTGTAAGTATAAGAAAATATGGGGTGAGGAAAAGGGCAAACATGATGAATGCTTTCAGGTGAAGTTTCCAGTTTCCGGTTTTTTTGATGTTGTTTTCTTTAAAGTAATGATTTACCCGGGTGTTTAACGTTCTGAAGAACTTCATGGGATCTTGCCGGGAAAAAGTAGGTGCGGTTTTCATTTAAAATAATGATTATTAGGGTATATATGAACTGTAAAATAGTTGCCAAAGATACGGATATAAACGCAAAAACAAGTCAATTATTGAGTTTTGGAATTTTTTTTATTTTTTTATTTGGATTTTGCGAAATATACGTATATTTGCAACCTCATTTTGATACAACCAATTGCGGGCGTGGTGAAATTGGTAGACACGCCAGACTTAGGATCTGGTGCCTCACGGTGTGAAGGTTCGAGTCCTTTCGCCCGCACAAAAATAAAGTCTTAATTTGCTGAAAAACAGCATTTTAAGGCTTTTTTATTTTGCCGATAAAACAAAGCAACGGAACAATAATCGACGTTTATTTACTACGTGTTTTTATATTAAATCTACGAACTCGCAAATTCAATTAGTGATTTATAGTTCTGGTTATCCGCTTCTCGGAGTGAATTTATATATTTTTCCCGAGTTTCACCTGCTCGAATCAGATTTTCTTTTCCCCAAGTAAAATATTTTTCATTAAACAATTTTTCTAAAATTAAATCAGCCATTAAACGGGAATGTCGTCCGTTGCCATTAGCAAAACAGTGAATACTTACTAATCTGTGTTTAAACCTTAAAGCTAATTCTTGTTTAGGATATGTTCCTTTCTGCCACCAAAATAAAGCATCATCAAGCAAATTCTTTAATTCAACAGCTATTTTATAACTCGGAACTCCGATATTCTTTTCTGACTTTCTAAAAGAACCAGCCCATTTCCAAACATCACTATACATTCTTTTATGTAAATCAAGTACAAATTTTTCAGAAAACAACTGTTCAGGTTTAATTTTTAAACGTAAAGTCCATTCAATTGCCTTTTCTATGTTTAACTGTTCAAACTCGTCTAATTCGCCTCGAGTAGAAATAGAAGGGATTTTTAATCCTTCCATTTCTTCAACACTCAAAGGAGTTTGTCCTTCAATGTACTTTATTTCTAATCCCATAAATATTTAGGCATTTCATATTTTATTTCTTCCGTTTTCTGTTCTATTGCTTTTTTGATTCTCTCATTAGAGTTTTGTTGGTCTTCCAAAGTCATCGTTGTATTTGTTCGGGATACTATTTCCGTTGCAATTTTTTTGGCTCTTTCTTCTATCATTTGTTCAATAGAACCTTGTTTGGGTATAAAACCATATACTAAACGCATGTCTAAAGCAGATGCCAAGTCCTTTAAGGTATTTAAAGTTATTGTTCCTTCTGCTTCTCTCTTTTCCATATCTGTAACGCTTTGAGGAGTTATATTTAGCCTGTCTCCTAATTGTTTTAACGACATTTTTAGAGCTGTTCTAATTGATTTTATCCAACCAGTCGAAGGCATAATAACATTTTCCACCTCTTTAAAATGCATCAGTTTAGAATCTAACTGTTCTATCAATAATATTCTTTTTTTATCTTTCATCAGTCTATAGATTTAAAAAACAATACAAAATTAAGTTTATAAGTTTAAAAAAGCAAATTTTCATCAGTTTATAAGTTTAAAAAGAACAAAGTTTATCAGCCTATAGACTTAAAAATCGTCTTTCTGTAGTATGACCCTGAGAACTTCTAAAACCGTATCTTTGTGCCTTAGATAAAGATATATGGAATTTACAGACTTTGGTTT
>JBAYSC010000153.1:0-5874 GCA_041676345.1 Flavobacteriaceae bacterium | reverse complement strand
TTGATAATCTTTTCAAAAATTTTGAAAGAAATTCTACTGAGCGGGAAAGTATCAAAAACAACAAAGAACGATTATTTGAAAATCTGAAAATAAAAACAGAAACTGTTTTTGCTTCGGAAGATGAGTTTATCAAATATCTTGATTCCGAACTTGCAACGCTTGACGACAAACAAAAAAGTATTGACGCTTTATTGAAAAATATTGCAACTCAGTTTTCAATTCCGTGCAAAACACTTCATTCAAAATTCCAAGAGTTTGAAGCATTCATCAACAATCAATTCAATTCTAAAATCCGAAAAATTAAAATCTCGGATATTGATTCTTTGAGTATTGAAATCATTCCGAACGAAAACCTAATCAAGGATTTGAAGAAGATAATGGATATTAGAGACTTAACTTCTGAACTCATTTTTGACGACCAATCGGAAAACCTTAATATTCTGAACAGGTATTTGGATAATCAATCCGTAATTGATTTTAATAACCTTTTTGACATCAAGCTACATCTCGACAAAAAAGGACAACACAAAGTTGTTGATTTGAGAAATCAAATTGAATCGGACGGAACGGATAAAATGATTAGAATGGTAATCATTATGTCTATTATCCACCAAATTGTAATAAATGATGAAGAAAACAAAATTGTGATTTTTGTTGACGAAATTGGGACAATTGACGAAGCCAACAGAATTGAAATTTTGAATTTCTGTAAGGAAAATAATTTTGTCCCAATATCAGCCGCACCATTGCACCCTTATGACGGATTTGACAAATATTACTTAGTTAGAAGAAGCAAAGGAAAAATTGTATTGAGCGAAACCAACGGAAATGTAATTTATCGTAAACCAAAAGTCAAGTGAATCAAACAGATTTTAGAACATACAAGAAATTAAAAGAGGATTCTTTTCTTACTGAAAAGGCAATCCCTAAAACTGTTTTGGGTTCGCCACATTTCAAAGGTTTAGTTTCGTCTTTAATTCTTGAAAAAACAAAGTCAGGTAGAGGCTTCAGATACGAAATAAAAAAGGCGGTTGAATTTGAAAGTTTCTTTAAAACCTATTTTCCAGAAGACATTGAAGTCAAAGACAAGTCCGACAATGTTAGGAAATTTAGAAACTCTAAAATTCAAAAAACAGTTTCTACACCAATCTTTATGCTTAGGGGCTTTGAAACAATTAGGATAAATGGCAATGAATTAAATTTAGAAGATTACACAAGCAAATTCCAAATATTCGCTTGTAATGCTGAAAAGATTGAAGCCAAACACATTTGTATTGTTGAGAACTTAGACACGTTTTTAGTTGCCGAAAAACTTTTAGGCAAAAGTTTTGTATTCCTTCATAAATATGGTCGAATTGGCAAAGAATCACTAAACTGCCTTTATACAAAACACTTACTTGTTTTTGTTGATTATGATTTTAACGGTCTTGAAGAATTTCTAAGAATCAAAGAAGTTTTTGATTTCGCTCAATTATACATTCCTGAAAACTATGACGACCTTTTCAATAAATATTCTCAAAGTCTAAAAGGAAATAAAGCTGAAATGACAAACAGAATTAAGCAAAGTTCAGACAAGAATGTAATTAAAATTAGAGAAAGTATAATACGGAACAACCGATTTTTAGAGCAACAATATTGGAAATATGATTAAGTCCGAACCAAAATCAATCTTACAGTTTATGGCAAGTCATTACGATTTGCTACGAGAACTTTTTGATATACAGGTTAAGAACGACATCATTACAAAAGAATCTCTAATTATCTGTTTAGAAAATTACGACAAGGATATTCAGGAACAACTAACAGAATATCAAATTTTGGTTGAGCAAAATGACGACTTTGCATTTAACGAACCGTATTTTGTTCTTTTTGAATTTATACATCAAAAATTCAAGCCACTATTGCCCGAAGAAATTGAGCATTTCGGTCAAGCAATCCGAACTTTATTCCTCAAAATAAAAGAAGGAATAAATGACGATAAAAACATTTTATTGGAGAGAATTGAAGCACTATCCAATCAAATTAAAAAGTTCACAAATGCAGTTGTAAATAACACCAAAAGTTTATTGACAGAATCAAAAGAGCTGAAAGCAAACAATAAGAAAATTGACTATCAAGAAAAAATCCACAAAGCGAGATATTTGATTGAAAATTACATTTCGCCACTCAACACGATTTTAGACGTAAATCATAGTCAATCCATTTACAATGAATTACTGAATGTTTCGCAGTTTACTAACGTAAAACGATTTGATTATGCAGATGAAAGTATAAGACGAGAGTTTGAAAAATTGTATCACTTACTTCGTCAAGTTGCCAAAGATTTGAATTTACAATCTGTAACGCTTACGAATGAATTATTGCCTTTAATTGAACGAATAAAAACAGAAAGTCAATATTTAAGAGGGTTTCATTATTATTTAACAAATGGGAATTGTTACAAAGAAATTGAACCGCCACGCATTTTCGTTTCTACTCGTGATAATATCTACAACAAATTTGTGTATGAAAATACAAAAGAATACTTTGACCAATTTCAACACGAAGAAGACATAATTGTTGTTGAAGATTCTGAACAAACAAATGATTGGCTTTTTGACAAGTCAAAGTATAAAGAAACATTGAACCAAAATTTGCCCATTGATGATTTCTTCAAATGGTGTGAACATTCAATCAAAGAAGAAAACGAAGATTTTTCTTTTGACAACTTTTTTATGGTAACGAGTTTGCTTTTTGAAGAAGATTATGAAGTTTCAGTAAGCAAAGTCGGAAAAAGCGTTTCTATTTCTAACGAAAATTCGGAACTAATTATGCCAAAACTAACAATCAAAAAACAAGAAGATGTATCCAGATAAACATAAAGAAATAGTAACTTCCTTAATGGAAGGCAAGTTTATTACGGTTGAAGATTTATCGTATGAAACAATCAATAAAAACGAAGATTTTTACATCACGTTTTTTGAAAAGTCGTTTGGTTTTGAACTTATAGGAAATCTGGACTTTTATTACCTTGTTTCAAACGAAACAAATGAGAATACATCAAGAGATATTTCAATTTTCTTTTCGGTTCTATGTTACGAACTTGACAAAGACGGAAAGAACTTTTTAGAAGAACTCAATTACTCTGAATTTCACATTGACGAGATAATTGAATATTTCAAAAATTCTTCGTGGACAGATGTTATCAAAGCCAATAAACAACTAAACAATGACGAAAATTTAAAACGTCATATCGGAACTATGGTAAAGCGAAATATTGCTGTAAAACAAGGCAACGACAGGTATTCATTTACCAAAGCTCACAAACTGTTTATTGACTTTGCAAAAGACTTAATAAAAGATGAAAAAAGCGAAACAAAGGTATGAAACCAACTGCCCGAACCGATAACAGCAGTTTGGCAAAATGGCGGGTTCAGTGCTAAATTCAACAGCAGTTCTTCGGTTGAACTTTTGTGCAAAACTGAACATTTGTGCTTCGGTTTCCGCCACATCGCCAAGCTGCAAAACGTTAGCAGAAATGCTAAGAAAGCTTCTCTACTGCTTTTTTGTAATGTGCTGCTACTTTACCTCCTATATGTTCAGGTCTTGATGCCCATAGTTCGTATCGGTACTGATACCATTTTTTCAAAAACTCCTTGTCGTTTGCTTTAGAATCATCCCAAAGCACTTCTGCTAACACGGGTTTTGCGTCAGCAGGGGTTTCGTTTTTCAAATTTACTTTTGTCATATCATTAAAAATAAGTGTTTCAAATTCAGTTTTGTGCTATCAAGCCCTGCCGAACGCAAAGCCTTTTCCCGTTAGCACCAATTTTAAAACGACACCTGTAATACAATGGGAATATTTGACATTTTTAAGAAGCCTAACAACGGAAGTAATCCCAAAACGGCTGAACAGAGAAAGAAACAAACTGAAAAATACTTGAAGTCTTTGAATATACCATTCATTGAACATTTACCATTAATCGAAGAAGAAAGTGAAGTAAAAATCAGAACTGCCCAAGAAATTGCAGAACGAATTTTAGTCTTGGTTTATTTAGCATACGTTTCCGAAGTTGTTGACGAAAGAGAAAACGTAATTGACTTTCTAAAAACAAATTCACTTTGGGACAAAGTTTCGCCAGACGAAAAAGAACTATTTCAAAAAGAAGAACTGACAGACCAAGAGACCGCAAATATTTCTTGGCGTTCAGAAGGAGTATGGTTGTTACTTTGGACAATCAACAAAGTTGAGAAACTAGATTTACCGACAGAACAAGTTGAAATACCAGAAATTGTTTCAAGACTTCCTGAGTTTCTAACTGACCCAACTGAATTTATTAAAAATGCAAATGTTAGACCGACAACAGAAATACTTGACGCTTCAGATTTGATTTATAGACTACATTGGGCGACAAGAAACGCTGATTTAAATAATCAACCAATGCCAGCAAATTTAGATTTGAGTATCATAATGGAAAGACACTATGCAATTAATTGGGTAACATTTTACGCTGACGAATGGGACGAAATATCAACAGACACATAATAAAAACTGGTGCTAACAGCCGTTTTGCAAAAGCGGGGGGAACGTGCTTCTATGACAGTGAAGTGCTAAATCCAAGCTTTGTGCATCTAATGAAGTTTAGTGCTGAAAATCCCCGCCTTCGCAAAGCGGCAAAACGTTATGGGAAATTTTAAAAACCTCCCACCGCACACTTAATCTCGGTTAGCATCATAATAAAATTCGCTTGAATTGATAGCTTTCATAGCTTCATAAGTTTTTTTATCTTCTTCTTTTTTGGAAATAGACAGCATTATTATTTTCGCACACCACGCACTATGAAATCTATCAAATTCCATTTTTCGTGCCATATCGCCCATATCTGTTCCTAAATAAACTCTTGTTGCATTTTCTGTTAGTGCCATTGTATTTATGTTTTTAATGCCCACCCTAAAAGGTTTTTAAAACTATCCCATAACACGGGTTTGGCAAAATGCCGCAGGACAGTTAGTGCTAAAATTCAAGTTTCGAGTAGCGGCACTTCGCCAAGCCCGAAAACGTTAACTGCAATTTTCCCACAACACTCAATGAAAGTATATTTAGACAATAACATATTTATCTACATAGAGAATCAAACTCTAAAACTTTCAGACATTGAGAAGTTAATTCCAAGACCAATTGATAAAATATTTTATTCAGCATCTCATATTCAAGAAACAATAGAAATTAAAGGAGAAAATGAATCTCAAAGACTCGAAAGAATTAAATTAAGATTAAAGACAATTTCAGAAGTAACTAAAAACACATACATAAACGAAAATTTACAAAATGAAGTTTATGAATATATTGAAAGTCCATTTGAAGTCATAAAAACTATAACTGAAGTTCCTACTCAATCAATTATGAAAAGTTTTATGAATATAGTATCTGAAGAACAGAAAAAAGAATTGCGAAAACTAATGAAAATAGATTCTTCTCAATTAAATCACTATGAACCTGAAAAAGTTATTGAGCATCTATCTAATAAATTAATTGAATTTGGAGGACATTCTTTTTTAGATATGATTGAAGTTGGAATTTCATATCACAAAGACGGACATACATTTGGTTTAAGCAATCGAATTGCAGGAATTTTTGAACTTTTGGATATGTTGGGGTATTGGAAAGATAAAGCGACTGATAAATCTAACTACGCAAGACTTTGGGATAGTAGTCATACTTTTTATTCAAGCTTTTGTGATTACTTTATAAGTTCGGACAAAAGAACTATTAACAAAGCCAAACTAATATTCAATCTGTATAAAATCAAAACGGAAGTCCTTTCACCACAATTATAAAAACTGCAGTTAACAAGGTATTGCCAAAAGCGGGGCTAAAGTGCTAAATTCAAGGTT
>JBAYSC010000152.1:0-5887 GCA_041676345.1 Flavobacteriaceae bacterium | reverse complement strand
CTGAGCCGTTACGTCGGGTTTGATTCTCTGGTCAAAAGTAGGACCAACGGAGCTGAACCAGGCATATTCGCCTTCTGAGGTTACTGCCCCGACTGTGAGCGAACCCTGTGCATCAGCAGGAGTAGAAACATACAGCCAATCTGAATTTCCGGAATTTCCGGCCGAAGTAACACAGAGAATTCCCTTGGAATAAGCTATGTTCAGCCCTTTTGAAATAAAGGTGGTGATTCCGTCTAAATCTTCATAGGAATGATTGTGAGCCGGATTATCGAAAGTGTCATAACCCAGAGAAGTATTGATAATATCTACTCCCAGACTGTCTGCCATTTCGGCTGCTTCGACCCAAAGAGCCTCCTCCAAAGGCGATTCGGAAGTTGTGTCTTCGGTTACGAAAAGATAAAATGCTGCATCGGGAGCTGTGCCCACAAGTTCATTTTCCCGATAACCTCCCATAACCGAAAGCACTCGTGTTCCGTGGTTTCCGCCTGTATAAATTTCGTCGTTTCGCAACACAAAATTATAGCCTCCCAAAATCAGATTTTGATTGAATAACCGCTGAAACGGCAGGGTCGTGTTCACCCCTTCAAAACCCGTATCGAGCACAGCAATAATTTTTCCTGCACCCGTAAAACCCTGTTGATGCAAAAATTCTCCGTTGTGCAACTGAATTTGATTGGCCGAATCTCCGTAAAGGAAATTTTCCTGAGTATCTAAAGGTTTCTGAATCCTTACGGATTTTTGCTTTTCAGAGGGTTTCTTGCTTTGAGGATTGAGGTTTTTGTTGGCAAATTCGATACTTTCCACGAAAGTGAAATCTTCTAAATCGAGTATGTCCTGATAATCTCCCCTTACATAAACCGCATTCAGCCATTTGGAATGTGCCAAAACCAAAACCGAACTCCCGACCTGGGTTACATAGGGAGCATAGAGGGGAGCATCTGTAAAATCAAGCGATATGTTTTGATTTTGCCTTCGCTCCAAAGCCCTCTGAGAAAGCATTTCGAGCGGATTATCGAGAAAATACTGAGCATCGGGCTTGTTGTTGAAATAAACAAAAGCATCTTCGGTTTGCCCGAAAGAGAAAAAACTCCAGCCTATCAGAAGTATATACAAACTACTTTTCATAGGTTCAAAGATAATTTTTTATTGGAAAGAAAAAAAGTCAGAGGTTTTTCTCGAAATCTGTCTCAAAAATATTGGCAAAAGCATTGATAATGATTCCGTCCTGGTCAACAATCAACGTCTGGCTGAACCTTGGAGTCGTCCATTTGCTGTAAAGTTCTTTACTGTCTGCTATCTGATATTGTTTCACCTGAGGTGTCTGAAGACCGTTTTTGGACAAAAACTCTCTTCTTTCGGGGAAGTCTTCGTCTAAATTGATTGCCACAAACTTGATATTTGTGTACTGCTGTGCCAGAGCATTTACTTTTTTGTGGATAGAAAAACAGTGCTGTTCTGATTTTTTTGACCAGAAAAACACTACGGTTTTGCTGTTGAAGAGTTCGTTGCTGCTAACAGTTCTGTTTTGGTTGTCTGTCAGGCTGATTTCAGGAAGTTTATTGCCCGAAGCCATATTTTTAATTGATTCCGCTAATCTTTCTATACGGGCTTTGCTGATGCTATCGGTAGTGATTTGGTGGTATTTTTCCAATATTTTGTTGTCATCAGAAAGGTTGTTTTCGTTTACCAAATAGAAAAAGACAATATGGTTGGCGATTCTGCTTTTCAGGAAAGGATTTTCGATGAGAGAATCCAAAAACGTAAGTTTCTTCAGGGCTTCTGCATCTTTGGTGAGTTCGCTGTTTTTCGTATAGGTAAGGTTGTCAATTCTGGAAGTCAGATAGCGAACATAAGGCACAAAATGAGCTAATTTTTCGTTATTCAGAGCGATGTCATTTCTGAAATCATAATACTCATCCGAAACCGAAAAGAGGGAATCCTGCGGGTTGCGTTTGGGGTGTGCTATCGGGTAGGATTCTCTTTTGGAATAGTAGTGAAAATCTGCTGCAGCCTTAGCATACAACTCAAAATCAGCACTCCATTCGAGTTTGTTTTTTTCCTTTTCATAAAAAGCCAATGCCTGCTGATAGGAAGAATCTGCCACCTGGAGAAACTCCTCCACACTCAGGTCAAAAGTTTGATTCATTTGGGCTTTGTCTTTTTTGTTGAGCAGATACATCTCTATCAAAAAGTTGTTTTTCTCCTCTCCCCTTCCGCAAAAAACCAACGATTCATCAAAATCATGGGTGTTGAGCCGGAGCATCAAACTGTCATTTTTATCAAAGTAAACATACTGAAATTCGGGCTCATGATGGAAGGCATACAACCCCTGAGCAAGCGAATCATATTTTACAAAAAAGCGATTTTTTTCGTCCAACGGAATGCTGTCTATCAGCTGATTGTCTTTATAAAGAAGTACCCATTCGCTTTTCGGATTGATAATTTCTCCCCCAAAATAGGTCGTATAATCTGAGCTTTTAAATTCATTACAGGAATGCAGCACAAACCCGAAACCAACAAGTATTACTATTTTATATAAACCGGAAAGCGTAAAATTATTCATAGCGATTTTATTCCTACCAGACAAAAGTATTGATACCGAATCTATTGGGGTGTTAAGGTAGCGTTAAATAACATTTCCTGCGGTTTTCGGGTTATCGGGCTTTTTCAGCATTGGTTTACTCTTAAAATTTTAGTAGCTTTACATCGCTCAAAAATAACTGTTTTGAAAGACACTCCCAAACACAAAGGACTTAGAAATCAGCTTGTTGCTGTTTTGCAGGAAAAAGAAATCACAGATGTTTCCGTTTTGGAAGCCATCAGGCAGATTCCCCGCCATTTGTTTATGGATTCGGGCTTCGAGAATTTTGCCTATCAGGACAAAGCCTTCCCCATCTCAGCCGGACAAACCATCTCACAACCCTATACGGTAGCTTTTCAAACACAGCTTCTGGAAGTGAAAAAAGACCAGAAAATATTAGAAATAGGCACGGGTTCGGGCTATCAAACCGCTGTTTTGTGTGCTATGGGAGCGAGAGTTTACAGCATCGAAAGGCAAAACGAACTCTTTAAAAAAACCGAACGATTTCTGCCAAAAATCGGGATTCGACCGAAAAAATTAGTCTTCGGAGACGGCTATAAAGGTCTTCCTGATGAAGCTCCGTTTGATGGCATCATAGTAACAGCCGGAGCAGCCACCATTCCGAATGCTCTTATGGCACAACTGAAAATCGGGGGCAGACTCGTGATTCCGCTTGGGGAAAACCAGCAGGTAATGACTCTGCTTATCCGAAAAAACGAAACCCAATTTGAAAAACACGAATTCGGCAATTTCAGGTTTGTACCTCTTTTGGAAAACAAAGCATAAACCGCCCTAAAATCCGGAAATGAAAAACTGGGAATCCTACATAAAAGACTACCAAAGTTACCTGAAAATCGAACGTGGATTATCAAAAAATTCCATCGAAAACTATACGTTTGACATAAAGAGGTTGTGTCTTTTTTTGGAAAAAAACAATCTCGAAATCTCCCCTTTAAAAATTGAGGAAGAGCAGGTGCAACTCTTTATATATGAGGTGTCAAAAGAAGTAAATCCACGATCACAATCACGGATGATTTCGGGTTTGAAGAGTTTTTTCAACTACCTTATTTTTGAAGATTACCGAAAAACCAATCCGTTGGAACTTATCGAAACTCCAAAAACAGGACGAAAACTCCCTGATGTACTTTCGGTAGAAGACATTGACAACCTTATCAATGCCATTCGCTTTGATGCAGAAACCGAAGAAAACCGACTTTTGGCACACCGAAACAAAGCCATATTAGAAACCCTATACGGCTGCGGACTTCGGGTTTCGGAGTTGGTTTCATTGAAAATTTCTGACCTTTTTTTTGATGAAGGATTCCTCAAAGTAACCGGAAAAGGCAACAAACAACGCTTTGTGCCCATCGGGAGAGCCACTCAAAAAATCATCGAGGTTTATAAAAACGATTGTCGTCCTTCCTTCAAACCAAAAGCAGAATTTTCTGACACCCTTTTTCTGAACCGAAGAGGCAGAGCTCTTACCCGGGCAATGATTTTTACGATGATTAAAGAGCTGGCAAAAGCTATCGAACTCAACAAAAAAATAAGTCCGCACACGTTCAGGCATTCCTTTGCTACACATTTGCTTGAAAACGGAGCCGATTTACGGTCGATTCAGCTTATGTTGGGGCACGAATCCATCACCACAACCGAAGTCTATATGCACCTCGACCGAAAATTCCTTTCGGAAGTCGTGCAGAAGTTTCACCCGAGGAAATAAAATACTATTTTGTGGCTTACTCTATTCGTATTTTATGACTCGATATTTTTCCGTCAGAACTACCGATTTTCAAAATATAAAGTCCGTTTGAAACACCTGAAACATCCAGAGTTGCTGAAGTTGTTCCAAAAGATTTTCTTAGAATTTCCTTCCCTAAAATATCATATAAAACCATTTCGGAAATCATAGCATTTGAAGTGCTTTCCACAAAAAGAAAATCGTTGGCAGGATTCGGAAAAACTTTGATAGAATTTTCTATATCCGTAATCGAAGCAGGCACACTTCCGTGAATTTTATGCACCGTTCCGCTTCCTTTTCCTGCAATATAGAGTTCGCCTGAGGCATCTTCACCAAAAGTGGAAAAGAAATTTCCGCTATAGGAATCTAAAAAAGTCAGGCTTCCGTTTTCATCAACCACTCCGATTTGATTGGAGCAATAATCTGCAAAGAAATACAGACCGTAAATATCGGAATATTGAGAGCCTCTGTAAACATAACCGCCTGTTATGGAGCATCGTCCGGAGCTGTGGTTATAGTGAGCCTCAGGAAAAATCATAGTGGAAGCCTCTTCACAACCCGAAGTGTTATAAGGCGAATTTCCTTCATAACACCTCCAACCGTAATTGAGTCCTGCTTCGGTTGATGAAGTTTTGTTGATTTCTTCAATGGCATTTTGCCCCACATCGGCAATCCAGAGTTCGTGAGTTTCTTTGTCAAAACTGAATTTCCATGCATTCCGAAGACCATAAGCCCAAATTTCTGCTTCACCTTCTACCCCGTCAGCAAACGGATTGTCAGCCGGAATGGAATACGGAACAAAATCTCCGTTAACGGCAATGCGGAGCATTTTCCCTAATAAAGAATTCTTGTTTTGTCCGTTGTTGTTGGGGTCGCCTCCGCTTCCTCCGTCACCCATCGAAATCCATAAATGACCGTCAGGACCAATTTTGATACAACCTCCGTTGTGATTGGAAAATGGCTGGTTGATGGTCAGAATAATATGTCCGCTCGACAAGTCTGCCACATTGGGGTCTGAATTGCTCACCTTATATCGGGCAATAACCGTGTTGCCCGAAGTATTCGTATAATTCACAAAAAAATAACCGTAGGACTCATAATCCGGGTGAAAAGCCAGTCCTAAAAGTCCTCTTTCACTTCCGGTGCTGATAAGCGAACTCAAATCGAGAAAGTTTTCAGCATTCACACTTCCGTCACTGTTCACCACTTTTATGGCTCCGCCTTGCTCCACCACAAAAAGGCGGTCGTCTCCGCAATGGGCAATTTCAACCGGGTCGCTGAATCCTGTGGCAAAAGGTGTAAGGGTTATGGTTTGGGCCAGCGAAACAAATCCTATGGCTAAAAACGAAATAAGTATAATCTTTTTCATAATTTTTAAAATTTAAGGTTATTAAAATGGGTTTAATGAGGGTTTTTGGTTGTGTTTTATTTTATCAAAGATAATGAAGTGATTTAAACTTTTTTCAATTGGCTAAAAAAATGTTCTTTTTGCCCTGTTTTTTGTCTTTTTCTTACTCCGTAGCTCTGCTATGCAGTGCAAAAAAGCCTTCAAACAGAACAAAAAT
>JBAYSC010000151.1:0-5893 GCA_041676345.1 Flavobacteriaceae bacterium | reverse complement strand
TTTGCGATAAAGTCAATTTCTTTATCATCATATCGGGCAACGTCAATCGTGTAACCTCTTCGTAGTAGCTCAATATAAACCAAATTTTCAAGCTCGTGTCCGAAATTCCCTGTTTTTTTGCGTAATATCTGATGTGCAAGTCCTAAATCTACTATAAAATACTTAGACTGCCCTCGAAGATATTCTTTACCACGCAGGTCATAACGCTTGGCTTCATAGAACAAAAAAGCATCTTTGAATAACTGAATGTATTTACTTACAGTGGGTTGTGTTATTTTAAACCCATTGGAATTAAGCGTATTAGAAATATTGGTTGCACTGATGATATTACCGATGTTGTCAGTCATAAAATTTGTAACCATTTCGACCAATTCAGGCTCACGTAAAGCACCTCGATAGCCAATATCGTTTAATATAATTGTGTCGATAATTCCCGAAAGAATACTGTCTTTCAGTGTTTCATCAGCTAAAACCACAGCAGGAAAACCACCATAACGCAAATATTCTTTGTATAAAGCAGGGATTTTTTTGTAATCATCTTTATTTGTGCCTTTTATTGCAACAAATTCTTTAAAGGAAAACGGGTAGCATTTTATTTGTATATATCTTCCTGAAAGCAAGGTCGAAAGCTGTCCTGAAAGCATTTGTGCATTGCTTCCTGTAATGGTAATATCTGCATCTAAATTGATACGAAAACTATTCACTACTTTTTCCCAACCGCTTACAAGCTGTATTTCGTCAAACAGCAAATACATTTTTTTTCCGACAACAACTTTGCTTTTCACATAGTCAAAAAATGTATCGGCATTTAAGAGGCTTCGCAATTCATAATCTTCAAAAGACAGATAAACAATCTGATTTTCAGCGATATTATTACTCTTGAGATACTTCTTATAAAGCATCATTAACGTACTTTTTCCACAACGTCTTACCCCTGTAATTACTTTGATAAACTCGGTATCTTTAAAATCAATGATTGATTTTAAAAGTGATTCTCGTTGTTTTATTTCAGAAATCATAATTTACATAAATTGAATATTTAGCAAATATACAAATTATAATTTTGGTTTTTGATATTTTATATAAAAATGCAAATCATAATTTTAGTTTTTAAACAGCATAAACAGATTTCCGACTCATTCACATATCTGTAAAAAGAGATTTTGTGCTTCATTCTTCTGTGAGAATAGTTATCATAATTAGTTGAACTCTAAACTTTGGAAAAGTTTTTCAAAACGACACGGTTTGACATACCTGAAATTTAATTTTGCATTAGTATAACTTAAAAATTTTAAAATTATGGCATTATTCAGAATTACAGTAAAGAGTACGAGAGTAGCAAACGGAATCCGAATCGAAAAAGGAATGAGTGTTGAAGTGGTTTCGAGCTCCGCAAACCCGGTTTCATCCAACGGAGGTCATCAGGTAATAGAAGCCTTTGAGCGAAAATATGGAATCGACATCAAAAGAGCAGGAGCTTTGAATGGCTCTTTGTTACAGGTTGAAAAATTATAAAACAAACCTCACAGATTTCTTGAAATCTGTGAGGTTTAAATTTTTTAAAATGAAAATTCCTGAAAAAATTACATTAAACCAAATCAATCATATAAAGGAATTGAGCAGTTTTATAAGGCAGAAAGAGGTTGAAGCTCGGGAAAATTATTTCAAAATATTGGACAACCAAGTGAAACTACTTAATAAAAGAGAAGTTGAAGTATTTGAAATCAATATTTGGGAAAAATTGATGGTTTGTTTTGAAACAGAAGAAGATAAAACAGACGAAATAACCAAAGGCTTTTTTTGTGTAAATGAACAATATATTTCTACTGTATTCAGAACGAGAGAAGATGAGGAAGAACCAAGTAAAATTGAGATTCTTGACTTGGAACATTTTTATAGTAAAGACGAAGTTTTTCATAAGAATTACAATCCTTTTCTCAATAAAAAACATCCTTTTCACGTAATACACTTCAGCAGAGGAATGTACAATATCATCAATAATTCCAAACTTTCTTTTGAAAATATTCTGAAAATTGATAATGCTTGGATTGATTTTCAGGTTGAGTATTCGTCTAATTTTTTCGATTCGTTGTTAGATAAATTACCTTATACAAAAAAGAAACTTTATTTAGATGATTTGCGTTCTGCACCGGAAGATTTTATTTTGGTTAGGAATTTTGAAGAATTTACTCAATATATTTTACATCACAGAATGCCCGGATTTATTTCGTTTGACCACGATTTGGGAGAAGAAAAAACAGGTTACGATTGTGCCAAATGGTTGGTTGAAATATGTATGAACAGAAAAATACCGCTTCCCGAATTTACCGTTCACAGCCAAAATCCCGTAGGAAAAAAGAACATTGAATCGCTTTTGAGGAATTTTAAGAAAGAACAGTTAAAATAAATTAAACCGTATAATGCTCATCTTCCACAAATACAACATTATTTATATCCAATTGATAATGTTTGCATAAAAGAGTTCTCTGTTGGTCTTTGAGCCAATTTCCGTGAAAAATGCAGAATTTTCGGGTTTCTGTATCGTAAGAAACCCGACCTCTGGGAAGATAAAAATATTCTTCCTGAATAGGTAAAGGCAAAGCGTTTAACAAACCCTTTGCCTTTATTTCTTCCCATTTGGAGTAATGATTGTATTTTGAAATCAACCATTTCCCGTATTTCTCGCTTTCTTCCAAAGTTTCGGTTGTAGCAAAAAACACGGAATTACAGTTGAGAGTTAGCCAAAAAATGCCTGTCATTGAGATATTAGTAACTTATCATTAAACTGTTCATAAGCATCAAATATCAGATTAGTCAAATTATTTAAATCAGATTGTTTAGTATCAATTTCTTTCAGTTTGCTAAAAGGAATTTCTA
Organism: Flavobacteriaceae bacterium; assembly: GCA_041676345.1. Classification (GTDB taxonomy): domain Bacteria; phylum Bacteroidota; class Bacteroidia; order Flavobacteriales; family Flavobacteriaceae; genus Flavobacterium. Next base: position 3,016 of record JBAYSC010000151.1, on the reverse strand, counting down.
TAAAAATTTCATACCCAAATGAAATGTTAAATAGATTTTTACCCGAATTTATAATTAATTCATTCCATTTACATTCTTTTTTCCAATCATAACCCAAAGAGTCATCAAGTAATTTTTCAATGTTATCCCAATCTTTCCCTCTTTTTCTTCTTCCTGTAAATTTATAAAAGTTAGAAGATGTATAAAGTAGTTTATCTTTTAACTTATCTTCCCCAAACCAAAGCCCTGTAAAGAACTTTTGAAAACTTGTTGAAAACTTAATGTGATAAGTCTTGTGAACAGGATACCTTTCGTTTAAAACCTCAATATAATTGCTAAATAAAGGGTCTTTTCTAAATAGTATATGCCCCTGACTTTTAGTATTTCCCGGATATATAGCTATTATTAAATCTCCTTTTGGATTAATTTTAAATAACAATTCTTGAGCCCAACCTTTAAAAAACGCTACTCCAAATCTATCATTATATGATAGTTTAGAAATGTTAGCATTTAACTTTGACGCTTCTATAATAGCTGAATCAATTCTTCTTAATATTGACGCTTTGTTATTGTTTTGTAAAGAATTAATAGGTGCTTCAGGCAACCATCTATAATTATGATTTTTTACAAAAGATACAAAATCTGATAAGAATCTATTTGTGTTTCCGAATGATTGTTCAAAACTCAAAACTCTAACCGCTATTGTCATCAGTTTTGTCCAATTTAAGTCAAATGGAGTTATAATATTTTCGTGTTCTTCTTTACTCAAAGAAGATATTTTTTCATTTTCAGAATTAAGTATATTTAGAACTTGATTATAGAGTTGAGCCGTACAATCATAATTATCTCTTTTAGCTTCAATTATTAAATAAATGTCATTTATTTTAATAACTAAATCACAAATTGGGTCATAATTTCTGTTATGTTGTGATTCCCAAAAATTTCTTATTTCTGTTTCACTTAATGTAATAGCAAAAATGTGTTCATATTCAGATATTTGACTTGCTCTTTTCTGAATATCAATTGAAATAGTTGTTTCATTTTCTAATGAATCAAATAACTGATTGTAAAATTTAGTTCCTTTTAAAATCTCTTTTAAAATTTCGTGGAAGAATAACGAATCCTCTTGAAGACTTATTGCAAATGCTCTTGTTAGGTCATTTTCTAATTGATATGTTCGTTGAGAATTTGTATAGGTTTTAAAAACGTTTAAATGGCTGTTCATATTTTTTATTGTTTTTTATTTTATTTCACAAATATAACAAAAATCACCCTCAAAACACCCTCATCGCAATATGTGCACAGGCTTCTGCATCAGCCAAAGCGTGGTGATGATTTTCGAGTGTAAATCCCAGATATTCCGAAACGGTATGCAACTGATGATTCGGAAGTTCAGGAAAAAGTTGCTTTGCTTTTCTGTAGGTACAAAAAAACGGATTTTGATGTACCGGAAGTTTGTAAGCCGTTAAAACAGCTTTTAAACAATTTTCGTCAAAAACACTGTTGTGAGCAACCAATGGCAAACCATTTATTTTTGGAATAATGTTTTTCCATATTTCGGAAAATGCCAAAGCATTGACTGTATCTTGATATTTTATTCCGTGAATTTCGGTAGTCCAACGAGTATAGAAATTCGGAACGGGTTTTATCAGCTCATAATATTTATCTACAATTTCGGAGTTTTCCACAAACACCAAACCGATACTGCAAACACTACTTCTGTGTTGGTTGGCAGTTTCAAAATCTAAAGCAACAAAGGATTTCATTGAATAAACGTTTTTGGTAAAATTAGATATCTTTTTGACTTTCCTCAACAAACTCCATTAGCTTCCTATTCCATTTTTTAAAGAAGTTTTTACGTTTCTTTCCTTTTAAGGTCTTTGGAGTTTTTTCTATCAAAATAGTAATCTGTACTTTTTTCATTTCTTTTTTTGGCAAATCTAAGACCTCAAAAAGACAAAATATGTCGCTCATAAAAATAATTTTAAAATATTTCAAAACGACACAGTTTGGCATTTTCACAACCGAAGTTTGCATCATAATAACATTTAAAAATTTATCAGATATGAAAAACCAGACATTACAAGCGTTGGCTGTTATCAAAAAAAGATTGGACAACTGCGGAAGAGATTGCACTTTTACAGAAGTGTTGGAAAACAACAAAACCGAAATTGATTTTTTGGCAAACAAGTTTAAGCTGAAAGAGGAAGAAGCATTATTTTTGATTGCATCGTGTATTTATTCTATTGAGGATAATTCCGAGTTTGATGTTAATGACCTTGCAAGAATGTTGGAAGTCAGCAGGATTGAGATTTTACTCTATCAAAAACACCTGAACGCATTAGTAGAAAAAGAACTTTTGGTTGCTTATCCGAAAGACTGTGGCAAACATTACAGAAACAACACAAAATCTTCTATTGAAATTTTGAATAAAGATTTTATGCTTCATTCTTCTGTGGGAGAACATTTGTCATAGTTAGTTGAACTCCAAACTTTTCCAAAGTTTTGAACTTTGGAAAAGTTTTTTTAAAACACGAAATTATGATACTTACCACACAACAAATTGAGCAAATAAAACAGCTCAACGAAAAAATCCGTCAGGAAGAATTGCGGTTGCGAACACAGTATTTTGAATTGAAAAAACATTTTGAAAATCTGGTCAGCCAAAACCTGATGGACGATTTTAATATGCTTGATTTTCGGATTTCGGTTTGGAGCTATGATGATGAATTTAACAAAAAGCACAAGGTTGAAACAGGCGACCCGTTTTATGAAAGCAATTTACTGACTTCCGGTTATTTGGAAGACGATGAAATGTTTTTTATGAATTGGAACGAAGCTCAATATCTCTCAACAGACACACTTGCCCAAATGTATTTTTGTTGGACAATGCACGATATTGTTTACCATTCCGACCTTGATTGGGAAGATATTTTGGCTATTGAAGATGTTTGGCTTGAAATGAAAGTAGATTTGCAGTTTTGGACTAAAAAAATGATTTAATTTAGCAGTTATGACCGAGCTAAACTTCCGTTCC
>JBAYSC010000150.1:0-5899 GCA_041676345.1 Flavobacteriaceae bacterium | reverse complement strand
TGAAATGGAGAAAAACCGTATCGAGAAGTTCTCGATATGCTCCGTTTCACTTCGCTACTCGAACTGACGAACCTCTCAAAAGCCTTGTATTTACTACAAAAAATCGTCTTCCGAACACTTATGTTTTCAAAACCTGTCAGGTATCAACGAAATAAAGCTTTTTCCTAAAAAGAGCCTGTTTATTTGCTTTTTGTCAGAATTTCCTGAGCAATTTCGGCTATGGTTTTGCCTTCGGTATTCAGTATATATTTCGCCTGATGGTAATAAAAACTCCTGTCAAACAGCAGTTTGTTGACAAATTCCTCCACTTCGGAATCGGGCAGATGAGCCAGCAAAGGTCGTTTTTGCTTTTCGTTTTTGAGTCTTTCGACCAAAACAGCCACAGGCGTTTTCAGATAAACCGAAAAAACATCTTGGTGTTGCAAAAGCAAGTGATTGTCTGCATAACAGGGTGTGCCGCCTCCGAGGCTCAAAATAAAAGGCTCTTGTTTTTGTAAAAACTCTCTGAAAAACCTGCTTTCTGCTTTTCGGAAATAGATTTCTCCGTGCTGCCGGAAAATATCGGTTATACTTTTTTGTTCTGATTGCTCGATAAGGTGGTCTAAATCATAGTGCTTTATTCCTGAAACTTCTGCTAAATACTCCCCTACGGCTGATTTTCCCGAGCCCATATTTCCTACAAGAATATTTTTTTTCATCTGTTAAAATCCTAAAAATTAAGCCATTAAAGGCAAATGGTAAATAAAATGCAAATTTAAGGTAAAATCTGCTTGAAAAATTGAGAATAATATTATACATTTGCACCCGCATTCAAAAAATAAAATCAGACTCGATAGCTCAGTTGGTAGAGCACAACACTTTTAATGTTGGGGTCCTGGGTTCGAGCCCCAGTCGGGTCACAAAAAAAATGTAGAGACAGATATTATCTGTCTCTTTTTTTATTTGGAATATAGAGACGGATAATTATCCGTCTCTACAACAATCACAACGGAATATTCCCGTGTTTTCTGTTTGGTCTTTCGACTTCTTTACCTTCTAACATAGAGAAGGTTTTAATCAATTTTCTACGGGTTTCGTTTGGCAAAATCACCTCATCAATAAATCCTCTTTGAGCTGCACGATATGGAGTAGCAAATTTTCTCGCATATTCTGCTTCTTTTTCAGCTAATTTGGCTGTCGGGTCTTCGGCTTCCGAGATTTCTTTTTTAAAGATAATTTCTGAAGCTCCTTTGGCTCCCATTACTGCAATTTCGGCCGAAGGCCAAGCGTAATTCATATCTGCTCCGATGTGTTTTGAGTTCATCACATCATAAGCTCCTCCGTAGGCTTTTCGGGTAATAACCGTAACTTTCGGAACGGTTGCCTCCGATAAAGCATATAATAATTTAGCTCCGTGAACGATGATTCCGTTCCATTCCTGGTCTGTTCCGGGTAAGAATCCCGGAACATCTACCAATACCAACAACGGAATATTGAATGCATCACAAAAACGAGTGAAACGAGCGGCTTTAGTCGAGCTGTTCACATCTAAACAACCTGCCAAAAACATCGGGTTGTTAGCAACAATTCCGATATTTCTTCCTCCTAATCTTGCAAATCCGACTACGATATTTTCAGCAAAATTCTTATGAATTTCAAAGAAAGAATCTTCATCAATAATAGTATTGATAACTTCTTTCATATCATAAGGTTTATTGGCACTATCGGGAATAATCGAATCCAAAGCAATACGGATTTCGTCTGTCGGAGTGTAAGGTAAATCGTGTGGTAATTCCTGATTGTTTTGAGGTAAATACGACAGCAATTTCTTCACGTCTTCCAGACATTCCACATCATTGGCAGAAGTCGTATGTGCTACTCCCGATTTGGTCGAATGGGTCGATGCACCTCCTAATTCTTCAGAAGTTACCGTTTCGTTAGTCACGGTTTTTACTACGTTGGGTCCGGTTACGAACATATACGAAGTGTTTTCAACCATCATTGTGAAATCGGTCATAGCAGGGGAATAAACCGCTCCTCCAGCACAAGGTCCCATAATGGCAGAAATCTGCGGAATCACTCCCGATGCCTGAACATTTCGGTAGAAAATATCTGCATAACCTCCCAAAGAGCGAACTCCCTCCTGAATTCTCGCACCTCCCGAATCGTTCAAACCAATCATCGGAGCTCCGACTTTCAGAGCCATATCCATTACTTTACAGATTTTTTCTGCGTGGGTTTCAGATAACGAACCTCCGAAAACCGTAAAATCCTGTGCAAAAACATAGACCAGACGTCCGTTGATGGTTCCGTAACCCGTTACTACTCCGTCTCCCAGATATACTTCTTTGTCTAACCCGAAATCTTTGGTTCTGTGGGTAATGAACATTCCGATTTCCTCAAACGAACCTTCATCTAATAAATATTCGATTCGCTCCCTTGCAAAAAGTTTCTTTTTTGCGTGTTGAGCGTCTATTCTTTTTTGTCCTCCACCCAGTAATGCTTCAGCCTGTTTGGTTTCTAATACTTTTAGTTTGTCGTTCATAATTCTTTATAAATATTTAGAAAAATATTTTTTTATAACATATTTTCTTTTTTCAAAATCTGCTGATTTTATTTCATTGATAAATTCTACTAATTTATAGTTGTTTACTTTTAATTGCCCTAAATGTAAATTTAATTTTTGTCCTCCAATTCCTGTAACTATTTTTTCAGCCCATTTATATCTTTTACTTTTAAAAACAAAAGTTTCATCAACAATAATAGAAACAAATTTTTCTCTCTGAATTTTTAAAGGATAAGCTCCTATAATTTGCTCCCATTTTATTTCATCTTCTCTTGTTGTTCTATCCCAAATACCACTTTCAGTAATAATAATTTGAGGTCGTCTGTCAAACAGATGAAAAAATCCGACAGGAATTCCTAATCCAAAAAAACATACACAAACCCAACCCATTATTACATTAAAAGAACTGCTGTCTTCCTTAATTATCATCAAATATCCAACAAAAACAAAAAGAGCTGAAATTAAAATCAGTAATAATCCTCTTAAATAAGATTTATATAATTTTACTTCTTTCATTGATTTTCTTTTCAAAGTTCTCGATACGCTTCACTAATCAAACTGACGTAAATTTACTGATTTGCAAAGTTGTCTTTTTACTCTTTTATTAATGCTTTTAATTCTTCCTTGCTTGGAAGTATGGTTTTGTATCTGCTTGCAAAAATATGCTCATTATTTTCAGGCAATGTATATTCTACAACAGCCTCACTTTTGTTTTGACAAAGTACAATTCCGATAGTTTTATTTTCATCTTCCAAACGGACTTCTCTGTCATAATAATTCACATACATTTGCATTTGTCCGATATCCTGATGTCTCAACTCTCCTATTTTCAAATCAATAAGCACAAAACTCTTTAAAATACGGTTGTAAAAAACCAAATCTATCCAAAAATGTTTATCGTCAAATGAAATTCGCTTTTGTCTTGCAACAAAGGTAAACCCGCTACCAAGTTCTAATAAAAAATGCTCTAATTTATCAATAATTTCCTGTTCCAACTGATTTTCCGAATAAGAAGAATGTCCTGGTAATCCGATGAATTCCAGAATATAAGGGTCTTTTATCGCATCTTTTGGTTTTTCGATAATCAGACCTTTTTCGGAAAGCTCTTTTACCTTCTCCTTATCCCTACTCAAAACCAACCGAGTGTATAAAGCCGAGTCGTACTGACGTTCCAACTCACGGACACTCCAATTATTTTTGGCGGATTCTATTTCGTAGAATTTTCGTTCGTTTTCATCGTCAATTCGCATTAGTTTTAAATAATGTGACCAACTTAAATTGAAATTAACAGACAGTGTCTGCTGAATTTGAGATTCTGAAGAAATCCGAGACAGTGTTTCGGATTTTTCGGTTTGGAATTCGTCAGACAGTGTCTGACCTTTTTCAGAAATCCTCAACATTGTTGAGGAAATTGAATAGGTCAAATAAAATTGTCTCATTTGCTGAATATTAGTGACTGAAAAACCTCTTCCAAATTCAGATGTCAAAACTTTTGATAAATCCTGTAAAAGTTTTTTTCCATATTCTGCTCTGTCTTTTCCGTTTTGCTCTTCCTCAACAATCATTCTCCCAATTTCAAAGTAAGTCATTACCATTGTTTGGTTAATGGTACGAACAACATTACTCCTTGCTGATTGCAGTAAATCAACAATTTGAGAAAAGAATTTTGTATTTGAAAGTTTGTTTGGCATTATATAAATTTAGTTCTCGATACGCTTCGCTACTCGAACTGACGAAACCATTTAATTTGGAAGTCTGACAATCTTTTTATCTTCCAAATATTGTTTGAAAGCCACAAGAGCTGCAATTTCTGCCTCTTTTGAGATTTCATCTTTAAGCAAATCTGCATTGTAATAACGCTTTACAAAATGCGTATCAAAGTTTCCACTTCTGAAAGCCTCGTGTTCAAACACAAATTTCCCGAACGGAAGTGTTGTAAAAATTCCCTCAACTTTATAATCTTCGATAGCTTTGAGCATAATCTGCAAAGCCTCTTCTCTGTCTTTTCCGTAAGAAATCAGCTTTGCCAACATCGGGTCGTAATAAATCGGAACGTCCATTCCCTGTTCGATTCCGTTATCCACCCGGATTCCTTTTCCGCCCGGAATTTCATAAACCGATAAATGTCCGATACTCGGTAAAAAATCACTCAACGGGTCTTCCGCATACACACGAAGTTCCAAAGCGTGTCCTTTAATCGTTAAATCTTCCTGCTTGATAGGCAGCACTTCTCCCCTTGCCACTCGGATTTGCATTTCAACTAAATCAATTCCCGTAATCATTTCGGTTACAGGATGTTCCACCTGCAAACGGGTATTCATTTCCAAGAAATAGAAATTTTTGTTTTCGTCCAACAAAAACTCCACTGTTCCTGCCCCAACATAATCACAAGCTTTGGCTACTTTCACAGCTGCTTCTCCCATTGCCTGACGAATTTCGGGAGTTAGGACAGCAGAAGGAGCTTCTTCAACCACTTTTTGGTGTCTTCTCTGAACGCTACATTCCCTTTCAAACAAGTGAACCACATTTCCGTGAGTGTCTGCCAAAACCTGAATTTCGATGTGTCTTGGAGAACCTACATATTTCTCGATAAAAACCGAACCGTCCCCAAAAGCCGAAGTTGCCTCAGAAATCGCTCTCTGCATTTGTCCCTCAAATTCTTCGTCTTTTTCAACGACTCTCATTCCTTTTCCTCCACCTCCTGCAGAAGCCTTTATCAGAATCGGAAAACCGATTTCTTTGGCTACTTGTTTGGCTTTAGCAACGTCTGTAATGGCTTGGTCAAGACCGGGAACCATCGGAATATTGTATGCTTTAACCGCTTCTTTTGCAGCTAATTTGCTACCCATAATTCGGATAGCTTTAGAACGAGGCCCTATAAAGGTAATTCCGTTTTGCTCTGCTTTTTCGGCAAAATCGGCATTTTCGGATAAAAATCCATATCCGGGGTGGATTCCGTCCACTCCCAATTCTTTACAGACTTCGATGATTTTATCTCCCAACAAATACGACTGATTTGACGGAGCTTCTCCAATCAAAACAGCTTCGTCTGCAAATTTTACGTGAGGAGCATTTCGGTCTGCTGTGGAATAAACCGCAATGGTTTTGATTCCCATTTTTTGAGCCGTTTGCATAACTCGTAATGCAATTTCTCCTCTATTGGCTACTAATATTTTTTTCATAAGCCCCTAACCCCAAAGGGGGATTTTTTATATTATTTAATATTATATTTCATTAGTGTCCACTATAAACTTTAAAAAGTTATTTGAAATTATTGATAATTAGAAAATTAAACGTGATTTTAGGCGGTGACGATTTGAAATGAGTTTTGGTTAAGTTCGTGAAAAACCGAAT
>JBAYSC010000149.1:0-5966 GCA_041676345.1 Flavobacteriaceae bacterium | reverse complement strand
TCATACAATAGCCGTATGTTTTCCAAATCCTGCCAACGACACTCGGTAACCGGCTGGCTGTCTAAATTATACACTTTGGCACCTTCAATCGCTAAAACAAAAGGAGAGTGAGTGGCTATAACAAACTGACAATTATATAAATAAGCATATTTTTCAATCATTTTTTTTAATAATAATTGTAGTTTTGGAGAAAAAGAATTTTCAGGCTCCTCAAGTAAATCTATGTTAGATTTTTTTTCGTTTTTCTAACATTACTTCATTTATACAAAAGTACGTTTTCTTATAAACGTTGTTATTGTCATTTATACGAAAATGGCGTTTTTTATCTTGTTCAGTTTTTCCCGTTTTCTAAACCTGATAGTATTCTCACAGAGAGAATATTCAATATATCAGTATAATTTTAAACCTCAACTACTTCAACCATTTCTCCTATATAAATCAGTTTTTTTTGAGTTACCTCTAATTTCATTTCTTCCAAAGCAAAAGCATAATTCTCGAGTTGGAGGTTGTGTTTTTCCTTTTTTTCTCCGGTTTTATAATCTAATAATAGTGCCTGATTCTGTGGTTTTAGAACTACTTTATCGGGTTTTAGAACCAAATTTTGCCGAATAATCGCTCTTTCGTTAAAGATTTTATGTGTCGGATTAAAAAAGTCCGAAAGCTGAGGATGAAAAACAATACTTTCAACCGTTTTTCGGATTTCGTCTTTTTGGTCAAGGCTTATAAGTCCTGTTTCGAGGGAAGTGTTTAAGGCTTTTTCGATATCTTGTTCACAAGTGATTAGCGACAAAACCCGATGGACTAAATTTCCGTATTCGATAGATTTTTGTTGTTTGGTATTCCACATCAAAGCTTCACGAGTGGCAATTTTGATGTTTTTGGCATCAAAGTTTTCAGCAACCGCTTCAATGGTTTTTCGGTTTTCTTCTTCTTTTTTAGGAGCGGAAATTCGCCTGCTTTCCCCGAATTCATAAGTGAATTTTTCTGCTGAAAAATCATTTTCTTTGGTCAAAAACCGAATAAAAAATCCTGACATCGTGTTGTTTCTGGGGTTTCCCTGCCTGTCTAAATCCATTTTGGAAATAATGTAGAGCTGCTCTTCTGCCCGGGTCAGGGCTACATAGAGAATATTTATGTTGTCAAGGAGTTCTTCCTGATTTTTTTGTACAAAAAGCCGTGCTGCCTCGTCAGAATAATTTTCAACCGATTTGTTGTTATCGACCAGCACTTTCGGAAGGTGGATTGCTTCCAGCTCATTTTCGACCCAAAGTTTATCTTTGGGTGCTCTGGAATAATCCTCATCGGCAAAAGGGAAAATCACAACCGGAAATTCCAATCCTTTGGATTTATGAACGGTCATAATCCGGATAGCGTTTCCTTCGGGTGAAGGAATGCTGAGTTTTTCGGAATTTTCTTTCCAATGGTTCAGAAAATCGTCAAGAGTTGCCTGTTTTTTGAGGTTCTGCTCCAAAACCAAATCCAGAAAAGTCTGTACATAAACGTTGTTTTTTTCTTTTACAAAAACCGAAATAATGATTTCAACAGTCTCATAAAGCGATTTTCTTCGGATTTCTTCAAACGAAAAAACAAAACCGTAGGCAGAAAGCCAGTTTTCAAAATCTTTTTCGCAGTGAAAATCAACGCCCTGTTTGAGAAAATCGTGTAGCGGAATTTCCAAGGGTAAAAGTGTGCCTAAATAATACAAAAAACCTGCTTTTGCCTGATTGTTTTTCTTGTTTTTGAGGTATTCCAGAAGATTTACCATAAAAATCACCTCATCGGAATTGGCAATCAAAAGGGTTTCAGAAGAGACTATCGGAATATTGTTTTGGGTCAGATAATTGGCAATCTGTATTCCGTTTTTCTTTTTCCTGACCAAAACAGCAATTTCTTTATACGAAAAACCCTCCGAAAGTGATTTTTCGATTGCCTCCACCGTTTTTTTCAGATACACGTCTTGGGTTTGTTCTTCTTCCGAAAGGTCGTTCAGGTCTAAAAAAGAAAGGTTTACATAACCACCTTTTTTGCTGTTGATTTTTTGAAAACTGTTTTTATAAAGTGTACGGTATCTTTCCTCTGAAAATTCATCGGATAAAAACTCGAAAAATTTGTTGTTAAAACCGATAATTTCCGAAAAACTGCGGTAGTTGGTTTCAAGGTTAAACACTGCGGTTTCGGTATTTTTGAAAGGTGTTTTTTTCTCCGAAAGCGAAATAAACTGCTCGGCTTTACCACCCCTCCAACGATAAATAGATTGTTTCGGGTCGCCTACAATCATTAGTGAACCCTGTTCTCCAAAATCATTCTGCCCCGAAAGCGAATTTTCGATAAGCGGAATGAGGTTTTCCCATTGCATCTGTGAGGTATCCTGAAATTCGTCAATAAAAAAATGAGTGTAGCGGTCGCCTAATTTTTCGTAAATAAAAGGAGCGGGCTGGTTTTGTATTTCGTTGTGAATAATGCTGTTGAATTCAGAAATGGAGAGCATATTCCGGTCTTGCTGAATGTTCAGCAACTCTTTGTTTACGGCATTCAAAACCGAAAGCGGTGTGAGGTTTTTCAGGAAAGCTTTATAGAAAAACAGTTTTCCCGTTTTGGAATTTATTTTTTTCAGAGAGCTGAGTATCTCAAGGGCAATCTCGTCTATTTTGTCTTTCTGATTTTGTGAAACCGATTTGGCATAGCGTTCGTCAGGATTTTCCAGTCGTTTGTAATGTGTGGTGTTGATTTCGGGTTTTCCCTGCGAAATTTTCACAAAGAGATTCGGTACATAACTTCTGAAAAACGAAGAATGTTCGATGTTTTTTTCGGCAATTTTCTGTAAAACGTCTTTGGCAATTCCTGTAATTTCGTTTTCTAAATCGGAGCAGATTTTTGAAATCCGTTGTTTGATTTTCAGAAATTCGGCTATGGTTTTGTCCCGAAAAACCGAGATTTCTGTTCGGGTGTTTTCGTTGGTGAGCATTCGGCTGATTTCGAGAAAATCCCGGGTGATGTTCCACGATTTGTCTTCATCGGTTTTTTCGGTGGTGAAATCAATCAGTAATTTGGTGAGGTTTTCGTCTTCTCCTGCCTGTGCAATCACTCCGTCAACCGCCTCCGAAAGCAGATTTTCAGTATCCAGAGACACCTCAAAAGATAGGGGCAAATCCAAATCCAGAGCAAACGAACGAATAACCCGATGGGTGAATTTGTCGATAGTCGAAATGTCAAACGAGGCGTAGTTGTGGATGATGTTTTTGATAATCCGTTTGGATTTTTCCCTGATTTCAACCTCACTTTTCCCGATTTCAACAGAAATATCGCTTAACATTCCCGTTACTTTTTCATCGGGAATCTCTTTTGAAAATTCCGAAAGCGTAGAGACAATACGGGTTTTCATCTCTTCAACCGCCTTGTTGGTAAAGGTGATTGCCAATATGTTTTTATAGGCATCGTCTCGCTGTGGAGTCAGAATAATTTTCAGGTATTCTTTTACCAGCGTATAGGTTTTTCCGGAACCTGCAGAAGCATTGTAGATTTCAAAAGCAGTTTTTTTCAATGAAATATAAAATAGTGTTGTGCAAACAATGAGGGTCAGTAAAAAAGTTAACCACCGGACAAAGAATGACTTTTTGTGGTTGAGATCAAATGAAAACCGGTCTTTACTCTTCTTTGAGAGCCAGTTTGCGAAGCAGGGCAGTGCTCATACTGTCTGTGTACATTCCGTAGGCAGTAACCAAAACTCCTTTTACCCCGTCTTTGGAACGGATGCCATATACGGTAGATTCGTCACTCGGGTTGGAATCACCCTCATAGCGATAAACCTGTACAATCTCAAAATCATCTACATCATATTTGTCTAATCCACAAATAAGGCAGTTTTCCTGCAAATTAAAATCAACCGTAAAGCCCTCCTTTCGCAGGTTTTCTACTGCTACAGATGTGGAGGCATATTTATACTGAATGTGTGACATAATAGCTGAATTTTAGATTTTGCATAAAGTTACAAAAAAAATGTTTATTCAAAACATAAAAAATTTCAAAACAGGCTTAAAGTCATTTGTGTTAAATATTTTTTAACGTTGTTTAAACAGCCGTTTAAAGTTAAATGCTTAACTTTGGAGAATCAAAGATTAACCCTAAATTATTTATTATGGCTTTTGAATTACCAAATTTACCGTATGCTTATGATGCTTTAGAGCCTCATATTGATGCCAAAACGATGGAAATCCATCATACCAAACATCACAACGCTTATACTACCAATCTGAACAACGCTATTGCAGGGACAGATATGGAAGGAAAAACTATAGAGAATATCCTGATTAACCTTGAGAAAGGCAATGCAGCCGTTAGAAACAACGGAGGAGGGTATTATAACCACAACCTGTTCTGGACGATTCTTTCTCCAAACGGAGGCGGGCAGCCAAAAGGCGAATTGCTGGCTGCTATCGAAAGAGATTTCGGTTCGTTTGAAGAGTTTAAAACGAAATTTTCCAAAGCAGCTGCTACACAGTTCGGTTCGGGTTGGGCATGGCTTTGTGTGCAAAAAGGCGGAAAATTAGAGATTTGTGCTACTCCCAATCAAGACAATCCGTTGATGCCAAATGTGGGCTGTGAAGGAACTCCGATTCTTGGGCTTGACGTATGGGAGCATGCCTATTACCTAAATTACCAAAACCGAAGACCGGACTATATCGAGGCTTTCTTCAACGTGGTGAATTGGGAAGAAGTAACCCGAAGATTTGCAACCGAAAAATAACAGGTAAATCGCTTAAACAGGCTTTAGAAAGACCTCAAAATGTAGTGTTTGAGGTCTTTTTTTGCTTTAGCTAAAAATGTCAATGCTGGAAATTCTATATCAGGACGATTATATAGTTGCTGTCAACAAACCCCACGGACTTTTGGTTCACCAATCTCCGATTGCCAGAGATGCAGAAGAATTTGCCCTGCAACTTTTGAGAAATCAGTTGCAAAAAACAGTTTATCCTTCACATCGGTTAGATCGGAAAACCTCGGGAATTCTGATTTTTGCATTAGATAAAGCTACTGATAGCCTGATGCAGCAGAAATTTCAAAATCGTGAAGTAGAAAAAAAATATGTGGCACTCGTTCGTGGTTATACACCCGATGAAATGACCATTGACTACGCTCTGAAAAATGAAAACGAAGTAGTACAAGAAGCGGTTACTCACTTTAAAACCTTAAAGCATTTTGAGCTGAAGATTCCTTTCGGGAAACATAGCACTTCGAGATATTCCTTGATAGAAGCCACTCCCGAAACCGGAAGGATGCACCAGCTTCGGAGGCATTTTGCTCATATTTTTCACCCCATCATAGGAGATCGACCTCACGGCTGCAACAAGCAAAACAAATTCTGGCTCGAAAACTTCAAAATGAACACGATGTTGCTTCACGCCTGTGAACTTTCGTTTACACACCCTTATTCGGAAGAAAAAATCACTATAAAAGCAACTATTTCCGAAGAGTTTAAAAGGGTTTTGGAGGTTTTAGGAAACAGATAATTTTCAGGGCAATGTTCAAAAATAGCACCTAAAATCGTTTAAAAAATTTCATGACCTTTGATTTATCTCAAAGGTAGTAACCATAATGATTTCAGAGGTTTTTACCATTAAAAATGTCCATTAAGCCTTAGTTTCTAAAAATTCCTCGAGGCTCTGCCTCGGAATAGTTTATTTCACAACCTTTCCAGGGCTCCGTCTCCGGTTTCATCTTCGATAAACTGACCGTTGTGGCAAAACTTTACAAGTGAATTTTTGATAAATTCCAACACCCGGGTTTTGTGTTGCTCAGGGTAAAGCACATGAACATTGGCTCCTGCATCTAAAGTAAAGCAAACCGGAATCTCGGTTTGTTTTCGGAATTCCCAAATATGATTGATTATGTGCAGGGTGTCGGGCTTCATCAAAATAAAATAAGGCGAAGAGGTCATCATCATACTGTGAAGGCTAAGTGCTTCACTT
>JBAYSC010000148.1:0-6039 GCA_041676345.1 Flavobacteriaceae bacterium | reverse complement strand
GTTTGGTAGTCTAAAGCGTTGTTTACGACAATCGCATTTTTATCAATTTCCAATCCCCAGTTTCCGATAGGTCCGAGTTTTGGAGTAAGGCCGAAAAGAGGAATAAAATAATCGGTTTCGACAGTCATATTCGCTCCATTAATCTCTACTACCAACGATTCCAAATGTTCGGCTCCGTTTAGTTTTATAACTTCAGCCGGAGTAATCAGGTTTATTTTTCCGAGTTGTTTGAGTTCCTGAACTTTCTCAACCGAATCCAAAGCTCCACGAAATTCGTTACGTCTATGCACCAATGTAACCTCTTTTGCTACATCTGCCAAAAAAATACTCCAATCCAGAGCGGAATCTCCCCCACCGGCAATCACAATTTTTTTATCTCGGAACAATTCCGGATTTCTGACAAAGTATTCTACGCCTTTGTCTTCGTAAAATGTTAGGTCTTCGATAATGGGTTTACGAGGTTCAAAACTCCCCAGACCTCCTGCAATTGCGACCGCTTTTGCGTGATGTTGTGTGCCTTTGTCGGTGGTTACTATGAAAGTTCCGTCTTCGAGTTTTTCGATGGTTTCGGCTCTTTCGTTTAGCGTAAATCCGGGTTGAAACTGTTTGATTTGCTCCATCAGATTGTCCACCAATTCCTGTGCTCCGACACTCGGATAGCCCGGAATATCGAAGATTGGTTTTTTGGGATAAAGCTCTGATAATTGTCCGCCCGGTTGAGGAAGAGCATCAATGATATGACATTTTAGTTTTAGCAATCCTGCTTCGAACACGGCAAACAAT
Source organism: Flavobacteriaceae bacterium (assembly GCA_041676345.1). Lineage (GTDB taxonomy): Bacteria > Bacteroidota > Bacteroidia > Flavobacteriales > Flavobacteriaceae > Flavobacterium. The sequence continues at coordinate 5,256 of JBAYSC010000148.1, read as the reverse complement.
CCTGTTGGCCCTGCTCCTATAATCAATATATCTGTTGAAATCATTTTATTTTAGAGTTTTAACTCCGACAGAGTTTAAAACTCTGTCGGAGTTATTTTCGGGTACAAATTTCCGATAAACTGACCATTTATTTTATGATTAAAATCAGATTAAAGGGAATTTGCTAAAGTTAAACTAAGCAATATTTATAACCTGCTCAATTTGTGGAGCATATTTTTTGATGGTGGTTTCCACTCCTGCTTTCATCGTAGAAAAGCTAAGGTTACAATCTCCGCAAGCTCCTTCCAAACGAACATTTACAATCTTGTCATTTTCGATAGAAACCAGCGTGATATCGCCTCCGTCTGAATTTAAAAACGGACGAATTTCGTCAAGTGCTTTTTCTACGTTTTGTTTTATTTGTTCTGAATTCATCTTTTTTATTTTAAAGATTCAAAATTTGATTTTAATAAAATATAATGCTCATATCTAATCATATAATGTTTAAGTAACCAATCTAAATGATGATAAAAATCTTCTTTAGATAGAGTTTCACTATTAAGGGGAGCATATTTTTTTACAATATATTTATTTGAGTTTTCTTTTATTTTTTTGATAAAATCTAAAACTGTTTTTTCATTTGGAGCATTTCTATAAAATTCAACTTTTTGCCCTAAACCGACTAAAATAATATCATCTTTTGGTTTAGTAAAATGAACTACTAAAAATATTCCCGTCCAAATAGCAATAGAGATTGAAAAGAATATGATATCTTCTTTTTTGGTAGAACCAATAACATTGACAAAACATGAAATTAATATCATCAAATAAATAGCAATAAAAATCCCATAAACTATCTTTCTTCCTAATCTTGCAGATGATATATATTGAATATCTAACCCTATTTTATCCAAATATATTTCAAATCTATTGTTTAAAAATAAAGATTTCGTTTCAACAATTAATTTATCTTCTGTCAAAACAAAATTTCTACTATTCAGACCTCTTTTTTGTTTTAATTGCATAAAAATTCCAATCAACTTTTCTTTACAGCCGAACAACCTGCCATTGTTGTAATTTTGATGGCTTCCGAAGGCGGTAAGCTTTCGTTTCTGAGCACTACCTGTTCTGCTACGTTTCGGGCTAAGTCTTCAAAAGCAGCTGCTATCGGAGAGTTTTCCTGCAAAGCAGCCGGACGTCCGTAATCTCCTGCTTCTCTGATGCTCTGAACAATCGGAATTTCGCCTAAAAACGGTACGTCTAAATCTTCTGACAAATGTCTTGCTCCTTCTTTTCCGAAGATGTAATATTTGTTTTCAGGTAATTCTGCAGGAGTAAAATAAGCCATATTTTCGACTATTCCCAAAACGGGAACATTGATAGTTTCCTGACGGAACATTGCTACTCCTTTTTTGGCATCTGCCAGAGCCACATTTTGCGGAGTACTCACCACCACAGCTCCGGTAAGCGGAAGGCTTTGCATAATCGAGAGATGGATGTCTCCTGTTCCGGGTGGAAGGTCAATCAGCATAAAATCTAATTCTCCCCAATCTGCATCAAAAATCATTTGGTTTAACGCCTTTCCTGCCATCGGTCCTCTCCAGATTACCGCCTGATTAGGCTGGGTAAAAAATCCGATAGAGAGCATTTTTACTCCGTAATTTTCGATAGGAAGCATTTTAGAACGACCTTCAACTGTGGTTGATAGCGGTCTTTCTCTTTCTACGTCAAACATAATAGGCATCGAAGGTCCGTAAATATCAGCATCGAGCACACCTACTTTGAATCCCATTTTCGACAAGGCAATCGCCAAATTGGCTGTCATAGTCGATTTTCCTACACCACCTTTTCCTGATGCTACTGCTACAATATTTGAAATTCCCGGAATAGCTTTCCCTTTGATTTCGGATTTTTCGGGAGCTTCAACCTTGATGTTTACTTTGATTTTCGCTTTTTCGTAAACCAAATCCTGAATGGCTTTCATCACATCTACTTCGGCTCTTTTTTTAATGTGCAAAGCAGGTGTGGTAAGTTTTAAATCTACTACTACCTCATCTCCGAAAGTCATTACGTTTTGAACCGCTCCGCTCTCGACCATATTTTGTCCTTCCCCGGCTACGGTTATGGTTTCCAGAGCCTTGAGAATTTCTTTTCTATCTAATTTCATTGTGTTTTGTTATTTTTATGAAGTATCAATCTAATTGGACAAAGGTACTAAATTTAAAGGAAAAGAAGAAAAATAAATGGTTTACAAAATATTTTTCAGGTAAAAGCTATATTTCAGCACCGCATTCTCTCTTTTTATTTCCAATTTAATTTTTTTTCCTTCTTCAGATTGCAGGAGATTCTTGATTTGCTGCAGCGAAAATTTGTGTGCATTTCTCCCATTGATAGACAAAATTTCATCGTCTTTCTGCAACCCTGCTATGGCTGCGGGAGAGTTTTTCCGGAGGCTGTAAATTTTATAAATCGGTTTGAGTTCGAGTTTATAATTAAACCCTTCTAAAATATCTTCGAGCAGGTTTTTTTCCTTGTTGGCATCTTGGGCGACATCTCTGATTTTCACCCATTTTACTCCTGCATGGCGAACCTCGATACCGCTCATATTAAACCGGAAAGATTCGTCATAGTGAGAATTCGGGCGAAGGTAAACCTCCCTGTTCCGATAATCGAAAACTACCGTAAACCGCCTCAATATTTCCGAACCCACAGAACCTGCCCTATCCTGAACCATTCTAACATTCTGAACCGATAAGGTATCGGGAAAAGCCACATAGGGTTGGTTAAAAACATAGTTGTGCAGGGTGATTTGGTCGAGTTTGGCTCTTTTTCCGTGTACTTCACCATTGAAACCTCTTCCTAAAAAATCTTCAAAGTGATTCTCAGGAACGGTTGCTCCGGGAATCTTGTCCTGAAACAGCCATACAGCATCTCCGTTTCCGGTATCTATCAGCAGTTTGAGGGTATCCCTGTAATGATTCAGGACAATGCCTGCTATGAGATAGGGTTTATTGTTTTCGATGGAAATAGGGAGTTTTTCAAACTTTCGCTCTATTTTTTTTCGGATTTTGTTCAGGTCGTTATACAGGTGAATTTTATTGCGGACATAGTCAATTTCGATGATGTGATTTTTAAAAAACTCAAATCCCAGAATACCGTTTACCGGAACTCCGAGCCCTGACGAAATATTGAAATCCTGATCGAGCAGAATATAAATATCGTGATTGTTATCTACAAAATATCGTGTTATGGAAACCGTATTTTTAGACGCTTTGAACCCCTCCACACTCTCCAAATCATTCCCCAAACCTCTAAAGGTTGTCTTTTCTGCCTGTGAAAACTGAACCTCTTCTACTTCTTCGAGGCTAAACAAAATGGTTTTATCAACTCCCGAATCCAATAAAAAAACCATCGGAACACCGTTGACAGCTACTTCGATAAATATCAGATTATTGATAGAGGTAAACGGAATGGTGAGCTTGTCTTTATCCGAAGAAATGCGAAATCCGTTTTCCTGAGCGTTTACACCAGAAAAAACGAGATAACCTATAAAGATTACAAAAATATGTATATACTTACTAATCAAAGACTGACGATTAACTTTTCAATATCAAATATACGAAATTAAAGTTTACATTTGTTTTTATGAAAATAGATAAAGAAAAAGAAACCTCTGAAACCTGGAATAAAATTGCCGATTTATATCAGGAAAAATTTATGGATTTAGACTTATACAATCTAACCTATGATTATTTTTGTAATACTATTCCCAATCAAAATACTTCGATTTTGGATATCGGTTGTGGTCCCGGAAATATCACAAAATATCTTTTGTCTAAAAATCCGGGCTATAAAATTACGGGAATTGACTATGCTCCCAATATGGTTGAGCTGGCAAAACAAAACAACCCGAAAGCCAATTTTCAGGTTTTGGATTCAAGAAATATCAGCAGTCTGAAACAAAAATTTGACGGAATTATTTGCGGATTCTGTATTCCGTATTTAACCGCTTCCGAAACTCAACAATTCATTTCAGATTGTGCTGATTTGCTGAGTCAAAACGGAATGCTTTACCTGAGTTTTGTGGAGGGAAATCCGGAAGATTCAGGATTTAAAACAGGCAGCAACGGAAATCGGGTTTATTTTAATTACTACGACTTAAACTCTTTAAAATCAAATCTATCGGAAAATAAGTTCAACACTTTAAAAATATTTAAAGTAGATTACACTCCGTCTGAAATTCATACGGTTATTATAGCTCAAAAGCAGTTATAATGTCATTTTGTCATTATTTCTTGTTTTGGTATTCCTTTTGAAAACCTGAAGTAAAAGAAACCTTAAACCTTAAACAAAAAGAAATATGACAACAGGAAAAATTAATGTATCGGTAGAAAACATTTTCCCTTTAATTAAAAAATTCCTTTACAGTGATCACGAAATTTTCCTTCGTGAATTGGTGTCGAATGCAACCGATGCTACACTGAAACTCAAACATTTAACCAGTATCGGAGAGGCGAAAGTCGAATACGGAAATCCGATAATCGAAGTCAAAATCGACAAAGAAGCCAAAAAACTTCACATCATCGACCAAGGTCTGGGAATGACAGCCGAAGAAGTCGAAAAATACATCAATCAGGTAGCTTTTTCGGGAGCGGAAGAATTTTTGAACAAATACAAAGATTCCGCTAAGGATACGGGAATTATCGGACATTTCGGTCTTGGTTTTTACTCCGCTTTTATGGTAGCTGACAAAGTCGAAATCATTACCAAATCCTACAAAGACGAACCAGCTGCTCATTGGATTTGTGACGGTTCGCCTGAATTTACACTCGAAACAAGCAATAAAACCGAAAGAGGAACCGAAATTATCTTACATATTTCGGAAGATTCAACCGAATTTTTGGAAGAATACAGAATCAGAGAACTGCTGACCAAATACAACAAGTTTATGCCAGTTCCGATTAAGTTCGGAACCAAACAGGAAGCTCTTCCGAAGCCTGAAAATGCTCCCGAAGATTACAAAACACAGTACAAAGAAGTCGATAACATCATCAATAATCCGAATCCGGCTTGGACAAAACAGCCCGGTGATTTGACCGATGAAGACTACAAAAACTTCTATCACGAATTATATCCGACACAATTTGAAGAACCACTTTTCAACATTCATCTGAATGTGGATTATCCGTTTAACCTTACGGGAATTCTGTATTTTCCGAAACTTTCTCCCGAAATACAGATGCAGAAAGACAAAATTCAATTGTATCAAAATCAGGT
>JBAYSC010000147.1:0-6056 GCA_041676345.1 Flavobacteriaceae bacterium | reverse complement strand
ATAGATACTGAAGATTTTAAACAAAATTGTTTTCAAAACCCGGAAGCATGTTTTGAAAAATATGAAAAAAAATAAAATCACTATTTTTTGAAAAAAGCAAAATCATTTTACAAACTTAAATTATGAAAAAAACATTCTTACTACCTTTTCTTTTTGGAGGTTTTTTTGTCACTGCCCAGCAAATAACCGTAGAAAAAATCTATGCTAATTATGTAGAAGCTATTGGTGGAAAAGAAAAGATAGATAATATTGTGAATCAAATGACAATATCTACAAGTAATTCTTCTGTTTCATCAGAAGCGTGGTCAACAAACTCTCAAACAATGGTCATTGACTTTATAGATTATGATGCTCAGCAAACTGCAAACATTACTAAAAACTACCCTTCTTCTTTGAACGGAAACAAAACCTCTTATACGAGACGTCTCACTGCTAATGGAAAAATGACTATTATACTTCCTGACGGGCAAAAAATAGAAAGCTCATTTCCTGAACAATTTTCAGATTTTCTGGATACAACAGTACCTTTAGGAAGTAAAATCTTGTCCAATGAAACTTTTAATGATAAAGAAGTATATGTGGTTAATTATGAACAGGAAATAGCAGGAATTAAACAAAACGTCTATGAATATTTTGATATAGCCTCCGGATTAAAAATCGGTTCAAAAAGTAATTCTGAAACAACTAAAGACAACGAAACTTCTGCTCTCTCTACTTCCATTAACACATCTTCAACCTCGGTTAATTCTACAATTATCAGTTTTGAATATAAAAAAATGAATGGTTTTTTATATCCCTATAAAATAAAGGCAAAATCTTATATGGAAATTACCATTACAACCATCGAGCCTTCTGTGAGTGAATTAGTCTCATCTGTAGTAAAAGTAGATGAAAATAAGATAGATGAAAAACACAAACAAAAAGAAGTCAATACTAAAACTACCAAATCACACAGTGAATGGGAGACAGAAATTTTAGCCGTAGAGTTTAATATAGATACTGAAGATTTTAAACAAAACTGTTTTCAAAATCCGGAAACGTGTTTTGAAAAATATGAAAAAAAATAAAATCACTATTTTTTGGAAAGAGTAAAATCATTTTACAAACTTAGACTATGAAGAAAGTATTCTTACTACCTTTTCTTCTTGGAGCTTTTTTTGTTACTGCCCAGCAAATAACCGTAGAAGAGATCTATGCTAACTACATAAACGCTATTGGTGGCAAAGAAAAGATAACAAATATTGTAAACCAAAAGCAACATATTGCTTTCTATTCTTCCATAAAAGTTTCCAAAGGAGAGTCGAATTCATTTGTAAATGCAGCCAAGAAACTTATGGATAATTCCCAAACAGTAGAAAACGGAAATATCGCAGGGCTTTTTGGTATTACTACAAGAGAACAAGACTCTCTTCATTTGGTTAAAGAACTTATTGCCTTTACAGATAGAGCTAACAATGAATATGCCTCCTTATCAAAATCGTCCGAGGGGAATTTTACAAGATTACTTAACCTCAACGGAAATTTTTATTCTGTAAATGAAGATGGAATCAAAAATAGATATTCATCATCATTTAATCCTTTTAAAGACGATTTTTTTCCTGAGGCAGCTATACGGGCAGGAAGAGAAGTAATGTCTAATGAAATTTATAAAGGAGAAGAAGTCTATGTTGTAAAGTATGAAGCGGAAAGAGCAACCCCTACTATTAAGAAAAATGATGTTTACGAATATTTTAGCACGGCTACAGGACTTAAAGTCGCAAGTAAACAAATAACCGAAATAGAAATAAAAACTCATAAATCAATTACTACTACAATCACCGAATATGAAGATTATAAAGAAGCAGACGGAATCCTTATACCTCACAAAACCATTTTTTATAATAAAGAAGGTAAAAGACAATTAGAACATATAATTTTAAATATTCAATTCAATATAGATCCCGAAGACTTTAAGCAGAACTGTTTTCAAAATCCGGAAGCGTGTTTTGAAGAATATAAAAGAAACTGATAAAGACCTTTTACAACCACAATGTATAAGCTACTGTGATTATTCCTAAATGAAATCAAAAGCTAAACCACCAACTTCTCTTTTCTGAAACTATCTTCTTCGTTGCTTTGGATACCTAAGGCTTTGTAGATATAATAAAAAGTAGAAAGTATCTCAGGTTTTCCGTCCACCAAAGCTACATCGTGTTCGAAGTGTGCAGAAGGTTTTCCGTCTCGGGTAACGATAGTCCAGCCGTCTTTGAGCTGTCTGATGTTTCGGGTTCCCATATTTATCATGGGTTCGATAGCGATAACCATGCCTTCTACGAAAAGTTTTCCCCTTCCTTTTTTTCCGTAATTCGGAACCTCAGGATCTTCGTGCATCTTACGACCCAAACCATGACCGACCAATTCTCTGACAACGCTATAACCTCTTGCTTCACAATATTTTTGAATGTTGCTGCCAATATCCTCTACTCTATTTCCTGCACGAAATTCGTTGATCCCGACATAAAGCGATTCTTTGGTAACCTGAAGTAATTTTTTAGTCTCCGGAGCTACTTCACCTACTTCAAAAGTATAAGCATGGTCTCCGTAAAAATCGTGAACAATCGCTCCACAATCCACCGAAACGATGTCTCCGTTTTCAAGAGGTCTGCTGGTAGGCAACCCGTGAACAATTTGTTCATTTACACTGGTCAGCAAAGTTGACGGACAACCGTAAAGCCCTAAAAATCCCGGAATACCTCCGTTGTCTCTGATATAAGCCTCAGCTAATTTGTCTAATTCTAATGTAGTAACACCTTCTTTTATCTCAGAAGCCAACATTCCCAAAGTTTTAGAAACCATTAGGGCAGCCTCTCTCATCAATTCAATTTCTTCTCGGGTTTTCGGGATAATCATTTTGTAAAATTTCGGCAAAAATACGGATTTTTAAATGATTTTTTGCCTCCCCAAACCCTTTAAAGTTATTTATGAAACAATTTTAACCAGTTTCTAAGTATTAAATTTTGCTATTTATACAGGCTTTACTATCTTTAGTGCCTGAAAAAAATAAAGTTGTGAACCTTAAACATTACCAAAATGTTAGAACAAAAGAATGATAACCTGCCACAGGCAGACGGAAACCAAGAGAACGAAATGACTCAGGAAGTTCAGAATTCCGAAATCGAAACAGTAGAAGACACCAACAAAAAAGTCTTGGACGAAATCGAAAATTCCAATGCAGAAGAATCGGAAGACGAGACCTTAACCGAACGGCACGACATTCCGATGCTCGATTATGAGCAGATGTCAATGGAAGCCTTGACCGAAGAGCTCGAAAAGCTTCTGGCTTCGGGCAAAGTGGCTTCTATCAAAGACCACGTTGAGGAAATCCGAAAAGAATTCTATAATAAGTATCATAGCTTTATTGACGATAAAAAAGAAGAATTTGCCTCAGAAAACGAAGGAAACACTTCCGAATTTGAATATCACTTTCCTTTAAAAAATAAATTTGACGGACTTTTAAACGATTATAGAGAGCGAAAAAACAAGCATTACAAAAACCTGGAAGCCAATCTGAAGAACAACCTAACGGTTCGTTTGGGGCTTATCGAAGAACTAAAAGGACTCATTAGTCCGGAGAATAACATACAGGATATTTTCAGGCAATTCAACGATATCAGAGAACGATGGAGAGGTGCAGGACCTATTCCGAAAGACAAATACAATCACGTTTGGAACAATTACCATTTTCACGTAGAAAACTTCTATGACTACATTCACTTAGACAGAGAAGCCCGTGATATGGATTTTAAACACAATCTTGAGCAAAAACAAAAGGTAATTGCCCGGGCAAAAGAACTTTTGAGCGAACCCGAACTGAACAAAGCTTTTCGGGAATTGCAACTGCTCCACAGACTCTGGAAAGAAGAACTCGGGCCCGTTTCCAAAGAATATCGGGATGAAATCTGGAACGAATTCAGCTCGGTTACCAAACAAATTCACGACCGAAGAGAGCAATTCTTTCAACAAATAAGAGAAAAAGAGCAGCAAACACTTGCTAAAAAACAAGAAATTATTGCTCAAATCGTTGCTCTGGCAGCAGAAGAAATTACTTCACATTCGGGCTGGCAGAGACAAATCAAAAAGATTGAAGAGCAAAAAGAAACCTTCTTTAAAAGCGGAAAAGTGCCTTTGGAACATCGGGACGAAGTGTGGGAAGCTTTCCGCAATGCTACCAAAGATTTTAATACGAAAAAGAACAATTTCTATAAAAATATCAAAGCAGAACAACAGGATAATCTTGTCAAAAAACAGGCTCTTATAGCCAAAGCCAACCAACTCAAAGACAGTGAAGACTTTGCTGTAGCAACGCCTGTGATGAAGCAAATTCAGGAAGAATGGAAAAATATTGGTCATGTTCCCAAGCGGATTTCTGATGCAATATGGAAAGAATTCAAAACCGCCTGCAACCATTATTTTGACCGCCTTCACAAAAAACGCAACGAAGAAAATCAGGTCGAAAACGATGCTTATGAAGCCAAAAAAGCCTATCTGGACGAAACGCTGAAACAACTCGAACTCACAGGCGACCACAAAACCGATTTAGACACGATTAAATCACATATCGAAAAGTGGAAAAGTTTTGGAAGGGTTCCGCATCACAAACGCTATATCGAGGCGAAATATAACAAAGTTCTGGACGGACTTTTTGACAAACTCAGCCTGAGCAAAAAAGACTCCGAGATGATTCGTTACAACAACCGAATCAACAACTTGGCAAGCTCTGACGAAAACTCAAAACTGATGTCGGAACGTATTTTTCTGTCCAAAAAAATTGACGAAGTACAACAGGAAGTACGTCAATTGGAAAACAACAAGCTCTTTATTACAGGAGCTTCCGATAAAAATCCGTTTGTGGCAGAGGTGAACAAAAACATCGAAAAACGCAAACAGGAACTCGAAGTCTGGAAAGAAAAACTCAGACAACTCAACACAATACTGAAAGGGATAACCGAGTAAAAACAAAAAATAAGCCTGTCGATTGACAGGCTTATTTTTTATCAGAAAAAACGAACTTATCGAATCAGTTTTTTGTACTTAATTCTTGTAGGGATTAAATCTCCCAGACGTTTTTTGCGGTTTTCTTCGTAATCGGAAAATCCTCCCTCAAAAAAATATACTTCGGAATTTCCTTCGAAAGCCAAAATATGCGTACAGATTCTGTCCAAAAACCATCTGTCGTGGGAAATCACAACTGCACAACCTGCAAAGTTCTCCAAACCTTCTTCCAAAGCACGAAGCGTGTTGATGTCCAAATCGTTGGTAGGCTCATCAAGTAAAAGTACGTTTCCTTCTTCTTTTAGAGTCATAGCCAAATGTAATCGGTTGCGTTCTCCACCCGAAAGTGTAGAAACTTTTTTGTTTTGATCACTTCCTCCGAAATTAAAACGACTCAAATAAGCTCTCGAATTTACCTGTCTTCCTCCCATCATAATCAGTTCCTGTCCGTCAGAGAAGTTTTCCCAAATGGATTTTTCAGGGTCGATGTTTTTGTGGGTTTGGTCAACATAAGCGATTTTTACGGTATCTCCAACCAAAAACTCTCCTTTATCGGGAGTTTCTTCTCCCATAATCATTCGGAAAATGGTTGTTTTTCCTGCTCCGTTTGGCCCGATAATTCCGACAATTCCCGCTTGCGGAAGTTTGAAGTTTAAATCTTCGTAAAGCAATTTATCTCCATAAGCTTTCGATACTCCGACTGCCTCGATTACGTTCGTTCCCAAACGAGGTCCGTTCGGAATATACAATTCTAATTTTTCTTCTAATTGTTTTTGGTCTTCGTTTAAAAGCCTGTCATAGTTTTGTAAACGGGCTTTTTGTTTGGTTTGTCTTCCTTTGGCTCCCTGACGAACCCATTCCAATTCTCGTTCTAAGGTTTTTCTACGTTTGGAGGCTGTTTTTTCTTCTTGCTCCAAGCGTTTTGCTTTTTGGTCAAGCCAAGAAGAATAGTTTCCTTTCCAAGGAATTCCCTCTCCTCTATCCAATTCCAAAATCCAACCTGCTACGTTATCCAAGAAATATCT
>JBAYSC010000146.1:0-6078 GCA_041676345.1 Flavobacteriaceae bacterium | reverse complement strand
TCTTCTCTGGCTTTCAGGGTTTCTTCAGCTGCTTTGTAGGTTTCTAAAGCTCCGTTGGCATCAGAAAAAGCGGTGTAAACATTTCGCTCTAAATCCAATTCAGATTGTTCCAAAGCTAACTTTGATTTTTCTAAGTTGATTTTCGACCGCTCAACGCTGTTTCGGGTGGCAAATCCGTTGAAAATCGGGATGTTGAGCTGCAAACCGAAATTGTGTCCTTTATATAAATCAAACTGATCAAAAAATGGTGGAGGACTCATCTCTCCTCCCATTCCGTCAGGGATTTTGGCATAAGAAACCCTTGAGCTAAAACTGTAATAACCTCCCAAAGTCGGGTAATTGGCTCCTTTGGCTATATCGACATCTTTTTCGGCTAATTCTACATCGGTTCGGGCAATTTTGAGTTCGGTTCGCTCTTCTTTTGCCTTGTTAAAAACAGTTTCCGGAGACTGAAAAAATATCGGATTTTCCTGAAAATCATAATTGGTTTCGGCTATGTCAAAATCTTTGAAATCCTCCAATTGCAACAGCTGAGCAAGGCTGAGTTTTGAAATCAGCAAGCTGTATTCTGCCTGAATAATATTTTGTTTGTCGGTAGCGATAGTGGCTTTCATATCAAACAAATCACCACTGGGAATCATCCCTGCATTGACCAATTCCTGAGAACGAACCAACTGCAAACTGTCTGCCTGATGTTGTTGTGTCTGAACCTTTAGATTTTCTTTGTTGAAAAGGATTTGAAGATAGGCATTCACCACGTTTAAAGCCACATCTTCTTCCATTTTCAGGTGCTGGTATTGCGACTGAATAAGGGCAATTTTTGATTTTCTGTATTGGTTTTGCAACTGCATTCCTCTGAAAATATCCACTCCTGCCGAAACTCCCATCGAAGTAAACTGAGTGGTTTGATTTTCCAGAATTCCGGTCGTGATGTTCGTGTTCAAACCGATATTCCACGAATGGGAAGCATTGGCATTTACTCCCGGAAGAAAGTTTCCGAAAGCATCTTTTTTGTTTACTTCTGCCAGCTTGTTATCGAGTTCGATTTGTTTGATAGAAACATTGTTTTCGATAGCGTGATTTACACACTCTTCGAGAGTCCACTTCTTTTGTGAAAAAGCATTTGCTCCTAAAAGAAGACAAACCGATACAATTATTTTTGATGCTATTTTCATTGTAGTCTTTTTTGTTTTAATATATAGATGAAGACATCACAGCAATATAATAATTAGCTGCATACGTTGTCAACAGAACCAATAACGGGTCTTGTGGCTGGTCGTATGAGACACTATAGTTATAGCTGAGTTTTGTCCATTTAAAATCAGGATGTAATACTAATAATTGTTGTTGATTTTCATCTTCAAGTATATAGTTTGCATGGAATACTCCTTTGGCTTTCAGAATAAACTCTTTGCCATTTGCAAAAGTCAGAGCAATACCTCCGTGAAAAGTTATTTTCATACTGGCAATTTCCGTATCGTTTTGACTAACGGAAATTTGGGTACTGAAAAGTCCTTTCGGAGCAATTTTATAGGTGTTATTCTCCACTTGAAGATGAGCTTTAAAAGAGAATAAGCTTTCATAAGTCAGTTTCCCCAACTTTTGTGAACCCTTAATGAGTTCAAACGTTTTTTTATCGGTACACTGAATATCCATCTTATAACTTGTTTGATTCAATTACTTCTTAACCTGATTCCAAATTTTGATTTTGTCGTCTTTGGTGATTCCGCTTTTGATTTCTACGTAAATTCCGTCACTTACTCCGAGTTCCACATCTTTACGTTCAAATTTCTGCTCTCCTACCTGTACTTCCACAAACGATTTTTTGGTTTTTTCGTCATACTGTACCAGCCCTTCTTTTACTGCCAAAACGCTATCGGCTTTCGCCAAAATAATCGAAGCATTGGCACTCAAACCGGCTCTGATAAAAGTCGAATCTTTGTTTACCAAAGCTCCTTTAATCGGGAACTGCATCGCTCCGTTTTCGTTTACTCCTTTGGGAGCAATATAGTCGAGAACGGCATCAAATTTCTTGTTTTCGATAGCTCCCACAGTGATTTCCAAAGGAAGTCCCAATTTGATTTTCCCAACTTCTGATTCGTCTAATTTTCCTTCAAAAATCATATTGCTCACATCTGCCAAGCTGGCAATAGTCGTTCCTTCGTTGAAGTTGTTGGCTTCAATCACCTGATTTCCTTTTTTGACCGGAACATCGAGCACCATTCCCGAAACGGTAGAGCGGATAAGGGTTTGAGCAATGTTTGTCATTCCGCTTGTCGTTCCCGTTCTGATGATTTCGGCATTCTGAACCGTAGCATTGTATGATTGCTGGGCTTGTTTGTAAGTTGTTTCGGCTGTATCGAAATCATTGGCAGAAATAACGCCTTTTTCAAAAAGCGATTTTTGTCTTTCATAGACTTTTTTCTGGTTTTCCAAGTCGATTTTAGCCGACTGAATCTGATTGTTGGCAGCGTTCAGGCTCGAAACATTGGGAACCACTCTGATTTTGGCAATCAAATCACCCGATTTGATATAATCGCCCGCCTCCACATATACCTCGTCAATAATTCCGGACATATTGGGTTTGATAAAGATTTCTTCTTTCGGGTTGATGTTTCCTGTGGCAACCGTGCTTTTTAAAATCGAACGAATCTCAGGCAATTCGGTTTCAAACTTTACAGGTGGTTGTGCATTTTTCTGCCAGAAGAAAATCAAAACTCCTGCAAAAGCAATTACAAGGAAAACTAAAACGGCAATGGTACATCCTTTTTTCATATTCGTTATTGTGTTTAATGTGTGATTCTGTTTATTTATATATTTTCAGGTATATCTGAAAGGATTTTTCTAAGTTCTTCTTTTTCGGGCAGATACAATTGATATTTCTGTACAAACAGCTGACTATTACTTTCGTAAGTAGCATATTCAATCAATAATTCGTCTTTATATCTTGCTAAAACAATACCGATTGGAGGATTATCGCCTTCCACATTTTCCTCTTTAGCAAAATATCCCATATACATATTCATTTGTCCTACATCTTCATAACCTGCTTCTTCCACTTTTAAATCAATCAGTACGAAACACTTCAAAATTCGATGGTAGAAAACCAAGTCCACATAATGAGGTCGATTTCCTAACATAATGCGATATTGTCTTCCGATGAACGCAAATCCTTTGCCTAATTCCAATAAAAAATGCTGAAGATTGTCAATAATATGTTGTTCTAAATCTGTTTCTGAAAGTTGATAGGGTTCAGGAATATTCAAAAACTCCAATATGTAGGGTTCACGTAACAAATCGGTTGGTTTTTCTATTATTTTTCCTTTTTGAGCTAATTGTAAAATCCCTTCTTTGTCTTTTGATGCTGCCAGTCTCAAGAAAAGAGATGTTTTTTTCTGACGTATCAACTCTCTGACATTCCAATTTTCTAACAAGGTCTGCTTCTCGTAAAAGCTACGTTCAAGTTCATCTTCTATTTTCAAAAGTTCTACATAATGTGACCAACTCAATTTGTGCGACAGTGTCGCACAAATTGGATAACACTTATACATCTTCCTCATATTATTGAGATTGGAGCGATTAAATCCCTTTCCGTAAAGGTTTGTTAAATCTCTCGAAAGTCTTTCTAACAGCCTTTTTCCGTATTCTGCTGTTTCTTTTCCGTCCTGCTCAAACTCTACAATATGCTGACCGATTTCCCAATAAGTTTTCACTAAACTCGTATTAACAGCCTGTACAGCACGCTTTTGTCCTGCAAGATAACTCTCGGAAATCTTACCTACAAGATTTTGATATGTTGTTGTTAGCTCTGTCATTTTTTGTTTTTAAATGCCATAGAAACTGTACCGATAACCACACCAAAAATCACTCCCATCGCAACACCCATTCCAACATTGTCCGTAATAGCTCCATAAACAGCTCCTGCAACAACTCCAAGTGCTACTCCGAATCCGATACCTGTTCCTGATTTTTTGCTGTTTTCCATAATTCTATTGTTTAACGTTGTCGGTTCTCTATATTCTGTTATTCCGTTCTCAAAGCGTCTATCGGTTTTACTTTGATGGCTGTAAGGGCGGGAATCAATCCGGCCAACAATCCGGCAAATACTAAAATCAGCAAGGCAATTACCACCACTCCCAAACTCACACTCGGGTTTACAAACGGAATTTCGTCTGCATTAGGAGCATTTGCCAATCCCATATTGATGAGCCAAAGTACAAAACCGGCAAATATAATTCCTGCCATTCCCGAGATGATTGACAATATCACCGATTCGGTTAAAATCTGTTTGATGATTCGTCCCGGAGTAGCTCCCAAAGCCCTTCGGATTCCGATTTCCTGAGTTCGTTCTTTGACGACAATCAGCATAATGTTTACGATTCCGATAATTCCGGAGCCCAAAATAAAGATTCCTACGATATAAGAAACTCCTTTTAAAATGGCAAAAAGTCCGTTTATTTTTTTGAATTCCTGATACAAATCAAAATGTCCGATAGCTCTTTCATCGGTCGGGTCTATGGTGTGACGGTTTTTCAGCAAATCAAAAATTTTGGTTTTGAGTTCCGTTATAGGTTGGTCGTCCTGTCCGGTTATCGTCATCCAGCCTACTACATCTCCGTAATTAAAAGCCTGCTGAAAGGTCGTAAACGGAATAAAGAGTTGTTTTTGTCCTTCTTCTGCATCACCTCCTATATTTCCCTTGGGCTTATACACTCCGACCACCATAAAATTCACTCCCTGAATCTTTACATAAGAGCCTAAAACTTCCTCTCCGGGTTCATACATTTCTCTGATAACGCCCTCTCCGATTACGACAATCTTGCGTTTGTTTTCAATATCTCCGTAGTTGATAAATCTGCCTTGCAGTATATCCATCGGTTGTTGCAAGATAAATTCCGGGTAATCACCATATACGTTATAGGCTCCGGTTTTTGTTCCTCTGACAACATTATTAGTTCCTCTGAAACCTCCTAATTGATTTCGTGGAGAAACATAAAGCAACCCGTCAACATCTCTTTTAATCGCCTCTACATCTGTATTTTTGAAATTAAAATATCTTCCTTGGGGCAATCCTTTGTAGGGTTTTGAGGTCGATTGTGTCCACATAAACATCGTGTTTGTAGATAAACCTCCCATCTGCTTTTTGATTCCGTTTTGTAATCCCTGACTGGCCGAAAGCAGAATCACAAGAATAAATATCCCCCAGAATACTCCAAAAGCAGTTATTACCGTTCGGAACGGATTGGCAGAAAGTGCCTCAATTATTTCATTCCATTTATCTCTGCTAAACATAAGCCTTCCCCAGCCCCTCCAAAGGAGGGGAGTTGTGTTGGGTCAATATTTTAAATTATTACTTTTTTCAAAATCCACTTTTCTATCCTCCAACTCCTCCCCTTTGGGGAGGTCGGGAGGAGCTATTCTCCTCTTAATGCTACAATAGGTCTGATTTTGGCTGCTCTGTAGGCGGGAAAAAATCCTGCCAAGGCTCCTGCCACAACTAAGATTACCAAAGTCGAAACCGCTACATTAAAATCTACTTCGGGTCGGGTAAAGAAATCGGCTTCTACAAAAGGTCCTACAAATTCCCAAATCAGAAGACCTAATAAAAGTCCGGAAAATCCGGAAACAACGGTTATAAAAACGGCTTCCTGCAAAATCATCGAAATTATCGAAAACGGACTTGCCCCCAATGCTTTTCGGATACCAATTTCCCTTGTTCGTTCTTTTACGATAATCAACATTATATTTCCGACTCCAACCACTCCTGCAATGATAGTACAGATTCCTACAAACCAAAAGAAAGCCTGCACACCTCCGGTAATCATATAAATATTTTTGGCTTCTTCTAATGAATTGTTGATGTGTAAAGCTCCCTGGTCGTCAGGAGCTATAGTATGTCTGGTTTTCAGGAGGTTGTCCAGTTGCCGGGTAAACTCCTGTGATTCAGCAACTGCCTGATCAAAGTTTGCTCCTTTGTTAAGCGTAAAAGCCATACTCCGGATTCTGTCTCCTGCACTATAGGCTCGTTGGGCAGTGGTAATCGGGATAAACACCCGGCTTTCTTCCCGTTCGCCTCCC
>JBAYSC010000145.1:0-6117 GCA_041676345.1 Flavobacteriaceae bacterium | reverse complement strand
GCATTCGTTTGGATGAATGTCTTTTATGAATTCTCTGAAGAGGGTTTTGCAACTCAAAAAAGCCGTATTGGTGGGCAGCGGAGATATTGTTCACGATATTTTTGAGGAATTTATAGACAAACTGGGGCTAAAACCGAATTTGGTAGAGAAAATGAAGCAGAAATTTGAAAAGCGATTTAAAGACAAACTCTCTAATTACGACGTTTTTGAAGCTGCCAAACATATAGAAATTCCCGTTTTTGTCATTCACGACAAACAGGATAAAGATGTTCCGGTGAAGTGTGCAGAACATATTTACAAACACCTGAAAAATGGAAAAATTCTGATAACGGATGGTTTAGGACATCGGAAAATTTTAGGCGATAAAAACGTGGTTCAACAGATTACGGAATTTGGAAATTTAGGATTAAGAACTTAAGAATTAGGATTTAGGAATTAGGATTTAGGAATTAGGATTTTTGAGGAAACATCCAACATCCAACACCCATCACCCAGCATTTAAAATCATGAAAGAAAAAAACACAGAAATATTACTTCCCGTAAAAGAATTGTATTCTTATTTGCAGAGTTTAGTACAGAACCGACTGTGGCTCAAAGTATTGATAGGGATGTTTTTGGGAATTGTTTTGGGAGCCTATTTTGCCACAACTCCCCAATGGATTAGCGAAAAAACCTTAGAATCGCTCATCAACTGGATTGCTTTTCCGGGAAATCTGTTCATCAGAGTCGTACAGATGATTATGATTCCGCTTATGTTCAGCTCTGTGGTTCAGGGGATTGCAGGAGGTGAAAACACGGAATATCTCAAAAAATCAGGTCTGAAACTCCTGGGTTATTACGGAATTACCACTACGACCGTACTTACGTTGGCTGTGATTCTGGTTTCGCTTATTCGTCCGGGAGATTATATGGATGCCACCCAGCTCATTACAACCGATATGGCAATAAATACGGGAGCTTTAACCGAAAGTCAAACGGTTTTGAGCTTCGGAAATCTGCCTGTGATGATAACGGAACTCCTGCCTGCCAATCCGTTGCAGGCTTTGGTTTCGGGTGATATGTTGAGCATCGTGATTTTTGCTATTATCATCGGAATTTCACTGGCTAATATTCCGTCTGATACGGCTGTTCCGCTTTTGAAAGTGCTGTATTCGGTTCAGGAAATCACCATGGCAATTACCCGTTGGGCTATGAAATTAGCTCCGATAGCCGTTTTCGGACTGATGTGTCAGGTTACTTCCAAAGTCGGGATTGATACTATTATGGGGCTTTCGATGTTTATGTTTACCGTTATTATCGGGTTGTTTATCGTGGCTCTGGTCTATACTTCGATTTTGCTTTTTGTGGCAAAAGCCAATATCAAAAGGTTTTTTACCGATGCAAAAGATGTATTACTTCTGGCTTTTTCCGTATCGAGTTCGGCTGCCGTTATGCCTTTAACCCTGAAAACAGCAGAAGAAAAAATGAACATCAATCCGTCTGTGAGTCGTTTTATCATTCCGGTTGGAGTTACGCTAAATATGGACGGAACAGCTGTTTTTCAGGCGATTGCAACACTTTTTCTGGCTCAGGTTTACGGACTTCAATTGGATACGGCAACTTTGGTGATTATTATTGTTACGACTATTCTGGCTTCTATCGGAACTCCGTCTGCTCCCGGAGCAGGGGTGATTGTTTTGGGTTCGGTTTTGGCAACAATCGGTATTCCGGTTACGGCTATTGCTCTGATTATCGGAGTTGACAGGCTACTGGGGATGTTCCGTACTTCGATAAACGTAATGGGAGATTTGGTAACCTGTCAGGTTTTTAACCGAATGTACCTCAAGGAAGAAAAAACAAACAGAAGATTGGAAAGTGAATAATTTCAATTCTAAAACCCTATTTTTGCACCTATGGAAAAACAAAATCAGATATTCGGGATACGGGCTGTTATCGAAGCCGTAAATTCAGGTAAGGAAATCGACAAGGTTTTCGTTCAGAAAGATTCGGGTTCGCCTTTGATGAAAGAACTCTTTACCGTATTGAAAAAGAACAACATAAGTTATGTGTATGTGCCTTTGGAAAAACTCAACAGGCTTACTCCGAATAATCATCAGGGAGTAGTGGCTACTATCGCTCCGATTTCTTTTTACGATATCGAAAACCTGATGGAACTTGCTTCTTCCAAAACCGACAAACCTCTTTTTTTGATTCTTGACGGAATTTCTGATGCCCGAAACTTCGGAGCGATTATCAGAACGGCAGAATGCACGGGAGTTCACGGAATTATCATCAGCAAACAAGGTGCTGCTCCGGTAAACGGAGACACGGTGAAAACTTCTGCAGGAGCGGTTTTTAACGTTCCGATTGCCAAAGTTGACCATGTGAAAGATGCGATTTTTTATCTGCAATCGTCTGAGGTAAAAATAATTGCAGCCACCGAAAAGACCGAAAACACTCTCTATGACATTGATTTTAATCGCCCTGTTGCTGTTATTATGGGTTCAGAAGACAAAGGAATCAACCCGTCAGTATTGAAAATTGTGGACGAAAAAGCAAAACTCCCGATGTTTGGCTCGATTTCTTCGCTAAACGTATCGGTTGCCTGTGGTGCTTTTTTGTATGAAGCCGTACGGCAAAGGATGCCTTAGCCTTTTTCTGATATTTTGAATAAACTTTTTTCTATTCCCTTACAAATAATTAGTAGTGATGAAATTTTTATTTAGCCTGTTTTTACTATTGTTTTCAACCGTCATATTTTCTCAACAAAGAAACCTTCAACAAGCTATTCAGGATTTTGAGAAATTAAATGTAAAATCTGAAATTACCCCTTCAGATATCGACCGGATGATAACCCTGTGTGATGAACTTTCGGTTTATGACCCTAACATAGCATTGGATTATCTGGAGAAAGTAAAAATCAGAATGAAAGGAATAGAAGACCTCACTAATATTACGTATTTCTGTAGCCAGATTTCCCGGAATTACCTCATAATGGGGGAATATGACAAGGGGCTGCAAGCCATAGAAAAGTTGTATGAAGAATATAAAAAACAACTCACCCAAATACAGGAAATTCACTTTCAGGTAGCTTCCCTTTCCATTTTGGAGCGAAAAGGCGACTTTGAGGAGTGCTTGTTGCTCATTGACAAACTCATGGAGGAGACAGCATCTCTACAAAACGAATATGTCAGTCATTATCAGGCGGTAATGTATAGCATCAAAGGAGCTATTCTGGTGAGCCAAAAAGGCAAATACAAAGAGGCAGCTCATAACTATCTGCAAGCATTGCGGTTGTATAAAGAAAATCCCGAGGAAGGCAGCAATGTGGCTACTACCTACAACCGGTTGGGGCTGTTGCATGACGATATGGAGGAGTATCAGAAATCGATTTCCTATTTTATGGAAGGCATAACTTTTTTGGAAAATAATCCGCCTAAATCAGGAACCGATGTTTTTAATTTATTTATCATCTATTCCAATTTAGGAAGCGTTTACCAAAAAACCGATTCTCTCGACAAAGCCCTGCATTACCAAACCGAAGCCCTTAAATTGGCAGAAGAGGTTGAGGCTCCTGCTGATAAATCACGTATCCTCCATAATATCGGAAACATTTATCTGGAAATGGAGCAGTATGAAAAAGCCTTGGAATATATCGAGGCTTCACAGGAAATGTGTCGTTCTATGGGAATTAGCGAAGGCATGATCTATAACTATATTGCACTTGGAAAAGGCTATACTGCCACCCGACGCTATGCAACTGCCCAAAAGGCGTATGACAGTGCTTTGGTACATATCAAAAAGCTGGTTTACCCTAAAGGAGAAGTTGCCGTTTATCAGGGATATGCAGATTTATACAGTAAAATGGGCAATTTTAAAAAAGCTTTAGAATATCACAAGTTATATTACAATCTGGAACAGGAACTCTTCGGTATAGAAAAACAAGAAGCTATAGCTCAGTTGGAAATTGAGTATCAAACCGAGCTGAAAGACGAAGAAATAAAGCGAATCCGCTATGAATATGATATTAAAAAAACACAAACCCAGAAACTTACTATCGGGTTTATATCGTTGGTTTCCCTAACGGGAATTGTCATTTTCTTTCTGATATACCGTAACCGAACCCTAAAGGATTTATATAAGAGAAACGTTGAACTTATGGAGTCTTTCAAGAATAAAGACTATACGGAACAACTCCCTTTGGCAGTCACCGAAACTCCGGGAAACAGTGAAGAAGACAACCTAAAAATTGTGTTTAACAAATTGCTTTTTTCACTCGAAAAAGAAAAGATATACAAAGACCCCGAGCTTACACTATCCCGGGCTGCCGATATTATTAAAAGCAACGAAAAATATGTGTCGTCTGCCATTGCTGCCTATACCAAAACCAACTACAACAATTTTATCAATTCCTATCGCATTCAGGAAGCTAAAATCCTGATTTATGAAAACAACGGACTCAATATCAACGAAGTGATGTATGCCAGCGGATTCAGCTCACGAACTACATTCTATGAAGCCTTTAAAAAACATACCGGAATGTCTCCGAAACAGTTTAAGGATATGAAAGGGTATAGTCCTAATTGATAAAGCAAACGGTAATTTAGTTATACAAAAAAACTCCGAGCGATGCTCGGAGTTTTTTGTATCAAGAAATCGAATTCTTATTTTTTGCTTTCTGCTGCAATAAGGTTAAGAGCAGAACCTGCTTTGAACCATTCGATTTGGCTGTCATTATACGTATGATTTGCCATAATGATGTCTTTGCTTCCGTCTTTATGAACAAACTCTAACGTAAGCGATTTGTTTGGAGCAAATTCGGTCAAATCAAGGAAGTTGATGGTATCGTCTTCCTGAATTTTGTCATAATCCGCTTCGTTGGCAAACGTAAGTCCCAACATACCTTGTTTTTTAAGGTTGGTTTCGTGAATACGTGCAAATGATTTTACCAAAACAGCTTTTACTCCCAAGTGTCTTGGCTCCATAGCTGCGTGCTCACGAGAAGAACCTTCTCCGTAGTTGTGGTCTCCCACCACGATTGAAGGAATTCCCGCTGCTTTGTAAGCTCTCTGAACAGCAGGTACTTCTCCGTATTCTCCTGTTAGTTGGTTTTTAACCGAATTGGCTTTTCCGTTGAAAGCATTTTCAGCTCCGATAAGCATATTGTTGGAAATATTGTCCAAATGTCCACGGAAACGCAACCAAGGTCCAGCCATTGAGATGTGGTCAGTCGTACATTTTCCGAAGGCTTTGATAAGCAATTTTGCCCCGGTAATGTTTTGTCCGTCCCAAGGTTGGAAAGGAGCTAAGAGTTCCAGACGTTGTGAAGTCGGACTTACGATTACCTCAATGTTTCTTCCGTCAGCAGCCGGAGCTTGATATCCCGGGTCTTCTACGTCAAATCCTTTGGTCGGAAGTTCATCTCCGTAAGGTGGTTTTAATTTTATTTCTTCTCCGTTATCGTTGATAAGTGTATCTGTGATTGGATTGAAGGTCAAATCTCCGGCAATTGCTAATGCAGCCACCATTTCAGGCGAAGTTACAAAAGCGTGGGTGTTCGGGTTACCGTCAGCACGTTTTGAGAAGTTACGGTTGAACGAGTGAACAATTGTGTTTTTCTCCTGTTTGTCTGCACCTTCTCTGTCCCATTGTCCGATACAAGGGCCGCAAGCATTGGTAAATACTTTAGTTCCCATTTTTTCAAACGCTTCGATGATTCCGTCACGCTCGATGGTATATCTGATTTGCTCAGAACCCGGATTGATTCCGAATTCTGCTTTTGGAGTAATATGGTTTTCAACCGCCTGATTTACGATAGAAACTGCTCTTGACATATCTTCGTAGGAAGAGTTTGTACAAGAACCAATCAATCCCCATTCTACTTTTAGTGGCCAACCGTTTTCTTTGGCAACTTCTTTCATTTTAGAAACCGGAGTTCCTCTGTCCGGAGTGAAAGGTCCGTTGATGTGAGGCTCAAGTTCAGAAAGGTTGATTTCGATTAGTTGGTCGAAATATTGCTCCGGATTGGCATACACTTCAGCATCAGCGGTCAGGTAATCAGCTACTTTATCAGCTGCATCTACTACGTCCTGACGACCGGTTGCAGCCAAATATCTTCTCATCGAATCATCGTATCCG
>JBAYSC010000144.1:0-6138 GCA_041676345.1 Flavobacteriaceae bacterium | reverse complement strand
TAACCCAATAAACACTGTCGGGAATATTCCTGAAACCATTTTCGCCTTTTTCAACCGCAAACATCAAAGTGCCCAAAAGGCAGCTTACGATAAGAACAAAATAGATAAAAACCGTAATTTTTCGTCTGCTTGCCCTGATTGCCAGTTTCAGGTGAGATTCCTGACCCGTAAACTGCACCAGATTGAGCACTCTGAAAAGTCGTAACAACCGCAGTGCCCGAACCACAGAAAGCATCTGGCTTCCCGGAATAAAAAACGATAGAAACATAGGCAGGGCAGCAATCAGGTCGATAATTCCGTAAAAACTGAAAATATAGGTCGAAGGTTTTTTGATAGAAATCACCCGAAGTATATATTCGATAGTAAAAAAGACGGTAATTATCCACTCCGAAACATAGAGAAAGGTGTGGTATTTGGCATCGAGCGTATCTACACTTTCGAGCATAACCAACAGCACACTCAGAAATATGAGGATAAGCAAGACAATGTCAAAAAGCTTTCCGTAGAAAGTGTTTGACCCGTAGATAGTAATGTGGATTTTCTGCTTGAGAACCTCCCAGTTTGATTTTTCTTCTCTCATTTTTTTTCAGTTATCAGTTGTTGGTTGTCGGTTTGTAGTTTACAATATAGCTTTTTAAAACTCAACAATCTTTATCACTTTGCTTTTCTGCAAATATTGCTCTACTATCTGCAAATGTTGTTTGTCGGGTGTGAGCGGAATCAAAATATTTTTAAATACTTCTATATTAGAGAGTTGATAGTTTAAATCAAAGAAAGCATAGCCTTTACAAACTCCATTTTCGATAAGAATAGCAGTTCGCTCTTCGATCGTTCTGCCTTTGTCAATAATCAGGGCATTTTGATTTTTGTTGGTGGCAGAAAAAAACTTTTTGGAGAATTTAATTTTCACAGGCAGCCGGTTATAGACAGGTTTGTTATAACGCAGCTCTTCGGTTTCTTTGAGCGAAGCAATCAAAAGGTTTCCCGTTTTTTCAAAAGTAACGGTAAATACTTCGCTTTGTATGCGTTTGGCAAGTCTTGAATCTCCTGTGAAATAACCGTTTATTTTCTTTTTGATGTTTTTGCTTTTGCCCAAAAAGATAATGTCTCCTTTTTCGTTATGAACGTAATAAATGCCTGTTTCCGAAGGTAAACTCTCAACAATATCGAGTAATTTTGGCGAAAGCCCGCTTTTGATTTCGGTTCTGATAAGGCTTTTCAAAATGTGTTTGTCAGCATCTTTAGAAAGCAGGAGCTTGAAGAGTTTTACCGTTGCCTGAGCATCTCCCGAAGCTCTGTGCCTGTCACTCACAGGGATTCCCAAAGAGCGGACAAGTTTGCCTAAACTATATGATTTTTGATCGGGGATAAGTCTTTTAGCCAACTCTACGGTGCAGAGCGATTCTCTTTTGTAAGGATAGCCCAACCGTGAAAATTCGGTTTGCAGAATGCGGTAATCAAACGAAGCGTTGTGAGCCACGATAATACAGCCTTCGGTGATTTCGATAATGCGTTTGGCAACTTCATAAAACTTGGGAGCTGAGCGAAGCATAGCATTGTTGATTCCCGTAAGTTTCACCACAAAAGGCTGAATGGGTTTTTCGGGATTCACCAAGCTGATAAACTGGTCGATAATTTTATGCCCGTCAAACTTATAAATAGCTATTTCGGTAATTCCTTCCTGATTATATTGCCCTCCTGTGGTTTCTATGTCGAGAATTGCGTACATTTTTTTATTGCTGTTCGATGCTGCAAAGCTAAGAAATCAGGAATCAAAAAAGAGGTAATAAAGTATTTTTTCAGGGCAAATTCATGCTTTTTATTCCTGTAAGACCAAATGTATTACAAATTTTAACTTTGTATGACTTCGTGTTTTGGTGTCTTTGTGGCAAAAAAGTAATGCCACAAAGCCACAAAGCCACGAAGCTATTGACGATGTCTGGGAGAAATCAAAGCTCAAAAACCCGATAAGAAAGTTGGGTTTGTTTGATTATAGTTTCTGTACGTTCCTGGTCTGTGTCGGAAATAAAAATCTGCCCAAAGGTATTTTGATTGACCAGTTCAATAATTTTACTGACTCTGAACTTATCCAGCTTATCAAAAATATCATCAAAAAGGAGTATGGGTTTTACGTTGTTTTGTTGTTTGACAAATTCAAACTGAGCCAGTTTCAGGGCAATTAAAAATGATTTTTGTTGCCCTTGTGAGCCAAATTTCTTTATCGGGTGTCCGTTGATTTCAAAGAGCAAATCATCTTTGTGAATCCCAACGGAAGTATATTGCAACACCCTGTCTTTGGGTTGTTCTTCCTGCAAAAGGTCAAACAAATTCTTTTCAAAAAGCCTGCTTTCATAAACCAAATTTACCGCTTCATTACCACCCGTAATAATAGCGTGATAATGGTTGAAAATAGGGGTAAATTCCTTTAGAAATTCTGTTCGTTTTTGATGTATATAAGCTCCTGATTCTGTTAGCTGTTCATCATAAATCAAAAGGTTGTCTTTGTCGAAAATGCGGTTCAGGGCAAAGTATTTTAACAGGGCATTTCGCTGTGATACAACTTTTTGATATTTAATGAGTTGTTGCAGGTAATCTGAATCTAATTGTGAAATGATTTGATCGATAAATTTCCGTCTGATTTCACTGCCTTCGGAGATTAAATCGCTATCGGAAGGAGAGATAATCACAAGGGGAATAAACCCGATATGTTCGGAGAATTTATCATAGATTTTTCCGTTTTTTTTGAGTGTTTTTTTCTGCCCTTTTTTGAGCGAACAAACCACCTGATGGGTTTGATTTTCTTTGAGAAATTCCCCTTCGATTACAAAAAAATCTTCGTTGTGTTTGATATTCTGAACCGCAACGGAATTAAAATAACTTTTTCCGTAAGCTAAATGATAAATGCTGTCGAGTATGTTGGTTTTCCCGATTCCGTTTTTGCCCACAAAACAGCTGATTTTGGTGTCAAAATCAAAACTGATTTCAGAAAAATTCTTGTAATTCAGGAGGTTTAATTTTTGTAATTGCACTTTAATCGGGGTGTAAAGTTACGTGTCGCTTATGTAAAGTTTTGCAAATGTACACTTCAAAAGCTGAAACCTGAAACCCGAAACGAAAAAATTAGTACTTTTACCTTTTAATTGTGTCTTTGTGGAAAAATATACCGTCAGAAAATACACTTCAGAAGATTTTGCTTTGTGGAATGCCTTTGTGGCTAAGGCAAAAAACGCTACTTTCTTGTTCAACCGAAACTTTATGGAGTATCACAACGACCGTTTTACCGATTTTTCGCTTTTGGTTTTTGAGGATAAAAAGTTAGTGGCTGTGTTTCCTGCCAACAGGGCAGGTGAGGAGCTGCATTCCCATCAGGGATTGAGCTACGGAGGAGTTGTAGTGGAGAATTCCGTTAAGATTCAGGAATTTATCGACATTTTTGAAGCGGTCTGCCTGTATGCAAAACTTCATTTCAAAAAGATGTTTTTAAAAGTGCTCCCTGCCATTTACAGCAAACATTTTTCAGATGAATTGCTGTATGTTTTGTTTTTGAAAAACGCAGAACTCATTCGTCGGGATACACTTTTTGTGCTTGACAATCAGGTTGAAAGCGATATTTCTAAAAAGCGGAAATACGAAATCAAAAAAGGCGAAAAACACAATTTGGAAATCAGAGAAACTACCGATTTTTCAGCTTTCTGGAACGAAATCCTGATTCCCGTTTTACACGAAAAACACCAGGCAAAGCCCGTACATTCGCTTGACGAAATAAAACTGTTACATTCCCGTTTTCCTGATAACATCAAGCAGTTTGATGTGTATTTTGAAGATAAAATCGTAGCCGGAACTACTCTTTTTGTAACCGAAAATGTGGTGCATTCGCAATACATTGGCAGCGATTGGCAACGGAGTAAATTAGGCAGTGTCGATTTTTTGTATGATTTTCTCATCAAAAAATACGCCTTGGAAAAACGGTTTTTTGATATGGGAGCTTCCAACAAAGACAACGGAAAAACCCTGAACGAAGGGTTGGCGTATTGGAAAGAGAGTTTTGGTGCCCGAACACTTGTTCAGGATTTTTATGAATTAGAATTATAGGCTATGGAAATACGGTTTTTAACCAAAGAAGAAAGCAAAAAAGAACAGCTCGAAGCGTTTTTAAAACTCTCGGGAGCAGAACGCTTTTACCGCTTTTTAGAACTTTCAAGAATCATCCTCCAAAAATTTCCGACTCAGGCTGTTGAAAAAGAGAAGAATAACTTTGTGATAGAAAAGAAAAATGGAAAAAAAGTGGAATGAAAATATAGATGAATTTCTTACCTTAACCCATAAACATCAAGTGAGAATGTTGATGGTTGGTGGAGGTGCTGTTAATTTTCACGGGTACCAAAGGCATTCTGCAGATGTCGATTTTTGGATAGAAACTACTGATGAAAATTTTAAAAAATTAGTAACCGTTTTTAACGAAATGGGCTATGAAGTTGATGATTTTCCCGATGAGGTAAAAAATCAAAAACAGAATATTTCTGTCAAATTCACACCTGTAGATTTGAATCTGGAATTGATTACAAATTTTTCGGTCAATAAATCCTTTGGTCAGGCTTATAACGAAAGTATGGAAGTGATTATCGAAGGGCATAAAATTTTAAGGTGGAGAGTGCTGTCGTTGGAAGATTTGATTACGAGTAAAATAAAAGCGGGAAGACCAAAAGATTTTTTGGATATTCAACAATTACGTGAAATAAACAACAAAAAATAGTTTTTTCAATAAACAAATTTCCCTTTTTGGGGTTGGGAGCTATGATAAAATTCCTTGATTTACATAAGATAAACCAAGCTTACGAAGCCGAATTTCAACAGAAATTTCAACAGTTTTTAGATAGCGGGTGGTATATTCTGGGCAACGAAGTAAAAGGGTTTGAGCAGGAATTTGCCGCCTATTGCGGTACAAAACATTGCATCGGAGTTGCCAACGGTTTAGATGCTTTAATCCTGATTTTCAGAGCCTATAAAGAACTTGGAAAATTGCAAAAAGGCGATGAAGTGATTGTGCCTGCCAACACCTATATTGCTTCGATTCTGGCTGTTTTGCAGAACGACTTGATTCCGGTTTTGGTTGAGCCGGATATCGAAACTTACAATCTCAATCCGAAAGAAATCGAAAAACACATCAGCCCAAAAACCAAAGCGATTTTGCCTGTTCATCTTTACGGGCAACTTTGTGATATGGAAGCAATCAACCAAATTGCTAAAAAACACAATCTTTTGATTGTTCAGGATTCCGCTCAATCTCACGGAGCAAAAAAAAACTCCTCTGGTGGAGTTGGGGAGGCTTCCGCTTTCAGTTTTTATCCGGGAAAAAATCTGGGAGCTTTGGCAGATGCAGGAGCAATTACGACCAACGATGATGAGTTGGCAACCGTGTTGTTTTCTTTACGAAATTACGGCTCTCAAAAAAAATACGAAAATGAATTTTTGGGGTTAAATTCCCGTTTAGATGAAATTCAAGCGGCTTTTTTACGGGTAAAACTCAAAGACTTAGACCTCCAAAACCAAAAGAGGAGGGAAGTGGCAAAGCGGTATTTATCGGAAATTAAAAACGAAAAAATCACTCTTCCGTTTTATGACGGAAGCAAGAATCACGTTTTTCACCTTTTTGTCATCCGAACCCAAAACAGAGACCAACTTCAAAAGTATTTGTTTGAAAATCAAGTAGAAACCCTGATTCATTACCCGATTCCGCCTCACCAACAAAAGGCGATGAAAGCTTTTAATCATTTGTCTTTCCCGATAACCGAAAAGATTCATAACGAGGTGTTGAGCATTCCGATAAGCCCTGTTTTGACTGATGAAGAAGTTTCTACTATAATTGATGTTCTGAATAATTATTAAACTTTAAACCTTAAACCTTAAACCCTCAACTTGAACCTCCTAAAACAAATATTCCAAAACCCGGTTTTTAAAATCACTTCCATCAATAGTGTGAGTGTATTTATTCGTATTATTACGGGGCTGATTTCCACTTCGGTTGTGGCTAAAATTTTAGGACCAAGCGGAGTAGCTTTGCTTGATAATTTACGGAATTTCATCACTTCATTGGAAACGATTTCGGTTTTAGGGTTTAACAACGGAATCGTAAAATAT
>JBAYSC010000143.1:0-6166 GCA_041676345.1 Flavobacteriaceae bacterium | reverse complement strand
GATTTGCGGATTTGCTTTTAGGTAGTGATTGAAGTTTAGGTGGTGATTTTGCTGATTTGCGGATTTGCGGATTCGCTGATTTGCGGATTCGCTGATTTGCGGATTTGCTTTTAGGTAGTGATTGAAGTTTAGGTGGTGATTTTGCTGATTTGCGGATTCGCTGATTTGCAGATTTGCTTTTAGGTAGTGATTGAAGTTTAGTTGGTAAATCTGTTTTTTGATAATTGACAAAACAATAATCATTAACTTCATTGGTATCGGGCACTATAGAGCCTGTTTAAAATTTATCTAATAATTTGTTTATGCTTCTTTTTGGCTGCAACTTCGTTATATTTTCCTGAGATAGAGCACCGCTATCTCAAAAAAATATGCCTCATTTCGCTCAAAAATAAGCTATAAACAGGCTCACAATATAAATTTAAACAGGCTCATAAAAATAAAGTATATTTGTGCCAGTTCATAAAAAATAAATCATCGCTCATCTTCACTTTATGACCAAACGCCTTTTTGATGTCGTATTTTCTCTCTCCGCACTGCTCCTTTTCGGGTGGTTGATTGTTCTGGGTTTTGTAGTAGCCGCTCTCGACACCCGCTCCAACGGTTTTTTTATGCAAAAAAGAGTGGGGCAATATGGCAGGTTGTTTGCGATTATTAAGATTAAAACTGTGCACCCGAAAACCCGTAAAATCTCCCGAGTGGGCAGGTTTTTCCGGAAGTATAAAATAGACGAGCTCCCGCAATTTCTCAACATACTGACAGGCGATATGTCGGTTGTGGGTTACCGCCCCGATGTGCCGGGCTATTATGACAGACTCGAAGGCGAAAACCGAAAAATATTGGAGCTAAAACCCGGTTTGTTCTCGGAAGCCACACTCAAATACGTAAATGAAGAAGCACTATTGGCAGGGCAAGAAAATCCGTTGCTCTATAACGACACGGTGATTTTTCCGGATAAAGTAAAGATGAATTTGGAGTATTATCAGCAACAAAGTTTTGTGGGAGATTTAAAAATAATTTGGCGTTCGACTAAACGGATAATGGGGAGGTAGGATTTGAAATTTGAAATTTGAGATTTGGGGCTTCGATACTTCGGACAAGATCAGCCTGACGGGAGGATTTAGGATTTGAGATTGTTTTTTTTGTTTAAAGTTTAAAGTTTAAAGTTGATTAACCGGATGTTTGGTTAATCGGTTAGTTGGTTATTCGTTGATAGGGTGAGGATTTGGAAATTAGGATTTGAAATTTGATTGGGCTTCGACAAGCTCAGCCTGACGTATTCCCCACCATTAACCATTAACCATTAACCATTAACTAACAACCCTACCCCTTTCCGATACTGCTGTAGGCAAAACCCAGCTGCTGAATGTGGTTTGCTTCTAAAATATTTCGTCCGTCAAAGACAAAAGCCGGTTTATACATATTTTCGTATATCTTTTGCCAGTCGTAGGTTTTGAACTCGTCCCATTCCGTGAGCACTGCCACAGCATGTGCCTGATGACAAGCCTTGTATGGGTCATTGACTACTCTGACTAATCGCCTATTTTCTTCAGGTGAACGAGTACTTAGATAATCGAGGTCTGCATAAACTTGTTCTGCACTTACTTTTGGGTCATAGACCGTAATAATCGCTTCTTCTTCCAGCAGATGGTCTGCCACATAAATGGCAGCAGACTCCCTTGTATCATTCGTATCTTTTTTGAAAGCCCAACCCAAAAAAGCAATGTTTTTGCCGTTTACGGTGTTGTAGAGTGTTTTGATTATCTTATCTGCAAAACGTTCTTTTTGGTGGTCGTTCATGATGATGACCTGTTCCCAATAGTCGGCTACTTTGTGCAGGTTATAGCTGCGGGCGATATAAACCAAATTGAGAATGTCTTTTTGAAAACAAGAACCTCCGAAACCTACCGAAGCTTTGAGAAATTTCGACCCGATACGGGAGTCTTTGCCAATAGCATAACTCACTTCATTAACATCGGCTCCGGTTACTTCGCACAATTCTGAAATGGCATTGATGCTTGAAACTCTTTGAGCTAAGAAGGCATTGGCTACTAATTTAGAAAGTTCAGATGACCATAAATTGGTAGTAATGATATTTTCTTTGGGCACCCAAGAAGCATAAATGTCCACCAAAGCCTGAATGGCTTCCTGGTTTTCGCCACCAATGAGTACTCTGTCGGGATTATGCAAATCCTGAATGGCTGTGCCTTCTGCCAGGAATTCCGGATTGGAAAGGATATGGAAATTTACTCCGTTGCCTGTGTTGTGGAGGATGCTTTTTAATGCTTCAGCCGTCCGGACAGGAAGTGTGGATTTTTCCACCACTATCTTATCGTTTTTAGCCACCCGAGCAATCTGCCGGGCACAGAGCTCTATAAACTTTAAATCGGCTGCCTGACCTTTACCTTTACCGTAGGTTTTGGTAGGGGTATTCACGGAAATAAAAATCATATCTGCCTGGTCGATAGCCTTATCGACATCGGTAGAGAAGAACAGGTTTCTACCTCTTGCCTCTTTTACAACCTCGTCTAATCCGGGTTCGTAAATGGGTAAGTTACTGAGGTCGTCACTGTTCCAAGCCTCAATACGAGCCGTGTTTAAATCGACAACCGTAATATTGATATGAGGGTTTTTCTGTGCAATAACAGACATGGTAGGACCGCCTACGTAGCCCGCTCCGATACAAGTGATGTTTTTTATTTGAATCATATAATTTAATCGAAAAAATTAAAAAAAGCTAAAAAAGCT
Source organism: Flavobacteriaceae bacterium (assembly GCA_041676345.1). Classification (GTDB taxonomy): domain Bacteria; phylum Bacteroidota; class Bacteroidia; order Flavobacteriales; family Flavobacteriaceae; genus Flavobacterium. The sequence continues at coordinate 3,421 of JBAYSC010000143.1, read as the reverse complement.
AAAAAAAGATGAAAGCTAAAAAAAAGATGAAAGCTAAAAAATGAAAAAAAGCAAAAATAAAAGCAAAAATAAAAGCAAAAATAAAAGCGAAAATAAAAATTCCAAGAAAATCAAGGTTGTAAATCTTCCTAAGGGGAGAACTTTTACCCTATTTTGTTTATTTCTTTTTCGGCTACTACTTTTCGAAGACCGCTGCTGGAAAAGCGATGGTCTCTTTGGTTGTAGTAGAGTTTGATGCCTTTCTCTTCACAATAAGCTCTTCCGGTAAAATTTCTATCCCGGTATTCTTCTCCGATGATTCTCACATCTATTTTAAACGAACGCAGAATATCTTCCAAATCCTGTTCGGTAGCATAGGGCACTATTTCGTCCACATGTTTGCAGGCTTTGAGCTGAATGTATCGCTCTACCACCGTTTGGGTAGGTTGGTTTTTCTCAGGTCGGTCTATGGTTGGGTCGGTCTGCAAGCCTACAATCAGATAATCGCACTGTCGTTTGGCATCTTCGAGCATTTTTACGTGACCGGCATGGAAAAGGTCAAAAGCACTAAAGGTTATTCCTACTTTCATACGCCTATACGTTTCTTAGAAACTGTGTTTTTCTTGTTCTTCTTTAATAAATCCTTTCAGATATTCTCCGTATTTTGACTTGGCATATCTTTGGGAAGCTTTTATAAGCTGAGGCAAAGATATGAACTTTCTGTAATAGGCGACCTCTTCGAGGCAACCAATCATAGTATTTTGGCGATTTTGCAACACTCTGATAAATTCCGTGGCATCATCGAGCGAATCTACCGTTCCGGTATCAAACCAGCTCATTCCCCGCTCCATCACCCCTACTTCGAGCTTGCCCTGACTCAGATACATTTGGTTGAGGGTCGTAATTTCTTTTTCGCCTCGAGCGGAAGGCTGAATTTTACGGGCTTTTTCCACTACTGTGTTGTCGTAGAAATACAACCCGGGAACCGCATATTTTGATTTGGGTTTTTCCGGTTTTTCTTCGAGGGAAACTACCTTGTGATGGGAATCGAATTCCACCACTCCATAACGCTCCGGGTCTTTTACCCGATAGGCAAAAATCATAGCTCCCTCGACATCGGTCTTGCTGCGGAGCAGGGTTCCGAAACCGTTGCCATAGAAGATATTATCTCCGAGAATAAGAGCTACTTTGTCGTTTGCGATAAATTTTTCACCTATCAAAAAAGCTTCTGCCAAACCGTTGGGCTCTTGCTGAACGGCATATTCGAGCCTACAACCAATCGAAGAGCCGTCACCCAACAGATTCTCGAAAGCTGCTTTGTCCTGAGGGGTAGTGATAATGAGTATCTCCCGAATATCAGCCATCATCAGCACCGATAACGGATAGAAAATCATCGGTTTGTCATAGACCGGCAAAAGTTGCTTGCTTACGGAAAGGGTTATCGGATAAAGCCTCGTTCCTGAGCCGCCTGCTAAAATTATTCCTTTCATTTTTTTTATGAGATATGCTTATTTGCTTATTCGCTTATTTGCTTATTCGCTTATTCGCTTCCTATCGGGGTAAGGTTTAAAGTTTAAAGTTTAAGGTTATGAGATTATGCTTATTTGCTTATTCGCTTCCTGATAGCTCCCGATAATTATCGGGACAGGATTGTTTATGAAGCTATACCAACTTTCGGCTTCGCAACTATTTTAACAAACAAGCAAATATACAAATTTTGAGTTATAGTTGGATGCTGGGTGTTGCTGATAAGAGTTTAAATCGCTTTGGGTAATAAAAAGAAAACTGTTTAAAATTGTGATGAAATTTTAAACAGTTTCTAAGAAGTATCGACCAAAGGCTTAGAGATTAAATCCTAAATCTACTCCAAGTTTTTTGGCAATCAGTTTCATAATTCTTTGTTGTAAAGACGGAATCTTAATACTCGAAATCACATCGTTACTAAAAGCGTACATCAATAAAGCTCGGGCTTCTTTTTTCGGAATTCCCCTTTGTTGCATATAAAACAAAGCACTTTCATCAAGTTGACCGATAGTACAACCGTGTGAACACTTCACGTCATCTGCAAAAATCTCCAACTGAGGTTTGGCATTGATGGTTGCTTTTTCGCTCATCAACACGTTGTTATTCTGTTGGAAAGCATTGGTTTTTTGAGCTACTTTGTCCACATAGATTTTTCCGTTGAACACTCCCGTGGCTTTTCCTCCGTAGATTCCCTTATAGTCCTGATGGCTTTCGCAGTTGGGTTGAGCGTGATGCACCAACGTATAATGGTCAACGTGCTGGTTGCCTTCAATTACCGTAACTCCTTTAAGTGTCGATTCAATATGTTCTCCGAAATGATAGAAATTCAGGTTGTTTCGGGTCAGATTTCCTCCAAAGGAAAACGTATGAACTGAAGCATTGCTGCCTTGCTGTTGCGAAACATAGGTATTGTCAATCAGATTGGCTTCTAACTCATCATTCTGAAGTTTGTAATAGTCCACAATCGCATTTTTCTCTGCAAAAATTTCCGTAACCGAATTGGTAAGCACCAAATCGCTGTCCAGACTCTGATGTCTTTCGACAATCTGAACCTGTGCATTTTCTCCGACAACTACCAGATTTCGAGGATTCAGCCATAATTTGTCGTCATTTTTAGTCGAAAAATAAACGATTTCAATGGGTTTGTCCGCTACCTTATTTTTCGGAATGTTGATAAAAGCTCCCTCACTGGCAAAAGCCGTGTTTAACGAAGTTAAAGTTTCGTCTTTTATCGCAATTTTGTTGAAATATTTATCGACAATTTCCCTGTATTTCGGTTTTGAAATTGCGGACGAAAGTAAACAAACATCAATTCCGTCGTGTGTTGTGCTCGACAAAAATGAGTTGAAAATTCCGTTTACGAAAACTACTTTATAGGTATCGGTTTCGTCAATAAAAAAGCGTTTTACATCTGCAATTCCGATATTGACCTCCGATTTCGGAAAAACCGAAAAATCATTTTTTAAGAGCGAATTAAGCGAAGTATATTTCCAAGCCTCCTCCTTTTTGGTCGGAAAGCCCTTGTCTTCAAAAACTTTAATGGCTGAAGTACGAATATCGTGCAGTTCTTCGTCTGCATTTACTCGCTCTTCAAAAGCCATAAATGATGATATTAATTTTTCTTTTAGTGCCATTTCTTTTATAATTTGAGATTTGAAATTTGAGATTTGAAATTACGAGTGTCCATAAAACTACTCCAGATAAAAATAAAATCTCTTTTCTTAGCTCTCTATTTTTTTACCTATTAAACTTATTCCCTTTAATCTCTGACTTTTTCAAATAATTTATAAAGCCTGCTATGGATTTACTGAGACTAATACTCAATTCTTTTAATTCGTCTAATTCGGGTTGAGTAATATATTTTCTGTCAAAAGCCCTATATAATTGTGAGCGAGACTCTCCACAAGAACCTTTTGAT
>JBAYSC010000142.1:0-6177 GCA_041676345.1 Flavobacteriaceae bacterium | reverse complement strand
TGTAGTATTTTTGTCTCTTCCATTCTGTCCATGATACATCTTCTGTTTTTGCAACATTTGGTCTAGTCAATCTTAAACGATGACTAGCATCGTGTTGCAATACAAAATATCTAGGTAATTCTTTAAATGATTTGCCATTTGCGATGTTCCGCTCTATACTTGACCACATATCTTCGTCACTTTCATTAATAGAGATAAAGTCTTTTTTTATAGAGTCGGTTGCCCAAACTCGACAAATGTCAATATAATCACTGAACCCTGAAACATTTTTATATCCAAACCATCTAGCTCTTTGCTCAGTGTTATCGAGTGTTGAGTATCCTTTAGCTCTTCTTATAATATATGTTATTGCCAACCCTTTAATAGTTATTCCTCTATCTAATATATTCCCGCCCAAGTAGATTCTGGTGTTAAAATGCCCAGCGTCCGACCTTGCATTTATTGAATCACTATTAAACACAAGAACATCTGATGATTTTGAAATACAATTCAAAATTTCTCTTTCATAATCTTCAAAGTTTCGTAGCAACACTCCGTCTTTTTTATAATTATTATACGCCTCTTCCAATATTGGTTTAAGATCATTTGTATAAGCTAAATCTTTGACTCCTAGAGATGCAATTGCTCTCCAATTTTCCAAAAATTTATTAGACTTCTCTTGAACCAATTTATGATCAATTTTCTTTTGACTAGGATGTATTAACATAGAGTGAACTTTATCATCACCCCTAGCCTTACGAATTGCGTTGCTCACATAAAAACTTGCAAGGGCTTGTATGAATGTTTTGGGTATATCCCCTTCTTTATCGAGTAAAGAATCTTCTTCTTCTGGAATCTCTTTGACATACATATCTTCATCTTCTCCATGAAAAGTAGAAAGACCACAATATCCTTCTCCAGGATATATTAGTGTGCCAAAATCAGGTGACAGAATATCAGATGTTTGAATTAAAATGTTTGCTTGTGGTGTCGCAGTAATAGAAATGAAGCAGTGACGCTTTATCTTATCTTTTATTTCTTTTGCGACTTGATATGTTCTTGCTAACTCACCATCTTTGCTATAAGCTTTTGAATTAAGTGTGGCTTGATCGCCCTCATCATCAATAATAATTGTATTTTCATTTGACATAACAGGATCATCAAATAATTCAGAAACTTTTGACATGTGTTTTTTTGTTTTTACTTGTGGTGATTTTAGCGAAACAATGATTACTTTTGTTCTGTTACTAATCCATCTTCTTATTCGATCCGAAGTTATTAAATTGTGATTATCTTTAGAATGTAAAACAACTAATTTATCTTTATTAACATTAAACGCATTTTCAATTCTTGTTACATTTTGTGTTAGTAATTCTTTTGTATTTCCACCTATAACTACCGCTATATTATAACCATTGTCAAACGCCAACGCTAACAAAGCTATAAAATTGGAGGTTTTCCCACTTTGTACTTTTCCAATCACTATGCCTGTAGTTTTAAATTCTCCAGTCATATTCGGGTTAGGACAATAGTTTAAAATTTCTGTTGCATTAGAAAAAATACCGCTTACTACTTCATTTGTCATTGCCTCGTCATCTTTCATCATTTGCTTAGCAACGCTTTTTGCAAAAAAACCATCTGTAATAATTTCACCAAATGTTTCAGAATTGTTTTTATCAATTATTTTAACATTTAATTCTTCACTCATTGGACAATTCCTCCAATATTTTACCCATACTTATTCGTATAGTCGAAGGTTTAATGTGGCCTCCTTCAATTTTATATGCTTCTATTTCGGATATAACAAGTGCTATTGAAAATTTAATTAATATTACTAAAAAATCTTTCTTCTGAATAAAAGGATAAAAGAATGTATGTAAAGAGTTTAAAGTTAATTCATATTCGTTATTTTCTTCATTTATTACAGCCATCTTCAACCACTGACCCTTTGGATTTAAATTATCATTTATTACATAGAAAACATATGGTTTCTTATTATGAGTAAATGCAACTCTAATTGGAGAATTGTCTTCTATTTCAACTCCTAACCCACTACTTTCTTCTAATTGCTGATTTTCTTTGTCTTCGTTTTCGTTAACATCATCGACAGATTGTTGTAATACTTCAGAATAATCATTATTATTGTTATTATCTGGTTTGGTAACTTCAACTGTGACATCACTAAAACTGCCGTTCACATGAAGTGACTCTTTTAATGTAGAGGCAACATCATTTATATTAACTTTTTCACGTACTCTTATATCTTCAGCTTCTAACTTAAATTCTTCAGATAATTCATTTAACTTCTCAATAAATTTAGCTTCTAAATCTTCATTGCTCCAATCAAAAGCATCTTTTGCTTGAGTTACTGGCCAGTCATCCATTTCAAGTTCACCATAAAGTCTTTGATATCTATACGAGTTTGATAAACCGAAGATTTCACTAGGTCGATAATTTTTTTCAGGTCCACCAACAATTACTCTTCCTCTTCTAATTAATGTGTATCCTGCATTTTTAGGGCTACCAGGAATTCTTATTCCTATATATCCTCTAACATTTAAATCCATGCCGTCCTTATATGGAATATTAAAATTAATTTCTTTTTTCCACTCTTTTCCATTTTTATCAATGTGTGGAGACACTTCAGGAAATTCAAGTAAAACGCCATTATAATAAATTTCAACTTCTCCACTGCGTAAATCAACTCTGTATATACTTGATAGAAGTTCATGTATTTTCTTTTCAATTCTTTTACCTTTGATTTTCTTGTTTAACTTTTTAATTCGAACTATTGTGTAATGTTCTTTTCTATTAACCTCTGTTTCTTCTACATCAATTTCTTCGTTTTTATATTTTATTAAACTTTCAATATCGACTTCAGTTTTATATTTCATATTACTTCCTAATGCTGTGCTTTCAACTGACCACAAATTACCAAACCAACATGCAGCAGCTTTTAAACCCATGCCAAATTCATTTCTTCCGCTGGTTTTCATAGGCGGTCTATCTAGTATAATCGCTCTCTGAAAATCCTGATAATCCATACCAAATGCGTTATCCGTAATTATTAACTCATCTCCAGATTCAGAATTTTCAATATAATCAATTTCAATTACCAATGACTTCCAATACTTGGTCTCTTGTAATTCTTTTTTATGATCATAATAACTCTGCGTAGAATTATCAACAAATTCTGCAAGTGCAGTCCAAGCCTCATAACTTATTCGTTTATAGGTGCCATATACACCTGTATCAGGTCTAATGTTTAATTTTTTCATAGTTCTCTCCAATTCTGAACGGCAAATCCACATAGTTTTACAAATACTTTTTCCACAACATCTACATTAACGGCATTTCCTAATTGTTTGTAAATAGTTGTCTGGTTATCTGGTAATTTAAAATTTTTGTTGAAACTTTGAAGATTGGCTGCTTCTCTGGGCGATATTTTTCTTAAAATTTTATTATGTTTATCAAAGATAATTGGTGTATTATTAATTGCCACCAGTGTTGGGAAGTAATTATTAATCTTTACTCTTATTCCCGATTGTCTAAATTGAATTATTGTATCTTCATAATTTGTTATGTTATAGTCCCCTAGATTCCATTCTAACTTTTTGTATATAAGAGGTTGATTTAGCATGTCATACTTTGTAATCCAATAATCAATTTTGACTTTATGTTTTAAGTAAAACGCTCTGTTTTTTTCGATAAATTTTTGTTTCCAATCAGGCATATCTTTTATCAATGCAACCGTCCTTATTTGCTTACCACTTTCATCTTTAACTATATGATTGAATTCTGTATTTTGAAATTCTCCATCATTCTTATTAAAACCAAAAAAATCCAACCATATTGGAACACCTGGTTTGTCAAACAGTGTTATTTTTTTAAATTCCAACCAAATATTTAAAATTTCCGATTCTTTCAAGGTCAATAGGCTGGATTTCGGAAATTCATTTTCTAAAATGCTTTTTGCTGCACCTAGTTTGCAACCTTCTCTTGCTTTGGGCAAATCATTAAAATCACCAAGTTCTTCCATATGAATAAATCCATTTGTTAGTTTTTTAGAATCTCTGATATCTTTCCTAATTCCTAAAATATACACTCTTTCTCGAAGTTGTGGAATTCCAAATTGAGTAGGTGATAGTATCAACGGCTCTTCAGTTATATAAAAATCCAATTGTTTAAGTTCTCTTGTAATTACATCCCAATTTTCCGATTTGTCAGCTAAATTTTTAACATTTTCTAAAATTATAAATTTACACTCTTTATGCTCTTTTAATATATCAATAATGGTATAAAATAAATTGCCACTTTGCTTATCTTCAAAACCTTGTTGGTTTCCTGCTTTACTAAAAGGTTGACACGGAAAGCCTCCAGCAAGAACATCAAATTTGGGTAATTTATTGTATTCTTTAGTTATATCTCCTATGATTTTTGTGTTCGGAAAGTTCTCTTTATACACTTCTATCGCATCTTTGTTAATCTCAGAAGCCGCAACGCAATGACCACCGTGTTTTTTTAATGCTTGATGAAACCCCCCGATTCCAGCAAATAAATCTATAAAAGTAAATTCTTTTTCTTTTTTCATAATTTTAGTATTTAATCACTTTCTTCACAAACAACGAGAAATCTGCATTTGTTCTTAAATCGGTTAGTAAAGATTCACGCAAATTCAAGTCAATATATATAGGTTTATCGCTTCTTGTTAATAGTCTATTATTTCCCTTATCACCCTTTAAACTAAATGATTTAGGAGGAACTTCCAAAACAATCAATTCTTTATTAAATTGATTATTTAAAATTAGATACCATTTTTTGTCGAGAAAATCAACTTTAGGATTTGCCCAAAAATGCTTCTTGTTTTCTTGGAGACTCGCAAATGAAACAACACCATCACTAAAATCAAAATTGTTAGCAAGTAAAAAAGAAATTGCTCTTCTTTTATTCATAACTTGATCAAAATGATGTTCTTTATCAATAGTAACTTTAATACTCTCAGTCGTTTTCTTTATTTTTTTAATTGTGTGCTTGGTAAATACTTTTATACCAATTAACTCTAATAGCAACAATGCGCCGTCTAAAAAGTCTTTCAACTCTGTTTCCCGATATCTACTTACCTTAGGTGAATTCCCAATTTGAACATTATTCATTTCTAAAGTTCCAGTGTTTTTTGCTATATCAATTAATTTGTTTTCTAAATAATCAATATCAGATCTATTAAGTGAATTGTCTTTTGTTGTAAATAAAACAACCTTTTCCCACCAATCTTTAGATTTGTCATGCTCACCTATTCTTCTAAGTAAATCATTAGCTTGTCCAATATACACTTTATCCTCTGAAACAAGTAGATATACTCCCCAAAATTTTGATTCTAGTTCGTTTGATAATAAATGATAAGATTCACGAGGGGATGAAAAAAGAATACCATCCCATTTAAGCAATTCAGCAACAAGTAGTCCTGACAATGAACCGTTTGACAATAGTAATTTGATTGTTTTTGCCTCTGCCATTTTATTTTTCCCCCTTTTCATCAAAAACTTTATATTCCAAAAAAAGTTGGTTTAACTTTTTTTTCATTTTAATCGTTGGGATAAATTTCCCGTTTTCCCATCTATTAACCGTAACTAAAGATACACCTAAATATTTAGCAAATTCTTCTTGCGAAAGAAACATTGCTTCTCTAAGTTTTTTTACTGAAATACTGTATTTCATAAAAATCCTCCCAATTTGTCATTTCCTTGTCATTATTTTATCACTTTTTCTCAAAATATACAATGTATATTTAAGTTCCGATTCTTATTCAGAATTTTTAAAATATTATTTTTTTCTAAACTTAATTTTTTGTGAGCCTTATAAAGCCACTATTTTGGGTTCAACATCATGTTCTTAACTTTTAAAAACTCGGTTCAACATCATGTTCTCAAAATATTTAAACTCAATTTTGACAATAAAAAAAGTCCTTCTGGAAGAATAATATTTCTTCTAAAAGGACTAATTTTATTAAAAAATCGCCATTTTTAGGCGATTTTACTGTATTTTTGGCAATTTTTGGTTACCAAAGTAAGATTTTTATGGAGGCCTCAAACGGATTTGAACCGATGATCAGGCAGTTGCAGTGCCTTGCCTTACCACTTGGCTATGAGGCCTTAACATGCTATATCATTATATCTTTTTACTTGCTTAAAAGTCAATAAG
>JBAYSC010000141.1:0-6210 GCA_041676345.1 Flavobacteriaceae bacterium | reverse complement strand
TTTCGTAGAGCGAACCCCAGGTACCCAAATCGTTCCAGTCAAAAACCGATGGCAACACATATACATTATCGGCTTTTTCTAAAATGGCATAATCAATAGAAATGTTTTCTGATTTCGGATAGTTTTCTTCTATAAAAGTGGCTTCGTTTTCGGTGTTGTAAAAAGCATTTCCTTTTTCAAAAAGCTCAAACAACCGGGGCTGATGTTTTTTAAACGAATCCAAAACCGATTGCACCGACCAGATAAAAATCCCTGCATTCCACAAAAAATTTCCGCTGTCTAAAAATTTTTGAGCCGTTTTCAGATTGGGTTTTTCACGAAATTGCTTTACTTTTTTAATCGGGTTTTGGTCTTTTTTGTCAAATTCGATATAGCCGTAACCGGTATTGGGAAAGGCGGGCTCGATTCCCAGAGTCATCAAAGCATCAGAAGTAGCGCAAAATTCAAACGACTGTTTCAGGTGTTCGGCAAAGGAATTTTCATCTTTTATCCAATGGTCTGAAGGAGCTACCACAATTTGAGCCTTCGGGTTTTGTTTGTGAATTTTCAGCGAAGCATACAAAATACAAGGAGCCGTATTTCGCATAGCCGGTTCCAAAATCACCTGATTTTGACTGATGTTCAACTGTTGCAGCACTAAATCGTTGTATTTTTGATTGGTGAGTACCAAAATATTTTCTGTCGGGACGATTTTCTGCAAACGGGAAAATGTTTTTTGCAAGAGTGTTTCTCCTGTGCCCAACATATCGTGAAACTGCTTGGGGAAATCAGCTGTGGAAAGCGGCCAAAACCTCGAACCGACTCCGCCTGCCATCAGTATAGCATAAAAATTTTTGTCTTTTTTCATAAAATCAATATCGCTTCAAAGGTACGAAATTCAATTATACTTCACATTGGAAGAAATAATATAAAAAAAATTTATACATTTACCCCTCAAAAAATTATAGTTAACAGAATTATGATAAATAAAAAGGTAAACTCCGTTGAAGAAGCACTTCAAGGCATCGAAGACAATATGACCCTTATGTTAGGAGGTTTTGGTTTGTGTGGTATTCCTGAAAATGCTATCAACCATCTGGTGAAAAAAGAAGTGAAGAATCTCACCTGTATTTCCAATAATGCGGGGGTTGACGATTTCGGGTTGGGATTATTGCTACACAAAAGACAAATCAAAAAAATGATTGCTTCTTATGTTGGAGAAAATGCAGAATTTGAACGACAGATGCTTAGCGGAGAGCTTGAAGTAGAACTTACTCCACAAGGAACTCTGGCAGAAAAATGCAGAGCTGCTCAAGCGGGAATTCCTGCTTTTTATACACCTGCCGGCTACGGAACAGAAGTAGCAGAAGGCAAAGAAATAAAAGTTTTCAACGGAAAACCTCATATTCTGGAATATGCTTTCCAAGCCGATTTTGCTGTAGTAAAAGCCTGGAAAGGTGACGAAGCCGGAAATCTGATTTTCAAAGGAACAGCCCGAAACTTTAACCCGTGTATGTGTGGAGCCGCAAAAATCACCATTGCCGAAGTTGAAGAACTCGTTCCGGCAGGTACTTTAGACCCGAATCAAATTCACATTCCGGGAATTTTCGTACAACGAATATTTCAGGGAGAAAAATTTGAAAAAAGAATAGAACAAAGAACCGTAAGAAAAAGAACATAATTATGTTAGATAAAGTAGGAATTGCAAAACGAATTGCAAAAGAACTCAAAGACGGATATTTCGTAAACCTCGGTATCGGAATCCCGACTTTGGTTGCCAATTACATTCCCGAAGGAATCAGTGTGGAATTTCAGAGTGAAAACGGAGTTCTCGGTATGGGACCTTTTCCGTTTGAAGGCGAAGAAGATGCAGACATCATCAATGCAGGGAAACAAACCATAACCACACTCAAAGGAGCCAGTTTTTTTGATTCGGCTACCAGCTTCGGGATGATTCGTGGTAAACACGTAGATTTGACCATCCTCGGAGCTATGGAAGTAGCTGAAAACGGAGACATTGCCAACTGGAAAATCCCGGGAAAAATGGTCAAGGGAATGGGAGGAGCTATGGATTTGGTTGCTTCTGCCGAAAACATTATCGTAGCCATGATGCATGTGAACAAAGCAGGCGAAAGCAAAATCCTGAAACAATGTACACTTCCGCTTACAGGAGTAAACTGCATGAAAAAAGTAGTTACCGAAATGGCTGTTTTGGAAGTTACTCCAAAGGGCTTTAAACTGCTGGAAAGAGCTCCGGGAGTTTCAGTAGAAGACATTATTAAAGCAACAGAAGCAGACCTTATTATAGAAGGAGATATTCCTGAAATGAAAATTTAACCAAAACATCAGAAAATGAAAAAAACAAACCAACTTTTATTCTTATTATGTATAGGAGTATTTTTTATCGGCTGTTCTTCAGACGATAATTCGGACAACAATGACGACAATCCCAACCCTTCACAATTGGGGTATTTTCCACAAAACGTGGGAGATTATTGGGAATATGATGTGCAGGGTGAAGGAATTTCGGGTGAAGACCATTTGTATGTGAGCGGAGAAACTACAGAAAATGGAACCACCTACAAAACCTTTGCTACAGAACAGGCTCCAACCGGTTTCTATTCTGCCATTCTCTCTACCGGAAAATTATCTTCCGATAACTCAAAATCTTTATATACCGGAACCATCAATATAGGAGAAATGCTCGGAGGTATAGAAGGTTTAAGCTTTGACATTACTGATTTTGTTATGCTCGACACCAACGCCTCTCAGGGAAATCTGCTGAGTGAGGAGTCAGGAACCTATTATCAGGATTTGGGAGAATATGGTCTTGATGTGGAATATGCTTTGTCTTCGGTTTCACAAGGCAGCCTGCCAACATTTACTTCAGAAGACGGCACAACCTATGATGATGTAAAAGTAACAACATTGGCATTTTCTTTAAAAATTGATTTTATCATAACATTTTTGGGAGTGCAAATTCCTTATACGGTTTTAGACACACAACAAGTGGTTGCATCTACTCAATATTATGCAAACAATATAGGTATGATATTTGCAGAAACCCACATCGAATATCAGCTGGAAGAAATTCCTGATTTGGGAATTGAGATTTCGATTCCTGAAAATTTCCAATCTACTCAAAAAGAAATCTTAACAGATTTTTCAGTAGGAAATACAGAATAATCCAAATAAAGAACAATTGAGTTTTAATTTTAAAAAGACTTTTATGTTCAAAATAGGTTATTTTTATGTAAAAAATGAGAAATAAATTTTTTTCTTTGAAAAGAAAGAATAACTTTGCACAAAAATTAGATTTTAAATTAAATCGTACGAATATGAAAAAAGTCATTTTATCAGTTTTAGCGTTAACATCTTTAACGATAGTTAATGCACAGGAGACCGAAAAAGAAAAGCGAGTTGACTATGACAGATGGTCAATTGAAGCTAACGTAGGTGTTAACAAAGCCATGAGTATGTGGGGTGTTAACTTTAATGAAGGTTACAACAATGGTGTCGGGTTCAGACACTATGATTTGGGAGTTCGTTATATGCTGAGCAGTAAATTCGGTTTAAAATTGGATGTAGGTTATGATACTTTCAATGAAAGTAGTGGACCTGCTTATGATGCAGACATGTTGCGATTCGGTTTACAAGGAGTTGTAAACCTCGGTAGAGTCTTAGACTTCGAAGACTGGACAAACACCATCGGTTTATTGGCACATGCCGGAGGAGCTATAGGTTCATACAATACCGATTACAAAGATGACAAAGTAGTTTCTGCTATAGCCGGTTTGACGCTACAATTCAAATTAAGCGAGCGTTTTGCTGTAACCTTAGACGGAACAGCCATTAACAACTTCGGGCAAAACCAAACTTTCAACGGAGGCCCTAGAGATGTTAAATATATTACGGTAACGGCTACTGCTCCGGGAGGAAGTTATCCTGGAACAGGTACAGCAACAATTGACGGACATACAGGAGATGTAAACATTACTGTTGTAGTGCCAGATCAAACCGTAACTGCCTCAGCTGTGGATCCTTCGGCTAAATACTTTAAAATGTTGGCTCCAATCCTCAATGCTTCAGTAGGGGTTACTTATTATTTTGGTAAGAAAACTCATGCTGATTGGTATTTGGAAGACAACAAAACTAATGACGAACTTGATTCTTTAGAAAGCAGAATCGCAGAATTAGAAGCTATGCTTGTTGATTCTGACAAAGACGGAGTGCCTGATTATTTGGATGCTGAACCAAACTCTGTGCCTGGTGTAGCAGTTGACACTAAAGGAAGAACAGTTGACACAAACGGAAACGGTGTTCCTGATGAATTGGAGTCTTATTTTGAAAACAAATACGGAAGTGCTATCACCAAACTTGAAGGTGAAAAAGCTAAAGAAGCAGAAGCAGTTCTTGACCTAATCAACAAAGGTTATGTAACTACCTACTTCGATTTCAACAAAACACAACCTACTAACGTATCAACTCACGGAATTGACTTTATCCGTACTTATCTGATAAACAATCCTGACAAATCTGTAGATATCTTCGGACACGCAGACGAAATAGGATCAGAAAAATACAACTATACTTTGGCTAATAAAAGAGCAGAAAGTGTGAAAGATATCTTAGTAAAAGCCGGAATCGATGCTTCAAGATTGAATGTTGTTTCTCGTGGTGAAGACAAATCAGTAGAGCCTTCTTCTGTTGGAGCTCGTAAACTGGTAAGAAGAGTTACTTTCCAAGTAAAATAATTTTTACAAATAAAAATTCTCTAAAAACTGTCCGGAAAACCGGACAGTTTTTTTATGCATTAAAATTGTGTAATTTTATAGGCTCAAAATAATATAGTATGAAGTATAACCCAAAACAGTTTTTAGAATTTTCCAAAAAGATATGTGAAAATACACTAATGGAAACCTTAGAAATAGAATTTATCGAAGCCGGGGAAGATTATCTCAAAGCCAAAATGCCCGTAAACCCAAGAGTTCACCAGCCTATGGGGTTACTTCACGGAGGTGCTTCGGTAGCTTTGGCAGAAAGTGTCGGGAGTGCTGCTTCACTGATGTTTATTGATGTGGAAAAATTTGAAGTGAGAGGCATAGAAATCTCTGCCAACCACCTGAAAAGCAAAAGAGAAGGGACAGTTTTTGCCACAGCAAAAATTATCCATCGGGGAAAAACTATCCACCTTTGGGAAATAAAAATCACAGATGAAAATGACAATCTGATTTCACTTTGCAAATTAACTAATATCGTATTGCCCAAAAATGCTTAAAAAAGTCGAAAAATGTTTTGCCGAAAAGCTTCCTTTTGTAATGTATGCGAAACCCAATTCGGTTGAGGTAAACGGAGTTTTCCAAAAAAATACCGCTTTACATTATCTGGAAGATTTTTCTCAAAACGGATTTGTTTTTGCCCCGTTTGACGATTCGGAGAAATCGGTTTTGATTCCGTTTGACAAGTTAGATTCTATGCAGGAACAATGGAATGAAAGCCCATCTTTTGAAAATAAATTTTCTGATAATTCATATTCGGAATCCGAGAAAATCCATTTTGAAGAACTGGTAAAAAAAATGGTTTCCGAAATCGAAAAAGGGCAAATCAGCAAAATCGTGGCTTCCCGAAGAGAAGATTTTTTGCCTGATAATCGGAATGTTTTGGAGCTTTTTCAAAAGATGTTTTATAAATATCCGACTGCTTTTCGGTATTGTTTTTATCACCCAAAAGTTGGGTTATGGCTGGGAGCAACTCCCGAAAAATTGCTCTCTGTCAGTGGAAATAAATTGCAGACAATGGCCTATGCAGGAACGCAAAAATTTGAAGGAAAAACCGATGTAATCTGGCAGGAAAAAGAAAAACAAGAACAGCAATTTGTAACCGATTTTATTGTAGAAAATTTAAAGTCGGAATCCGAAAAAATTGAACTTTCAGAACCTTTCACCTCTCAGGCAGGAGCACTTTTACATATACGAACTGATATTAAAGCAAGGTTAAAACACGGATTTTCTTTGAAAAAAATTATCGGAAAACTCCACCCCACTCCTGCCGTTTGCGGATTCCCGAAAGATTTGGCAAAAGAATTTATCCTTAAAAACGAGGGATATGACAGAAGTTTCTATTCGGGTTTTTTGGGCGAATTAAATATAAATAATGTTACGGAATTATATGTAAACCTGCGATGTATGGAAATTCAGGACAAAAAAGTACGTTTTTATATCGGCTGCGGAA
>JBAYSC010000140.1:0-6292 GCA_041676345.1 Flavobacteriaceae bacterium | reverse complement strand
CCACACAATTGTGTGGCTCTACAAAAAATAATATCTTTGCTATCTATACTCAAATCAATGAAAATCATTATCATAAACGGACCCAACCTGAACCTACTGGGCAAAAGAGAACCTGAAATATACGGAAATCAAACTTTTGAAGACTTTTTAAAAACACTTCAAAATGAGTTTCCCGATATAGAAATCGGCTATTTTCAAAGTAATATTGAAGGAGAAATCATCAATAAAATTCAGGAAACCGGATTTTCTTATGACGGAATTATCCTCAATGCAGGAGCTTATACACACACTTCGATAGGTATTGCAGATGCGGTTAAAGCCGTTACTACTCCGGTTGTGGAAGTGCATATTTCCAACACTTTTTCAAGGGAAATGTTCAGACATCAGTCCTATATTTCTCCTGTTGCCAAAGGAGTGATTATTGGTTTTGGTCTTGATAGTTATCGTTTGGCTTTGAAGAGTTTGCTTTAAAAATATTTTCTATATTTGTAGCATTAACCACTCATAAAACAATAAATTATATGAAAAAGATTTTCTTAATTGCAGTTCTGTCAATGGTTTTGGCAAATTGTAGCAGTGATAATAATGAAAGTTTTAGCTCTCAAAGCATAGAGTTTTCCACAATAGCCCGTTTTGTTATAAGTAACACACCTTTTTTAGATAATTCTGAATCTCAAAATATCATTATTTCTGATAGTGCCACTTGGGAGGGTTTTCTTGTGGATTTAGAATATCATTTAGGTTATTCCATAGACTCCATAGATATGGATAGTTCTGTTGATTTTGAAACGTATCAGGTTATAAGTATTTTTGACCAAATGCGTCCGACAGGAGGGTATAGTATTAGTGTTATCTCGATTACTGAAAATCAAAATAATATTGTTGTTAATTTTGAAACCTCTTATGATGATGGGATTACTTTTCAAATGCCTATTCAACCTTACCACATCATAAAAATACCAAAATCTGATAAGGAAATAGTTTTTGTAACAAAAGAATAACACAAAAAATCCCGATTAAAATCGGGATTTTTTATATCAATATGCCAACAACTCCAAAAGCTCTTTCTCAAACCTGTTTTTCGGTAAATATTGGTCTTCGAGATTTTTAGTAAACGGAATCGGAGTTTCTAAACTTCCTACACGTTTTACAGGAGCATCAAGCCACTCAAAACAATTCTCTGTAATCATAGCAGAAATATCACTTGCCACACCTCCGAAAAGGCTGTCTTCCTGCAAGATAATTACTTTTGAGGTTTTCTTTACGGAAGTGAAAATAGCTTCTGTATCTAAAGGTTGAAGCGTTCTTAAATCCAACAAATCAGCTTTGATGTTTTCGTTTTTAGCCAAAACTTCTAAAGCCCAATGCACTCCCGAACCAAAGGTTACGATAGTTACAGCATCTCCTTCTTTAAGTAACGATGCTTTCCCAAACGGAAGTGTGTAGTAATCTTTTGGAACTTCCTGATATATGCTTCTGTAAAGTGCTTTATGTTCGAAAAACAATACCGGATTCGGGTCGTTGATAGCCGTTGCTAAAAGACCTTTTGCATCATAAGGGAAAGCAGGATAAACCACTTTTAATCCCGGAGTTTTAGTAAACCAAGCCTCATTAGTTTGTGAATGGAAAGGTCCTGCTTGAACTCCCGCTCCACAAGGCATTCTTACTACAACATCAGCTTTTTCGTTCCAACGATAATGGTTTTTAGCCAAATAATTTACAATCGGGTTAAAACCTGTCGAAACGAAATCAGCAAATTGCATTTCAACTACTGCTTTTTGTCCGTTAATGGAAAGTCCCATTGCTGTTGACACCACAGCCGATTCACAAATAGGTGTATTTCTGATTCTGTCTTTTCCGAATTGCTCTACAAAACCTTCGGTGATTTTGAAAGCTCCTCCGTATTCCGCAATATCTTGTCCCATTACAACAAGATTTTCGTGCTTTTCTAAAGATTGTCTCAAACCTTGCGAAATCGCATCAATAAATCTGATGTTTTCTTTTTCTGAACCAGGGAAAATTTCTGCAAAATGATACGGAGCATATACATCACCTAATTCTTGCTCTAAGCTAGCTTCAATAGGAGCTTCTTCAGATGCTTTGTGGTAATGTTCGTCTATTTCAGCTTTAATTTCTTTACGATATTGCTCATCAATTTCAGGAGTCAAAACTCCTGATTCTAACAAGAAAGTTTTGTAATTTTCGATAGGGTCTTTTTTAGCCCATTCTTCCATAAGCTCTTTCGGAACATATTTTACTCCGCTGGCTTCTTCGTGACCTCTCATTCGGAACGTTTTGAATTCCAACAAAACAGGTCTTGGATTTTCTCTAACGGATTGAGCGATTTCTGATAGTTTCGTATAAACTTCAAGAATGTTGTTTCCGTCAATAATATGACTTTCCATTCCGTAACCGATACCTTTGTCAGCCAAATTCTCACAACGGTATTGTTCGTTAGTTGGAGTTGACAAACCATAACCATTGTTTTCAATCACAAACATCACAGGCAAATTCCAAACCGATGCAATGTTCAATGCTTCATGAAAATCTCCTTCACTGGTTGCTCCTTCTCCTGTAAATACAGCAGTTACTTTATTCTCGTTTTTGAGTTTATGAGCTAGGGCAATTCCGTCTGCCACTCCCAATTGAGGCCCAAGGTGGGAAATCATCCCAATGATTTTATATTCCTGTGTTCCGAAGTGGAACGAACGATCTCTTCCTTTGGTAAATCCGTTAGCTTTTCCCTGCCATTGCGAGAAAAGACGATAAAGCGGAATTTCACGAGTGGTGAAAACTCCCAGATTTCTGTGCATTGGCAACACATATTCATCATTCTCTAAAACCGAAGTAACTCCAACCGAAATCGCCTCCTGCCCTATTCCGGAAAACCATTTCGAGACTTTCCCCTGACGGAGTAAAATCAACATTTTTTCTTCAATCAATCGTGGTTTAAGGAGTTTTTTGTAAAGCTCTAAAAGCTCAGTATTGCTAAGGTTTTTTCTATCGAAAAGCATATTCTTCTTCTTGTTTAAAGGTTGGCAAAGTTCGCTTTTTTCTTGAATCAAAAAAAGTCTTTTTCAGAAAAAGTTCATCACTTTAAACATTGGATTAAAAACCGTACCTTTGCACCAATTTTTTAAACACATTTATAGCATGTTATCAGTATCTAATTTATCGGTTCAGTTTGGCAAACGCATTTTGTTTGATGAGGTAAACACCGTTTTCACTCAAGGAAATTGCTACGGAGTTATCGGAGCAAACGGAGCAGGAAAATCTACTTTTTTAAAAATCCTTTCAGGTAACTTTGATCCTACTTCAGGACGTGTTCACCTAGAGCCGGGCAAACGTATGTCGGTTTTGAATCAGAACCACAATATGTTTGACGAACATACGGTTTTGGAAACTGTAGTGATGGGTAACAAAGAGCTGTTTAAAATCAAACAAGAAATGGATGCTCTTTATGCTGATTATTCTGATGAAAATGCAGACAGAATCGGAGAATTACAAATAAAATTTGACGAAATGAACGGTTGGAATGCAGAATCTGATGCAGCTTCGCTCCTATCTAACCTAGGTATTTCTGAAGATTTCCACTATACACTCATGGCAGATATGGAGGCTAAACTAAAGGTTCGTGTGCTATTGGCACAAGCTCTTTTCGGAAACCCTGACGTATTGATTATGGATGAGCCTACCAACGATTTGGACTTTGAAACCATCGGTTGGTTAGAAAACTTCTTGGCTAATTATGAAAACACCGTTATTGTAGTATCTCACGACCGTCACTTTTTGGATGCGGTTTGTACTCACGTATCAGATATCGATTTCGGGAAAATCACTCACTATTCCGGAAACTATACGTTCTGGTATGAGTCTTCGCAATTAGCAGCAAAACAAAGAGCCCAGCAGAACAAAAAAGCAGAAGAGAAAAAGGCAGAGTTGGAGGAATTCATCCGTAGATTCTCTGCCAACGTAGCCAAATCGAAACAAGCTACTTCCCGTAAAAAAATGATTGAAAAACTCAACATCAACGAGATTAAACCTTCTTCCAGACGTTATCCTGCCATTATTTTTGAACAGGAACGGGAAGCAGGCGACCAAATCCTGAATGTGGAAAACCTGAGTGTTTCGGTAGAAGGAGAAACGCTTTTCAAAAATATTGATTTGAATGTTGCCAAAGGTGATAAAATCGTACTTTTCTCAAGAGATTCCCGTGCTACGACAGCTTTTTATGAAATCCTGAATGGAAATATGAAGTCCGATACCGGAAAATACGATTGGGGAATCACCACGACACAATCGTATCTTCCGTCTGAAAATCATGAATTTTTCAATAATGATTTAACTTTGGTCGATTGGCTTCGTCAATATACAAAAACCGAAGAAGAACGTGATGAGGTTTATATCAGAGGATTCTTAGGGAAAATGATTTTCTCGGGTGAAGAAGCTCTTAAAAAATCATCGGTACTGTCGGGAGGAGAAAAAGTTCGTTGCATGATTTCGAGAATGATGCTCCTCAGAGCCAATGTTTTAATGCTTGACGAACCAACCAATCACTTGGATTTGGAGAGTATTACGGCTTTCAACAATTCGCTTAAAAACTTCAAAGGAACCGTGCTTTTCACTACTCATGACCACGAATTTGCTCAAACCGTTGGAAACCGAATCGTTGAGCTTACTCCAAACGGAGTGATTGACCGCTATATGACTTTTGATGAATATCTTGATGACCCGAAAGTTCAGGAATTGAGAAAGAAAATGTACACATTATAGAAATATCCCTGACAGGTTTTAAAGCTTGTCAGGGATTATTTTATACTTCAATACTCACCCCTTTGTGAGAGGCAATATCGTTGTCAAAATAAAAGTCGATTCTGCCTAAGTTAATTCCGTAACAGCCTACCTGATTGACAATTACCTCTTTATTGTCAAGGTTTTTTAAAACTGTGGGCTTGTCGAGAAAGGTGTGTGTATGCCCTCCGATAATCAAATCAATATTTCGGGTTTTTTGGGCTAAAACCACATCAGAAATTTTGTCGTGGTTATATTGATAGCCTAAATGCGAAAGACAAATAACCAAATCACATTTTTTTTCGTCTTTCAGCAAGCGGGTCATATCCTGAGCAATTTCAACCGGGTCGAGATAAACGGTTTCTTTATAACTTGTTTTGCTTACCAAACCCTGCAATTCGATTCCCAGTCCAAAAACTCCGATTTTTATTCCGTCAACCGTAAAGATTTTATAAGGTTTGATGTAACCGTCAAGAATGGTATTCGAGAAATCGTAATTGGAGTTTATAAAATCAAACGTAGCATGCGGAAGCGGTGCTAAAATTCCCTCCAGACCGTTATCAAACTCATGATTCCCCAGAGTAGAAGCATCATATTTCATCATGCTCATCAATTTGAGTTCGAGTTCGCCTCCATAATAATTAAAATAAGGTGTTCCCTGAAAAATATCGCCTGCATCGAGCAGTAATGTATTGGGGTTTTCCCTTCGGATTTGCTCAATCAGAGTGGCTCTTCGGGCTGCTCCTGCTTTGTTCGGATTTCTGGGGTGATCGGCTTCAAACGGGTCGATATGACTGTGTGTATCGTTGGTGTGCAGAATCGTAATATGTTTGGTTTTTGCATTACCAAAACTCATCAACGGCAAAGTCGAAACACCTACCATTACCGAACTTAAAGCTGTTTTTTGTATAAATTCCCTTCGTTTCATAAGCATTTATCTTTTTCTGACCAAAAGCCAAATCACAACCGGAGCACCAATTATGGAAGTTACGGCATTTATCGGTAATACAAAATCAAAACCAGGCATTTGAGCAATCGTATCACAAATCAGCATAATCATCGCTCCGAAAACAAGAGTTGCCCAAAACAAAACTTTATGGTCTGAAGTTCTGAAAAATAATTTTGCCAAATGCGGAACTGCCAGACCTATAAAAGCAATGGGCCCTGCAAAGGCGGTGGCACTTCCTGCCAAAATACTGGTTGCTACAATAATAATAACTTTGGTTTTGGAAAAATTCACTCCGATGCTCTTAGCGTAATTTTCTCCCAAAAGTAAGGCATTGAGAGGTTTAATACACAAAAAACTAAGCAAAAATCCTATAAAACAACAAAAAGATAATATGACAATGGAATTCCACGACTGATTTCCGAGGTTTCCCAGTGACCAGAAAGTGAATTTTTTAAGTTGTTCGGCCGAGCTAAAATAAGTCAATACACTAACAATCGCAGTGGTTATACTCCCGAACATTAACCCCACGATGAGAATTGCCATCGTGTCTTT
>JBAYSC010000139.1:0-6347 GCA_041676345.1 Flavobacteriaceae bacterium | reverse complement strand
CATTAGAAATAAAGCTCTTCTGGTCGTGTTCGTCAAGTCCGAAAGAATCCTGCACAAAGTTTTGCAGATTGGCAAGGTGAATGGTAATGTTTTGTTCTATGGTTTCCCAGTCTTCGGAAAAATTACCTATCTGAACAGAAATAAAAGTCAATACTCCCAAAATGAGCACTACAAAAAGGAATACAGTAACAATGGAAGCTACAATCGAAGGGAAACGAAGTTTCCGCTTAAAAAATAGAGCTATCGGGCGAACCAATATCGCAAACAAAAGGGCAACAAGTACCGGAACAAGTACGCCTTTCCCGATATAAAGAATCAAAAGTATAAGTGTGAGGGCAAGCAAAACCGAAGCTAATCTCACATAAAACGGAAGTCGGACAAAGTCGTTCATATAACTTGTTTTAAGGTTACAGAACAAAAGTAAGGAATAATTGTTTGTAGTGTGTTAAATTTTAAATCTGTGCAAATTTGTGTAAATCTGTGTTTGTGAAAATCAGTCCGTAAAATCTTTTTCTTCCACAGCTTCTTTAGCAACGATAACAATTCCTTTTTGTAGTAAAAGGTTATTCGGAAAGGCAATTTCTTCTCCGTCTGCTGTTTTGAGTAGCGTATAAAACGATTTGATATCTTCGATTTCGGCTTCAACAGGGAAATCTTTATCCATAATCCGAATCCGGTCTCCGATTTTAAACGGAAACGAAAAAAACAATATGATTCCTGCTGTTACGTTGCTCAAAATAGACCATTGAGCAAAAAAAGCAACTCCGATAATGGTCAACACAGACGAAATTACCAGAAAAATATCTTCACCTCCCACACCCCAAATCGTAACCAAAGCCACTATGGTCAAAGTCGAAATAAGCATATTGATATATTTCCAGACCAGATTGGTGCGGGCTTCGCTAAGTTCAGATTTCTTTCCGACTTTTTTTACGATAGAACTAAAAAACGCTCTGAGAACAAAAAAAACAACAACGGTAATCAGTGTTGCTACGATTTGTTGGTTGTAGTTTTCAAAAAATGTGGCTTTCAGATAAAACATAGTAATTCGTTATAAAATTTTTGGGTCGGGAGCCCTACTACATTGGTGTAGGAACCTTCGATTTTCTCGATACCCACCAGCCCAATCCATTCCTGGATTCCGTAAGCTCCTGCTTTATCAAAAGGCTTGTAATTATCCAGATAAAACCGAATCATCTCATCAGATAATTCAGCAAAAGTAACCAGAGTTATATCGTTGAAAATCTTTGTTTTTTCTGTTGATTTCAAACAAACCGAGGTAATCACCTGATGGGTTTTTCCCGAAATTTTCCTCAAAGTTACAAAAGCCTCTTCATAGTTCAAAGGCTTTCCCAGAGCTTCGTCTTCGAGCCATACGATAGTGTCACTGCTTACTAAGATTTCGTTTTCCGAAAGCTCAAAAGCATCGGCTTTGAGTCGGGCTAAAAAATCGGTTATCTGCTGAGCCTGCAGGTGGTCAGGATAGGTTTCTTCCACTTCTTTCAACCGGATTTCAAACGCCAAACCCAGCTCCCGGAAAAACTGCTGCCTTCTCGGAGAGCCCGAAGCCAAAATCAATTTGTGATTTTTCAGATTCATGGTTCGGTTATTTAGTAAATTCGATAACCAAAACCGAAAGCACCCCCAGCACCAGAACTCCTTTTAAAATGGTGCTGAGCTGAATGTATTCTTTGGTTTCATCTACATTCCACAAACGAACTACTACATAAAGAAGCGGAGCCAAAACCACAGCCATTACATAAAAAGTAGCGATATACAATTCGTTGACAAACAAATATTTACTTATATAAACAACCAGTAAACTGATGAGGAGTGCGGTTAAAAGCGTACTTATGATTTTGGTATTTCGTTGCCCAAAAACAATCGGAAGGGTTTTGCTGCCTTTGTCTAAATCCTGTTCGACCGTTGCCAGACTGCCTGTTATTTCTCTGATAAAACCAAGCAGGAAAACAAACAGGGCATAATCTATAAAAATTTCAAAAAGCACCTTTAAAAACGGCTGATTCTCCGGAGTGATTACGGCAAGCAAATCATAAATTCCCACAATCAGAATGCTTACAGCCAAAACAAGAGCGATTATCAGATTCCCGACAATCAGGCTTTTTTTCAGCGAAGAAGCATACAGATAAAGCGTAGCAGCAGTTATGATAAAAATTCCCGAAAAACCGGGTTTCCCGATAAGGTTGGAAAGGTAAAAACCAATCCCGACCCCTACGATGTTCAGAACGGCATAAAGATTATAGGCAGTAGCTTCAGAAACGGCATTGACTTCAGAGTTGTAAACCGGATTGTTTTTGGCTAAAACCGCCTGAATGAGAAAACCGCCTGCTGCAATACAGGCTGTTGCCACAACAAGCAATAAAAATTGCCAGTCTTCTAAAGCTAACACGAGATTTTGCTGTTTCAAAAGCCCGAAGTGAAAAACAAGTTGTGCCAAGGCAATCAAAAGCAGATTGCGGAATCCGATAAGTTTTAAAAAAATCATTATAATAAATTTTCAGGCTTCAAATGTAGGTTTTTTTATGTATTTTTGAGAAATTTTTTTCTTGAGATTATGATAAAAAAATTACTCTCTTCGGTATTATTTTTATGTTCTTTTTGGAGTTTTGCCCAACTTGATGATTTTACACTTCAGGTTGACGTAATTCATCAGACTTGTTTGGGGAACGGAAGTTTAACTTTTACGGTTTCTGATACACAACCCGGATCTACTATGGATTATGCAGTTTATCTGCTTCCCAACACAACTACACCTATGGCTAACCTTACCACCAATACCCTGACGGGTTTGGTAGCCGGAACCTATTTGGTCGTGGCAACCCAATCTTTAGGAGGAGGTTCAGGTACTCAACAGCAGGAAGTTACCATTGACAATCTCATTGTTCCGCTCACCTATGTTGTACAAAGCAATATTGTTTGCCCCAATGACGGAGTGATTACGGTTAATGTTACTTCGGGAAATCCGGCTTCCTACGAAATTTTCTCAGGACCTGTTATTGTAGCTCCTCAGGCTTCCAATACGTTTGAGAATCTTTCGGGAGGAACCTATCAAATCAGAGTATATGACGATTGTGGAGAAGCCGTGGTGCAAGCCCATACGATTATTTATGAACCGCTTCCTGAAATAACACTTTTGGGAGCGTTGGCACAAACCGATTTAATTTCCTGCACCACCAACACTACGTTGACCGTAGTAAACGTTGAAGCTTCTCCGGACAGCCTTCCTTTTCAGGTGCAATATACGATTTATCCGCCTGACGGTTCTGCTCCCATAGTGCAGAATGCAGGAACTGTATATTCGCCTGCTTTCGGACACGAAATACCTTTTTATCTGGATCAGGAATATTTCTATGACGTTCAGATAACCGATTTTTGCGGTAATGTATATACTTTTCCCGCTAATGCCGTAAACTCCTCAATGTCAGCCAGTGCTATGCCTGTTTTGCAGGATTGTGTTTATCTTCTCGAAGTAACGGTTGCCAGCCATATTCCGCCTTTTACACTTAATTTTACGTCCTATCCCGATGGGTTTAATCCGGCTTTATACAATGCTCAGTATCCCGGTCCTTATACGGAAGGAGAAATTACTTTTGGCTCGACTTCTAATCCGCTTATCGAAGGAAATTATTCGTTTACCGTAACAGATTCCTGTGGAAGAACCAAAACCGTTTCCTTTGAAATAGATGTCGAAATCAGCGATCCGAATGTCAATGGAGTAGCCTATTCTGACTGCTCGGGATTGGGTGAAATTATAATCGGGCATAATAACGATTTGGCAACAGTTATCCTCACTCAGGCTCCTGATTCTTATCCTTATACCTTGCCTTATAACGTGCCCGGAATTTCGGGAAATACGTTGCAAATGGAAGATATTCCTCTAGGGTATTATGCTTTTGAAATAACCGATGTTTGCGGAAATGTTTTTACGGTCAATGAAACCATCACTCCCTATCCTTTTTCCGGAAGTTTTCAGGTAGCCAATGCTCCGGGTTGTTCCGGTTTTGGGTCAGTACGCCTGACATCCACAAGCGGAAACCAGCCTTTTTCTGCTTTTATTACCCAGGCTCCCGATGATTTTCCCGAAACACTTCCTTTAAACATTTCGGCAAATATTCACGGAGTAGCCATTTTTAATGCCTGGTTTGTGAGTATGAACGGGCTTGTGGAAGGAGATTATACGTTTGTAATCAATGACGGTTGCGGAGAACATACGGTTCCGGTAACGGTTATTGAATATGAGATTGCATTGAATGAACTTGAAATTACCGAAAATTGCGGTTCGTTTGAGTTGTATATGGAGCATCAGGCAAATCATGTGTTTCCTATCTCTCCCCCTCCTCCTTTTAGTTATTATCGTCTGGAAAAATTGAACGAAACTACCGGAGTATGGCAAAGCCCTTCCGGAGCCAATTACCCGATTCAGAACTTTAGCACAACCTATAACATTCCTTATAGCGGGCAGTTTCGTATTGTGAAAAATTATGAAGTTTACGGAAACGGAGGAGGTTTCTCCCCGTGTGAAGAAGTTATTTTTGAGTTTTATATCAACGGAGGGCCTCAAATTGTCAATATTGAAATCTTTCCATGTGCTGAAAATAACGAAGCTGTGGTTGAAGCTACCGGAATTGCTCCTTTGCAATACAGCATAACCACCAAAAACGGAGAGCCTTTCGTAATAAACAACGGAACCAACAATACTTTTTCAAATCTCGAACCTGCAATCTATAATTTTCAGGTAATGGATGCTTGTGGCAATATTATGAACGGAATTTATGACGTATATGATATGCCTTCTATCGAAATTACAGCAACCGAGTTCTGTAATGGTGCTCCGGCTATGTTATCGGTAATTAACTATTCCTTTTTAGACTATCAGTGGTATGTACAAGGCAATGAAACCGAAATATTAAGCACGACAAATCAGTTAGTGTTTGATGAATTCAACTCAGAGATTCATGCTACTACTTATGTTTTGAATGTTTCGGGAGGTAGCCCGGATTCTTGTCTGAATCAAACCATATTATTCGAAATCGAATTTAATTTGCCCCAGCCCAATGCAGGTGAAGACCTTTCGGTTGCTTTGTGTCATACGGGCGAAGAAGTAGATTTGTTTTCGCTTTTCCCTGCCGAAGTCGATGATTTCGGAATCTGGGAAGACCTTTCTGCTACGGGAATGTTAAACGGGAGTATGGTTTCAACCGAAAATCTGGATTTGGGAACCTATCTCTTTAAATATTCCGTAACAATTGATTGTGTCGGAACAGCAGAAGCCGTTATCGAACTTTCCTTAGAGGAAATTCCGCAAGCTCCCGTTATTAACACGGTAAATCCGGTTTGTGAAGGAGAATTACTCGAAATTTCACTTGAAAATCCAAATGCACAATATACCTATTCCTGGACAGCACCAGACGGAACAACCACTTCGGGAGATGTCCTTAACTTTGCGGAATCCGTAATGCAAAACAGCGGAACTTACTTTGTCGTGGCTCAATTGGGAGATTGCGTTTCGGAGCCTGCACAGGTTTTGGTCGAAGTGAAGCCTTTGCCCGATTTTGCAATCAACGGAAATACGATTATTTGTGAAAACCAAAGCAGCATTCTTTCTGTAGAAGGAAACTTCAACAACTCAGAGGTAGATTTCGTATGGTATTTTAACAACACGGAAATTGAAAATCTCAATGCAGCTGAAATCGAAATATTTGAGCAAGGGAATTATTCCGTTGAGGTGATTTGGAACGGTTGTTCGACTTCTGAATCTATCGAAATTATCGAAAATACAGATATTATTTTGCCTCAGCTTCACGGAGAATGTGTCGGAAACCGCTATGTGGTTGCCATTGTAAATAATGACGATTTTCCTGATGCCACGTTCTATTGGACAGGCCCAAGCGGATTCTGGTCTGAAGAAAATTCTATTGACATTACCGAGCAATCTGTCGGACTTTATCAGGTGGTAGTAACCGATGCTTTGGGTTGCGAATCTTTTGCGGAAATCTTTATCGAAAGCACCTATTGCGAAATCCAAAAAGGCGTTTCGGCTGATGGTGACGGACTCAATGATTATTTCGACCTGTCGAATTTCAACGTAAAAAACCTGAAAATCTACAACCGTTACGGAAGAATGGTTTACCAGTCAGAAAATTACAACAAAGAATGGAACGGGCAATCTTCCGTAAACGGAAAAATGCTGCCTACTGCCACCTATTATTATGTGGTGCATTTTGCAGACGGAAGCCGAAGAACAGGTTGGGTATATTTGTTGACACCTTATAGCTGATTTTTCAATAGATTGACTGTCATTTACTTACAAAAAAGCATTGCAACTT
>JBAYSC010000138.1:0-6450 GCA_041676345.1 Flavobacteriaceae bacterium | reverse complement strand
TCCAAAGAATCGCTTATTCCGGTAGATAAAGAAATCGAAGGATTGCAAAACTATCTGGAGCTGGAACAACTTCGCTTCAACGGGATTTTTGATTTCACCATTACCAAAGACCAAACTATCGAAGACGATATGGCTTTGCCTCCGTTGTTGATTCAGCCATTTGTGGAAAACGCCATCCTTCACGGCATTGTTCCGAAAAAAGAAAAAGGACTCATTTCGATTGACTTTTCTCTATCAGAAAACCATTTGATTTGCACGGTAAAAGACAGCGGAATCGGATATAAAACTTCGCTGGAGCGAAAGGAAAATTCGGTTTTCGTACATCAGTCTATGGCTTTGGACATCATCAGAAAACGACTGAAAATGATTGAAAAAACCACAGGAAAAAAGGCTTTTTTCACCATTGAAGAAACCTATTCGGGAACAGAAGTCGTGGTGGTGTTACCGATTTAGGATTTGAGATTAACGATTTTTGATTGCAGAAGGATTATGTCAGGCTGAGCTTGTCGAAGCCTCATAACCTTAAACTTTAAACTTTGAACTAAAAAATGACAACAGCAGTAGTAATAGATGACGACAACAATTTGAGAAACGGACTCAAGGTTCTGTTAACCCGGTATGCTCCGGAGATTCAGATTGTCGGAGAGGCGGAAAATGTGAATGATGCCATCTCGGAAATCAGCCTGAAAAAACCACAGGTGGTATTTCTGGACATTCAACTCAATGACGGAACCGGTTTTGACATTCTGGAAAAAATTACCGAAATCGAAGGCAAAATAGCCTTTCAGGTGGTTTTTATCACAGCTCACGAACAGTATGCCATCAAGGCTTTCCGGTTTTCGGCTTTGGATTTTTTGCTCAAACCCATCGACCCGGAAGAGCTGCACAATGTTGTCAAAAAGATTAAAACTACGTTGCAGAAAAACGAGAATTTCGGGCATATCGAGCTGCTGCTGGAAAACATCAGAAAGCGAAACGACAATTTCAAACGGATTGCCCTTTCTTCGAGTGACGGCATTCACCTTTTTAACGTAAACGAAATCATCCGATGTGAATCAGAAGACAATTATACCAAGTTTTATCTGAAAGACAAAAGAACAATGCTGATTTCCAGAACTTTGAAAGAATATGAAGAGCTTTTGGCAGAACACGGTTTTGAACGCATACATCAATCACATCTTATCAATCTAACTTTTTTGAAGTCATATATCAAAAAAGATGGCGGTTATATCGTAATGGAAGACGGCTCTCATTTACCCGTTTCGCAACGCAAAAAAGAACGGCTGGCAGAAATACTCAAAGCACTTTAAACACCAACTATAGAATCTTAACTACCAAAATACTACCACTATGAAAAAGATATTTTACTTAGCACTTATTTTCTGCGGAATGGCTAATGCTCAGATAGTCAATATTCCCGATGTGAATTTTAAAAACAAACTGTTACAGGCAAACACGACAACTACCATTATTGCCCGAGACATAAACGGTAGCCCTATGGTAATTGATACCAATAGTGACGGAGAAATTCAGGTTAGCGAAGCAGCCAATGTTTATCAATTACAGGTTATAAGTTCAAATATTCAGGATTTAACGGGAATTGAAGCTTTTGTTAACCTTACTGTTTTACATTGTTTTTCAAACAGCCTGACAGTGTTGGATTTTTCTAACAATCTGAATCTTAATTATTTGCGATGTGAATCTAATTCGCTAACCGAATTAAATGTTTCCAATAATAGCAGTCTTACTGATTTAATTTGCCACTTCAATAATTTAATCGAATTAAATGTTTCTAACAATATAAATCTTGCTTACTTAGATTGCCAAAATAACAATCTTACAGAGTTAGACTTGTCAAACAATCCCGATCTTAGCTTTTTAAGTTGTAACAATAACAACCTTACAGAATTAGACCTATCCAATAACCCAAATTTAGAAACACTTTGGGCTATCAATAATCCTCAATTAACACATCTAAACATCAAAAACGGAGGAAATCTTGACCCTACTGCTGTTGATTCTGGTTCTTGGATGGAAATGTGGGCAAACCTGCCTGATAATATTTACATCTGTGCAGATGATGCTGAACTAGCCTTAATTCAGCCTTATTTGAATATTTGGGAAAACACAGGTCAAATAGTAGCTTCCTATTGTTCGTTTGAACCCGAAGGCGACTATAACACCATTACAGGTTCTGTATTCTATGATTTCGACAACAATGGTTGTGATGAAAATGATGTTGTTCGATATACAAAAATAAATATCAATGACGGAACCGAACAAGGGTATTCCTTCACCAACAACGAAGGAAACTATTTGTTTTTTACCCAAGAAGGAGAGTTCACCCTAACTCCCGAACTCGAAAACCCAACTTTCTTCAACGTAACACCTGTTACCGAAACCGTTACTTTCCCGGACAATAACAATAATGAAGAAGTCGTAAATTTCTGTATTACTCCAAACGGAGTTCACCCTGATTTGGAAGTGGTAATTGCTCCTATCAATCATGCCCGTCCGGGATTTGAAGCCACCTATAAAATCGTTTACCGAAACAAAGGAAATCAGCTGATGTCTGAAGACTATGGGTTGAACTTTTTCTATAACCAAAACCTGATGAATTTTGTCTCTGCTTCGGTTACTCCCGATTCTCAAATAGCGGGAGCGATGAATTGGAGCTACGAAGATTTATTGCCGTTTGAAAGCAGGGAAATTTTGGTTACGATGCAAATCAACCCTCCGACAGACCCTGAAAATCCGGTAAATATTGATGATATTCTGACGTTTACCTCCGTGATTATGCCTCAGGCAGGAGATGAAAATGTTATGGACAATATTTATATCCTGAATCAAACCGTAGTCGGAGCTTTTGACCCGAATGATATTACCTGTATTGAAGGTGATGTGGTTGATCCTGACTATATCGGAGAGGAATTGCATTATGTAATCCGTTTTGAAAACACAGGAAATTTTTATGCTGAAAATGTAGTAATAGCTATGGAAATTGACGAAGCACTCTATGATGTTTCCAGCCTTAGGGTGCTCAATGCTTCACACAACGTCAGAGCACAAGTAAGAGACAATATAGCGGAGTTTTTCTTTAACCAGGTTTATTTAGACTCAGGCGGTCACGGAAATATTTTATTGGTGATGAAAAGCCATACAGCTCTTGAAGAAGGCGATTCGGTGTTGAGCAAAGCTGATATTTATTTCGATTATAATTATCCTATTATTACCAATGATGCGGTTACGGTTTTTGAAACCACAATGAGCATTGAAGAAAATACCCAAAACATTGACCTGAAAGTATATCCGAACCCGACAACCGATTATTTCAATTTAACGGCTGATTCCAAAATTCAGTCGATTGAACTCTATGACCTCTCAGGAAGGCTTATCAAAACCAGCCTGATTAATGATTTTGAAACCAAACAAGACATTACGCTTCTTAACAAAGGAACTTATATCCTGAAAATCAAAACCGAAAACGGAGAAATAACAGGAAAAATAATCAAAAACTAAAAACCCGACCACTATGAAAAAGATATTTTACTTACTGACGATTTTAGCCTCTTTTAGTATGCAGGCACAGATAGAGCTTACTCCTTTGGAAGTATGCGATATAGATAATGACTTATTTCAAGGAGCAAATTTAACAGCTAAAATCCCTGAAATTTTAGACGGAGCAAGCCTGTCAGATTATGATATTGGCTTTTATGAAACTTACATTGATGCCCAGAACAACCAAAACTTACTTTTTAATACCACAAGTTTTTATAACACAAACCCGCCTCCCTTTACGATTTATGCCCGTAAGACAAGTTTGGAAGACGGAACGGCTACTCTTTATTCTTTCGATGTTGTATTTCTACCCACTCCGGAAACAGGACAACCTATAAATCTTTATAACCCTGACGGGGTATTTGATTTAACGGAAAATTCAGCACTTATACTAAACGGAAGTTCCGATTACTCTCTTACATTTCATGTAACCTATGCTGATGCAGAACAAGGAATTCTTGCCATAGTAAATGCTACAAATTTTCTTGTTATTTCATCTCCTCAAACTATCTATGTAAGAGTAGAAAATTCAAGTGGGTGCTATGTCGTTACAAGCTTTCACTTATTCACAAATAGTGATGATATTGTTTATATTCCCGGTATATTTTTTAAACTCAGACTCTTACAAGCAACTACTGCAAACCAAATAGCAAAAGATATAAACGGCAACAATATGATTGTTGATGTTAATTCTGACGGAGAAATTCAGGTAAGTGAAGCTCTGAATGTTTACTATTTAAATGTTTCTTCATCGGAAGTAGGGGATATGACAGGAATTGAGGCTTTTGTAAATCTTACTCACCTTTATTGCTCAAACAACAATATAGGCGAACTAAACCTCTCAAACAATATTAATCTTATTTATCTGGATTGTTTTTCAAATTTTTTGACCGAATTAGATGTTTCTAATAACATTAATCTTACTAATTTAATTTGCTACTTCAATGTTTTAACCGAATTAAATCTTTCTAGCAACATCAATCTAACAGAATTAAATTGCCAAGGTAATAGCCTTACAGAATTAGACTTGTCAAACAGCCCTTTTTTGGAATATCTGTGGGTTAATGGAAATGACCAGCTCCAGTACATTAACATAAAAAACGGAACCAGCTTATCTTCAAATATAGATAGTGGTTCTTGGTGGGAACTTTGGAATAATCTTCCTCCTAATTGTTATGTTTGTGCTGACGATTTTGAAATAGACAGTATTGTATCAGTCCTTGTAGAAGAGGGTTCTATACAGGTTTCCCCCTATTGTACATTTTACCCTTCGGGAGACTATAATACAATCACAGGGGCTTTATTATTTGACCTAAACAATGACGGAATTTGTGATGAAGCAGGCATTCCTCAATCTTTTATAAAAGTAAATATTACTGATGGTGTTGACCAAAACAGTACTTTTACAGATAATGACGGAAATTACATATTATTCACTCAAGAAGGTGAGTTCACCCTAACTCCCCAAGTCGAAAACCCAACTTTCTTCAACGTAACACCTGTTACCGAAATCGTTACTTTCCCTGACAATAACAACAATGAAGAAGTCGTAAACTTCTGTATCACTCCAAACGGAGTTCACCCTGATTTAGAAGTAGTGATTGTTCCTATCAATCCTGCCCGTCCGGGATTTGAAGCCACCTATAAAATCGTTTACCGAAACAAAGGAAATCAGCTGATGTCTGAAGACTATGGGTTGAGCTTTGTGTATAACCAAAACCTGATGAATTTTGTCTCTGCTTCAGTTACTCCCGATTCTCAAATAGCGGGAGCGATGAACTGGAGCTACGAAGATTTATTGCCGTTTGAAAGCAGGGAAATTTTGGTTACCATGCAAATCAACCCTCCGACAGACCCTGAAAACCCTGTGAATATTGATGATATTCTGACGTTTACCTCCGTGATTATGCCACAGGCAGGAGATGAAAATGTTATGGACAATATTTATATCCTGAATCAAACCGTAGTCGGAGCTTATGACCCGAATGATATTACCTGTATCGAAGGCGATGTGGTTGACCCTGACTACATCGGAGAAGAATTGCATTATGTAATCCGTTTTGAAAACACAGGAAATTTTTATGCTGAAAACGTAGTAATAGCTATGGAAATTGACGAAGCACTCTATGATGTTTCCAGCCTTAGGGTGCTCAATGCTTCGCACAACGTCAGAGCACAAGTGAGAGACAATATAGCGGAGTTTTTCTTCAACCAGATTTATTTGGACTCAGGCGGTCACGGAAATATTTTATTGGTGATGAAAAGCCATACAGCTCTTGAAGAAGGCGATTCGGTATTGAGCAAAGCTGATATTTATTTCGATTATAATTATCCTATTATCACTAATAACGCTGTGACTTTGTTTGAAGAAGAACTAAGTCGAGATAATCACGAATTAGCAGCTCTAATTTCCATTTATCCGAACCCTGCCACAGACAGAGTAACCATTTCATCCGAAACAAAAATCAAATCAGTAGAGTGGTATGACCTTTCCGGAAGATTGATTCGCATCAGTTTGGTCAACGACTATCAAACCATTCAGGATATTGCTTCGGAATCTGAGGGTATTTACGTGATAAAAATCCAAACCGAACAAGGAGTGCTCTATCACAAAATAGTGAAAAAATAGTCAATAAATTCCATACAAAACAATTTTAAACAGTTTCTAAATCCCTAAGTAGTTTTCATAATAATTGTAAGTGTTTTTTTTATGTTAAGTTGGTAGGAAAAAACGTCTCGGTTTTCGAGGCGTTTTTTTATTTACAGATTCCCCCACTCTGCTTTGCTTCATTCAGGATGACAAACACCCAGCACCTGACCGTTTATCCCGAACACACTCTTATTTAGAAAGAATAAAAATTACCCTTTTGCTGACAGATAATAAGTAAGTGA
>JBAYSC010000137.1:0-6548 GCA_041676345.1 Flavobacteriaceae bacterium | reverse complement strand
TTTGTCGAAAAAGGACTGGAAACCATTGAAGTAGATTCTGATTTTGAAATCATAGAAGCCATTGAGCAAGAAGTAGATACGGTTAGTTTTTCCGAAATTGAAAGCAGCCTGATACGGATTCTGAAAAAATGGAGTGATGTTACCGAAATTGTCCCGATTGCAGAACGTTACAGAGGCGGAAAAATGATTCTTCAACCTGCTGACAAAACCCTGCAAGCAAAAGAAATCCCGATTGATACGTTTTTTCATAAAATCGTAATGCTCAGAGACAGACTTCGTGTGATGGAGCAAAAAATCAATGCACACAAAACCCTTACGGAAGACGACAAAATCGAATTGCAACAATACATCACCCGCTCCTACGGAAGCCTGACCACCTTTAATATACTCTTCAAAAACAGCTCACAGAATTTCGTTGGAGATTCTTCAAAAAAAGAAGATTAAAAACACCTTGTAAAGTAAAGAGAAAAGCCACATAAGTAATTTTATGTGGCTTTTGATTTATTGAGACTTATGTTTGTTATTCAAACTCGATAACCATATCGTTTTGATCAACCATCGTGCCCGGATTCAGCACTACCCGTTTGATTTTTCCACCAACCGAAGCAGAAACCGTACTTTCCATTTTCATGGCTTCGATGATAAACAGTGGAGTGCCCACTTCTATCACATCGCCTTCTTTCACCATTACCGAAGACAAACTTCCCTGTAGCGGAGCTCCGACTTCCTTAGAAGGATTCGCTACTTTTTGGTGAGCCAATTTGGTCGAAGTTACCGAATTGTCTTTGACAAGAACCGTTCTGTTTCCTCCGTTGAGCTGGAAAGTTACCGTTCTCATTCCCTCTTCGTCAGCAGCCGAAACAAACAAGAGTTTGATGAAAATGAGCTTCCCCTGATTCAGCCTTATCGAGATTTCCTTATCTTTTTTAAGCGGATAATAGAAAGCAGGTGTAGGCAGTTCGCTCACTTCACCATACGTATTCTTGTGGGTGTAATATTCGTCATATACTTTCGGGAACATTTTATAAGAAAGATAATCCAAGAAATTACTTTCCGGATATTTCGCATAAAATGCTTTTGTATCTTCTTCCAAATCCACATCGGGTAGAATCTGAGCCAATGGTGCTTGATTTTTATCTTCGTTTTTCAGCACTATATTGCGAAGTTTTTCAGGGAAACCTCCATGCGGAATTCCTAAATCTCCTTTAAAAAACCCAACTACCGAAGCCGGAAACGAATGGGTTTTCGATTCGTCTAAAACGTCTTCTTTGGTTAGTGAATTAGCCGTCATAAACAAGGCCATATCTCCCACTACTTTACTACTCGGAGTAACTTTTACGATATCTCCGAAAAGCTCGTTTACCACAGCATAGTTGTGTTTAATCAAAGGTAATTTATCACCAAGCCCCACTCCTTCTGCCTGCTGACGAAGGTTGGAATATTGTCCTCCGGGAATCTCATTATCATAGACCTCAACCGTTGAAGATTTCAAATCAGACTCAAACGGATAATACATTTCTCTGACCGCTTCCCAATAATTACTGTATTGGTTCAGGCTCTGCAAGTTCAGTTTGTTTTCTCTTTCCTGACCCTGCATCAGAGCGACCATAGCATTCAGACTCGGTTGTGAAGTTGTTCCGCTAAACGAAGCCAAAGCACAGTCAATACTATCGATTCCTGCCTCAATCGCTTTCAGATAGGTTGCCACCTGAGTCCCTGCCGTGTCATGCGTATGCAAAGCAATAGGAACAGAAACTACTTCTTTCAAAGCCGGAATCAGCACTTCTGCAGCCTGAGGTTTCAAAAGCCCTGCCATGTCTTTAATGGCAATCATGTGAGCTCCCGCATCTTCAATTCTTCGTGCTAAATCTCTGTAATAGTCAAGGTTATATTTGTTGTTGCCTCCTCTGAGCACATCGCCTGTATAACCGATAGACGCCTGAGCAATTGCCTGAGTATTTTTATCTACGAATTGAATGGCAGGAAGCATCGACTCCAGATTGTTCAACGAGTCGAAAATTCTGAAAATATCAATTCCGTTTTTCCAGGCTTCTTCAATGAAATTTCCGATAATATTTTTCGGATAGGCCGAATAGCCTACAGCATTACTTCCTCTGAAAAGCATTTGCAACAGCGTGTTGGGCATAGCTTTTCTGAGCTTTTGCAATCGCTCCCAAGGGCATTCGTGTAAGAATCGTAAAGCTACATCAAAAGTTGCTCCTCCCCAGACTTCCATAGAGAACATCTCCGGATTGTCTTTGGCAAACCCGCCTGCCACAGCCATCAAATCCCGTGTCCGCATTCGGGTAGCCACAAGTGATTGGTGAGCATCTCTAAAAGTCGTATCGGTATATTGAATTTGTTTATTGTTTCTGATTTGCTGCAAAAATGCCTCTCTGCCCATTTCGGTAAGCAAATCTTTTGAACCTTTCGGATATTCCTTGTTGGTTATTGGGGGAATTACCGGAGTGCGGAACTTTCTGCTTGAATCATATTGTTTTATATCCGGATGTCCGTTGACACGAATGTTAGCCAGGTAGCGAAGCATTTTAGTCGAACTGTCTTTAAAAGGCTCAAACTTAAAGAGCTCCGGGTGTTGGTCAATAAAGTTTACCGTACAATCTCCTTTGATAAACGTATCGTGATTGATAACGCTTTTCAAAAACAGAATGTTGGTGGTAACTCCTCGTACTCTAAATTCCGAAAGAGAGCGGTACAACCTTTTGGAAGTGCTGGAAAGCGTGCTTCCGCTGGCTGTTACTTTTACAATCATCGAGTCAAAAAATGGAGAAATTTTCATGCCCTGATAGGCACTTCCTTCGTCAAGACGAATTCCGAATCCTCCTGCATTTCGATAGGCAATCAGGGTTCCGTAATCGGGTTTAAAGTTGTTGGAAGGGTCTTCGGTAGTGATTCGGCACTGAATCGCAAAACCTTTCAGCTTGATGCTTTCCTGATTCGGAATACGGATTCTGGTGTCTGACAAATGCGTTCCCTGAGCAATCAAAAGCTGATTTCTCACAATATCAATTCCGGTTACTTCCTCAGTTACAGTATGTTCCACCTGAATCCTCGGATTTACTTCGATAAAGTAAATGTTGTTGTTTTTGTCCACCAAAAATTCAACCGTTCCGGCATTGTTATAATTTACCGCTTTCCCGATTCGGATGGCATATTCATACAGTTTGTCTTTTACGTCTTGCGGTAAATTGGGAGCCGGAGCAATTTCAACTACTTTCTGAAAACGTCGCTGTACCGAGCAATCTCTTTCATACAAATGCACGATATTCCCGAAATTATCTGCCAAAAGCTGTACTTCGATATGCTTAGGAGATTCTATGAATTTTTCGATAAAAACCGTTCCGTCACCAAAAGATTTCAAAGCCTCTCCCGATGCTTCTTTAAAAAGCGGAACTATATCTTCTTTTTTATGTATGACACGCATTCCCCTGCCTCCACCGCCTGCAGCAGCTTTGAGAATTACGGGAAACCCGATTTGTTCTACCTTTTCAACGGCTATCTCTATCTCATCAGCCGAAATCATAGCATCTTCAATCACGGGTACGTTCACCGAACGGGCTAGTTTTTTGGCTGCAATTTTATCGCCCAATTGCTCCATAACTTCCGGAAAAGGACCTACGAAAATAATTCCTTCCTCACGACATCTTCGGGCAAAAGCCACGTTTTCGCTCAGAAAACCATAACCCGGATGTATGGCATCGACCTCGTTTTCTTTGGCAACTCTGATGATTTCTTCGATATCCAGATACGGTTTCAAAGGTTCGCTGTCTTCCCCTATCTGATAGGACTCATCCGATTTGTAGCGGTGTAGCGAATAACGGTCTTCATAGGTGT
This sequence comes from Flavobacteriaceae bacterium, assembly GCA_041676345.1. Lineage (GTDB taxonomy): Bacteria > Bacteroidota > Bacteroidia > Flavobacteriales > Flavobacteriaceae > Flavobacterium. The sequence goes on along the minus strand of JBAYSC010000137.1, from coordinate 2,693 downwards.
AAACAGCCACGGTTCTTACTTTCATTTCAGAAGCGGCTCGAAGTACCCGAATGGAAATTTCTCCTCGGTTGGCAACCAGTAGTTTTCTGATTACCGTAGGAAGTGGCGGATGTTGTTGTGTCATTTTGTTATCTTTTGCAGTTAATTTTTTACAAATATAGATTTATTTTCTACTTCGCTGTCTGTTTTGTGAAAAATATCAGCAACAAATTAGCAACCTGTCTGAAAATTAGCTTATTGAAAACCCGATTTTTCTTAGGTTTATCAGCAAAAATCGGGAAACATAAACAGAAGAACAGATTGTTTTATTTGAGCAAAGACCTGCCTATACTGCATTCCATACAGCGTTTGGCATCACAATAGTGTTTTTTGAGTTGCAATAAAGCCTGAGTGTCAAAAGCGTTTTTTGATGGCACTCCCACTTGAGCAAATCGGTTGATAATGATGTTTTGTTCGGGTTTTAGAGCCAAAACGGGTTGCAGCAATTGCTCATAATCGGTTTGGTTCTGATAGTGCTGATATAAATATTTTAGAGGAACGACCGTATTGATAACCAACAAATCAACAAAAGATTTAGAAAGCGGTTTTCGTTTCTGAGGGCTTTGTTTGTCTAAAATATAATGGGTTTTCCAATACTCCGAAACTTCGATGGCAAACAGTTTATAAAAGTCGTCTAAAGAAACTGCCTGTATAAGGTTTTCAAAAAAATACTGATTTTTGTGATAGAGCATTGCCAGTTGGGCAAGCCGAATGGTCGGGAAATTATCGGGTCTGTGCTTGAAAAATTCTACCGGCTGAGGCACTACATCAGCCAGGCGGTGTTTGGTTTTGAGGTATTCCCAACGCTGTTGCAGCTCTTTGGGATAGGTGTCCTGAAAATCATTTTCCAAAAGCCCCGCTCTGCCCAGAAACAAGGCTTCGAGGTTTTCGACTTCATACGCCTCTTTTCGGATAACGGCAAAAGGAAGTGATTTTGCCAGTTCAAAAAAAGCGTTACCGTTGATGTTCAGCCCGAAATTTTTAGCCAACATACAAAACAAAACAGCCTCCCAATCGTTTTTGCTCCGGGTCAAAAGAGCCTGCATAGGAGCCGATTTTTCCTGCAACCGCTCCAAAAACAAGGTGTGTTTCCAGCCTTGAAGCACCTCAGGACTAACGTTCCCGATTTGATTTTCACAAAAAATCCAGGATTTTATATGGTGTAGGTTCATATATTCTGTATTGAGGGTGTCGGGCACATATTTTTTAAGCTCCAAAACGGGCAGCATGGTTTGGTCTTTGTAATACACATCTACATCGTGATTCCAGACCACATGCAGAATAACATTGTTATAATTCGGGTCGTTGTGATGGTTGTGCACATACCAATCGGAAGAATTCAGGTGAATTTCTACATTTCCTGCCCAACGCAAATTGTCAATAATGAGCTGGGCATTAAAAAAATCGGCTCCCGTCCCTTGGGTATATTTCCCTGAATCCAGAATAGTGATTTCTTTATTGCATACGGTTTTGGCGTTTGTAAAATCAAACTTTTTGTATTGCCAGACATAATGTAAAAAATCTTCCCGCATAACAACCTAAAACACTGAGGGCTAAATTACAAAATTTTTAAAACACCTCAACAAATTTTCTGATTTTACTTGCTATCGAAAATGTTATAGCAGTCTTTGCTTTGGAAAAATAGTTCAGAAAAAACGAGCAATTGTAGTGTTTTACAAAGAAAAAGGGAAAGCCAAAACCTGTGTTGTTCAAATTTTTTTGACTATACTAAAATTTTATTTAGGGACAAGTAGTATAAGGGCTTCCACACAAATATTTGCGTTCAACCCAACCAAAAAAACATTCTTTTTCTTTGATGATTTGTAGAAAAACCATGTTGTCTGAAATGTTATATATTAAACCGATACAACTTTCATAGATATATCGGGATTTAAGGGATGTTGTATCTGGTTCAATATAAACAGGTATGGCAATGGAATCGTAATTCTGCACAACAATCCCTACATCTCCTATATGAATCCATATATCATAAAGTTTTAAATCTTCGATATCAGTTTGAAAATAATTGCCCGTTTTTTGTTTGATAGTTACTATCCATCCTGCCTCGGTATCAGATTTAAGTTCTTTATAATACACATTTGGAGAATGATATATTGAAACTTTTTGTTTAACATCGGACAGTGGATGGGTAAATGCTTCTATATTGTTTTGACCTAATAATTTAGGGGCTACAAGTACAGAAGATAAACAAAATAATAAAATAATTTTTTTCATAATTAATATTCTTTTTTACTCATAAACTTTTCCTTGACAATTGTGCTTAAAGACCATAACCGTGTCTTTTTTATGAACAAACATTGATAATTCTCCTTTTCTTTTTATAATGGTATCTCCAATTTCCATATAATCATTAAAGTTTCTATACCATCTTCCTGTCATTTTTGTAGTACTGATTTCAGAGGAATTAATTTTAGTTCCCCCGCTGCCGCACGAATCCTTTCTTAAATCCGCAAGTTAAGGCAAAAGCCCTAAAAAAGGATATGAAAACTGATTATAGGCAATCAGAACATTTAAATACGAACTGAACAATATAAAAATCGTTGACAAAAGACCCCCCCCGCTGCCGCACGAATCCTTTCTTAAATCCGCGAGTTAATACAAAAACCCTAAAAAAGGATATGAAAACTGATTGT
>JBAYSC010000136.1:0-6590 GCA_041676345.1 Flavobacteriaceae bacterium | reverse complement strand
CTTTATCTGGCATCAGAGCTGAACACGGTTTTAAGTCCGGAAAACACCACTATTACCGGAATACGTTTTAAAGTAATAGGGGCTGTCGGAGCCTATAACACCTACAACAACTGGACAGTTTATCTGGGGAATACTTCCAAAGCCGTTTTTGGTAACAATACAGATTGGGTTCCGGCTTCGGGTCTTACACAGGTGTTTTCTGGTATTGTTACATTTACTGCTGATGCCTGGATGACTGTTGTGTTTGATACTCCTTTTGTCTGGGACGGAACAAGCAATCTGGTGGTTGCCGTAGATGAAAACTCTTCCGGTAATGATAACTATACGGGCTGTAGTTTTGCGGCATTTGATTCAGGAACAAACAGGGGACTGATATATACCGGAAACACAAATGTTAGTCCCGCTTCACCTCTTCCGGCATCTTATGCTACTGTGGACTCCGAACCCGATACTGTTATTGCACAAATCAGAATTATGAGTGTTGAGCCTACAAGCTGTTATCCTCCGGTTAATTTGGCAGTTTCTGATATTACTTTTAATAGTGTAACCCTTTCGTGGCAGGGTTCTGGTGTTTCTACCGATGTCTCTTTTGATATAGTCTGGGGAGAAACAGGATTTTTACCGCAAACCGAAGAAAATCTTATAACAGGATTGACAGATACCTCCTATATACTTTCAGAACTAACACAATATACGGAATATCAGTTCTATGTGCGAAGTCATTGCGAAGACGGCACAAGTGCATGGTCTGAACCCTACACATTCTATACAGATTATTGTGGAGCAACAGGGTCAAATCTTTCGGGTTCGGGTAACATCACTAAATTTGTTTTTGCAGGTATTGACAATAGTTCCTCTTCTACTACAGGCTATGAAGATTTCACTTCACTGCGTGCAGAGGTACAGGCTGACGGCTCCTATTCTTTTACTTTAGTCAGGGATGGAGGATTCCTTTTTGGGAGTACAGTTCTGTATCCGGTCAAAATAGGGGTTGATTTTAACCAAAACGGTGTTTTTGAATCTGACGAAGGTGAAATAATATCTTATCCTTCCAATAACAATCCTAACTATACAGGAACGATTAACATTCCTGCTACAGCACTTCTGGGAGAAACCCGTATAAGAATTGTTCTGACCAAGATAACTACCGGTGGAGGCGGAGGCCCTTCTCCGTTCAACATAAACAGTCTTATAGGTAATTTTTGTGGAGATAACGATACCGGTGAGGTGGAAGATTATACCATAAATATATTACCTCCGGGTGCTGTCTGGACAGCTGATAACAACTGGCTGAACAACATAGAACCCGATATAACCAAAGACGTTACTGTTCTGGGTAGTTTGATGGTAGGAGGTATAACAGATAGTTTTTCTGCCAAAACACTGACAATTTCTCCGGGCGGAAATATTGGTATCGACTGGGGCAAGTCTGTAACCGTACAGGAAGCCATTATCAACCAAGCCGATGTAACAGATTTTGTAATAAACAATAACGGAGTTTTAATACAGATTGATGACGAAGCTGTCAACATGGGAGGAGTTGTAGTAAGGCGGGAAAGTTCACCAATGTTCCGTCTGGATTATACTATGTGGGGTTCACCCGTTGAGGGAATGTTGTTGAAAGATTTTTCTGAGGTTTCTCCCTCAGGAGGTTATGGAACATTATGGAATCGTGTTTATACTTTAGGAGAAACAGCTTGGGAACAGGTTTGGGCAACACAACCGAATCTGGACAGTGACACAACCGAATTTGAAACCGCTATAGGATATCTTTACAGAGCCAAAAATGACTGGGTAACACGAGACAGCGGAAATTTTGCAGAGCCTTATCAGGGAGAATTTGCCGGAGTTCCGAATAACGGAGAAATAAGCATCGCAACCCCGTATATGTTTAACTCTATCGGGAATCCGTATCCTTCTCCTATTGATGCCTATGATTTTATCAGTGGAAATGCAGGGGTAGATGTCATTTATTTCTGGACAAACGTTAATCCTCCTGTAGATGAAAGCTATGACGGAATCAACAACTGGGCATATTATAACCTGACAGGAGGGACAGGAGTGCAGCAAATGGGAGGAGACGAAGAAGAATTGTTTGAGCCGGGCGGAATTATACAGTCCGGGCAGGGTTTTGTAGTGCATACAGAAGAAACAACATCATCAGTTGTCTTTAATAATGCTATGAGAAGCACCGAAAATGATATTTTCTTCAAACAAATGGCAACCGAAAAACACCGTTTCTGGCTCAATTTGTCTAACGAAACAGCAATCTTTAACCAGATTCTGATAGGCTATATCGAAAATGCTACTCAGGGAGTTGATACGGGAATTGATGCCAAAATGTTTGGTTATGAAGGAAACGCCCTGTATTCGCTTATCGAAAACAGCGAAGAAAACTATGTGATTCAGGGTCGTCAGCTTCCGTTTACGGATTCTGATATTGTTCCGCTTGGTTTCAGAGCCGTAAATGCAGGAAGCTTTAGTATTTCCTTAGATAATCTTGACGGAACTTTTGAAGACGGGAATACAACCATTTACCTGAAAGACAACCTCAATCAGGTGCAGCACAATTTGAATGAAGGAGCTTATACCTTTTTGAGCCAGGAAGGTGTTTTTGACACTCGTTTTGAAGTGATTTACCATACAGCAACAATGAATACAGAAACCCCTTCACCCGACATTACAGACTGGATTGTTTTCAAACAAGGGAACGGCTTCCAAATTCAGACACAAGGATTTGATATGAAAGAAGTTTCGGTTTTTGATATGCTTGGCAGGAAAATTTATACTTCCGAAGCAGAAGGGACAACTCATCATCTCCCTAATTTTGAGGCAGAAAGTGTCTATATTGTGAAAGTTACTACAACCGAAGATAAGGTTTTGAACAAGAAAGTGAGATAAATCCGTTAATCAAACTCCGATAGCTTTTACGGAGCTGTCGGAGTTGTAAAAACCCAAAAACTATGAAAAATAAAATTGTAAATAAGTTGTTGGTTGTAGTGTTTTTTATCACTAATACCCTTACTGTTTTGGCAGAACCTCTTCCTCCTGCTCCGTCAGGGTTTCCGTTTAATCCAAACGGAGCAGATGATGAACCAGCAGGAGCAAATATTGACCAAGCCGTTATCTGGCTTTTGATTGCAGGAATTATAGGAGCTTTTTATCTGCTACAAAAATATAGAGAAGCAAAATCGTAAGTTGCAAGTAGCAAAAAACCTCACAAGTCAACAAGATTTGTGAGGTTTTTTTATTTCTGTTAGCAAATTTTTTAAAACACCAACGTTGCATTGATGTCAAATTCATCTTTTATGGCTTTGTCTGCCAAATCGGGGAAGAGGCTGGCAGAGCGGTATTTGATGTCATATTGGGTTCGGTCTATCTGAACCAGAGCCGTAGCCGTATTATCTTTAATTTCCAAAGTAAAAGTAATCGGTTTTTTGATGCCTTTTATCGTAAGGTCGGCTTCGATGGTATAGTTTCCCTTTGATTTTTCACTTACTTTTTTGAAGACCAAAGTGCTTTCCGGATGATTTTCAACATCAAAAAAATCCTGGTTTTTCAGGTGTCCGTCAAGGCGTTCTTTTCCTTTTCCCGACATATCGGTACTTGAAATCGAAGTCATATCGACTGTGAAACTTCCGCCTTTGAGCTTGTCTTTCTCAAAAATCAGGTTTCCTTCTTTCAGGTTGATGGTTCCTTCGTGCAGACCTACTACTTTGTAGCCTTTCCAGTTCAGCATACTTTTTTGAGTGTTTACTGCTTTGGTTTGTGCAGAAAGCGACATGGCAAATCCTGTAAATAGCAGGATAGCAACAGATTTAATCATTCTCATATAGTTGGGGTTTTAAATTTTTCAAGCAAGGTGAGCAGTTGCTCCTGTTCTTGTGTACCAAACACAGCCACTATGTTTTCTTCGGTCTCATCGACCAATTCATCGACTTTGTCTAACAATTCCAGCCCTTTTTCGGTAATGGTAACTTCCATTTTTCTTCGGTTTTCAGAACATATTTGTCGGTCAACCAATTCTTTTAGCAGTAATTTATCGACCAATCGGGTGGTGTTGCTGGTTTTGGCAATCATCTGTTCCTGCAAAAATCCCATATTTACAGGCTTGCCTTTTTGCCCTCTGAGAATTCGTAAAACGTTGAATTGTTCGATCGAAATATCATAGGGTTTAAGGGTTTCCATAAGCTTATCGGCAATGATATTCTGAGCATACATTACGTTGAGGATGATTTTTTTGGAAACGGGAATCATTGATTTCAAAACAATTTTTTTATTTTTCAGACGGTAAAGGTACGAAAACAAGCTTGTATATACAAATAATAGAGTTTATTTCTTTCTAAAATTAGCTCGGCTTTGGCTCAGAAAAATAAAAAGCGTACTTTTGGACTCTTGAAAAAAGCCAAAAAAATGACGATTTTACTTTTAGGTTCGGGAGGTAGAGAACATGCTCTTGCCCACAAAATGGTTCAGAGCAGTCGCTGTTCTAAACTTTTCACGGCTCCCGGAAATGCAGGCACTCACACACTTGCAGAAAATGTAGATATAAACCCAAATGATTTTGTATCGGTTAAGGATTTTTGCCTGAAAAATCAGGTCGAAATGGTGGTGGTAGGCCCTGAAGATCCGCTTGTAAACGGAATTTATGACTTTTTCCGAGATGACAAGTCTCTTTGCCATATTCCTGTTATCGGACCTTCAAAACAAGGGGCAGCGCTGGAAGGAAGTAAAGAATTTGCCAAAAAGTTTCTCATAAAAAACAATATCCCTACGGCAAAATATGAGAGTTTTACCAAAGAAAACCTCGAAGAAGGCTTTGCTTTTCTGGAAAAATTGAGTCCGCCTTATGTATTAAAAGCAGACGGGCTGGCAGCCGGAAAAGGCGTTTTGATTCTCAATGATTTGGCAGAAGCCAAAGCCGAACTCTCCGAAATGCTGCTCAACCAAAAGTTTGGAGGAGCAAGTGCCAAAGTGGTTATCGAAGAATTTTTGGACGGAATTGAGCTGAGCTGTTTTGTGCTTACAGACGGAAAAAACTACAAAATCCTCCCCACAGCCAAAGACTACAAACGAATTGGAGAAGGTGATACAGGGCTGAACACAGGAGGAATGGGAGCGGTTTCGCCTGTTCCGTTTGCTGATGAAGTGCTGATGAAAAAAATTGAAGACCGTATCGTAAAACCTACGATTCAAGGGCTTCAAAATGACAATATTGAATACAAAGGATTTGTTTTTATAGGGCTGATTAAAGTAAAAGACGAACCTTTCGTAATCGAATACAACGTGAGAATGGGAGACCCTGAAACGGAGGTGGTTATTCCACGGTTAAAAACCGATTTGGTAGAACTGTTTCTGGCTTTAAAAGAGCAAAAACTCGATCAAATCGAATTGGAAATTGACCCACGAAGTGCCGTTACGGTAATGGTTGTTTCGGGAGGTTATCCGGAAGATTACCAAAAAGGAAAAGAAATTTCGGGGCTGGAAAATGTTCAGAACTCGATTGTTTTTCATGCAGGAACAAAATTTGATAAAGATAAAATTGTTACTAACGGAGGTCGGGTTTTAGCCTTCACTTCTTTTGGGAACGATTTTAAAGAAGCCCTGAAAATTTCATATCAGAATATCGAAAAAATACATTTTGAAAATATGTATTACAGACGAGATATAGGCTTTGATTTGTAAATTTAAAAGCACTTAATTATGAGAAAAAGCCTGTTATTATCTTCTGTAATAATGCTGTTTTTTGGTTGCTCAAAGCAAGATGACAGAGTGATTGTTAAAGAGACTTGGAACAACGAACAGCCGGAGGTTGTAATTTACAAAACGATTGACGATAAAAATACATACTACGAGATTAGATTTGACAGTCTGGGAAGAATAATGAATATAACTCCCTATTCCGAAGGAAAACTAAACGGGACTCAAATTAGTTTTAGTGGTAAGTCAGGGCTGGGTGTAGGAGCATTATTACCTTTTATTGACGGAAAAAAAGAAGGTTTTGTGTATGAGTTTTACGAAGGGCAACAAACTGTTTTTAAAGGAAAATTTAAAGAGGATAAATTTAATGGAGTAAATACTTTGTTTTATGAAAACGGAAATATTCTGAGCACGGGCATCACCATAAATGATATGAGAGAGGGAGAATGGACAGAGTATTATGAAAACGGAAAAGTAAAAGCAAAGGGGACTTATAAGAATGGAGAAAAACAGCTTGACTGGATATATCTGAATATTGACGGAACACCGGATACTACACAGAAAGAACACTAAATAACATCGGATGTTCACCCAACACCCAGCACCCAACAAAATGATACCAAATATACTTACATTACCTGTTACACGAAGAACGCTGACCCACATTGGGACCTATTTTCTGATGCTGAAAGAGGTTTTCGTAAAACCGACCAAACGTTCGGTAATGAAACAGCTCATTCTCAAAGAAGTCGATGATTTGATTATCGGTTCGCTCGGAATCACAATGTTTATTTCGTTTTTCGTAGGAGGGGTTGTGGCTATTCAGATGGCTCTGAACCTTACCAATCCGCTAATTCCGAAATATCTGATTGGTTTTGCTACCCGTCAGT
>JBAYSC010000135.1:0-6717 GCA_041676345.1 Flavobacteriaceae bacterium | reverse complement strand
TCTAAGAGAAATCCGATTTTTAAGAATGTCGAAGCTCATTTTCTCCTGGCTTATAAAGGCAAACGGGTAGTGGGCAGAGTGGCTGCCATCGTGAACCGTATTGAAGTCGAGCAACTCAAAAAATCAAAAATCCGGTTTGGCTGGTTTGAAACCATTGATGATATTGCCGTTTCCAAAGCCTTGTTAGACAAAGTAGCCGAAATCGGGAAAGCCCGTCAATTAGAATATATGGAAGGTCCGGTTGGTTTTTCAAATATGGATAAAGCCGGTATGCTCACAGACGGTTTCGACCAGATTGCCACCATGATTGGGCTTTATAATTACGAATATTACCCTAAACATTTGGAACAGCTTGGTTTTGTAAAGCAAGCGGAATGGCTGGAATATAAATTCAGTATGAAAGGTTTGAATATTGACAATGCCATTGCCTTGTCAAAAGTGATTGAAAAACGCTATAATGTGTCTTCGCTCAACTTCAAAACCACTAAAGAAATTATGCCTTATGCAGACAAAATGTTTGCTTTGCTCAACGAATCCTACAAAGATTTACAGAGCTTCGTGCCTATCGAAAAGTTTCAGATAGAACATTACAAAAAGAAATATCTGCCTCTTATCAATCCGGAATTTATTTCGTGTGTGGTGGACAACACTTCCAAAGAATTGGTTGCTTTTGCCGTTACGATTCCCTCATTGTCAAAGGCTTTTCAAAAAGCACACGGAAGGCTCTACCCTATTGGTTTTTTGCACCTCATACAAGCTCTCAAACACAGTAAAAATGTAGAATTTTATTTGATTGGTGTTCACCCTGACTATCAAAACAAAGGAGTTACTTCACTGATTTTCAGAGAACTTTATTCGACCTACAAAAAACACCAAATCGAATGGATTGAGACCAATCCGCAACTGGAAGAAAACAAAAAAATACAACTCTTGTGGAAAAACTTCAATCCCGAAACCCACAAAAGAAGAAAAACTTTTAGGAAAGAGATTTGAGATTTGAGATTTAGAAATTAGGATTTGGGATTTGGGATTTTGAATACTACCAACCGATGAAAGACAATTTTAAAATGATAGCCAAAACCTTTTTTGGTTTTGAAGAAATACTGGCTCAGGAGCTTAAAAATCTGGGTGCTGCCAATGTGGAAACCGGAGTGAGAATGGTGAGTTTTTATGGAGACAAAGGTTTTATGTATAAAGCCAATATTGCCCTGAGAACTGCTCTGAAAATCCTGAAACCCATTAAAGAATTTCGGGCTTTTAACGAACAAAGCCTTTATAAAGGAGTGCAAAGCATTGATTGGAGTGATTACATTTCTGCTAATCAGACTTTTGTGATAGACACCACCGTAAATTCCGAAGTGTTCAACCATTCGCAATTTGTAGCCCTCAAAGCCAAAGATGCCATTGTCGATCAGTTTCGGGATAAATTCGGTAAACGACCAAGTATCGACAAAGATTTCCCGGATTTGCGAATCAACATTCATATTCAGAAAGAAATTTGTTCGGTTTCGCTCGATACTTCCGGAAGTTCGCTTCACCACAGAGGTTACCGAACCGCTACCAATATTGCTCCGATAAATGAAGTTTTGGCTGCAGGTATGCTTTTGCTTGCGGGCTGGGACGGACAATCTGATTTTCTTGACCCGATGTGTGGCAGCGGAACCATTCTGGCAGAAGCAGCCATGATTGCCTGTAACATTCCTGCCAATATCAACCGAAAAGAATTTGCTTTTGAAAAATGGAACGATTGGGATAATGATTTGTTCGACAAAATAACCGATTCTTTGCTCAACAGAACACGTGATTTTCACCACACCCTAAAAGGTTACGACAAAGCTCCGTCTGCTGTGGCAAAAGCCAAAGACAACATCAGAAATGCCAATCTGGACGAATATATTACTGTTCAACAACAGAATTTTTTCGACACAAAAAAAGAAACAGACACAAAACTTTTTATGCTTTTTAACCCACCTTATGGCGAACGTCTGGATATTGATTTAGAACGTTTTTACAGGGAAATCGGAGATACTTTTAAGCAGAATTACCCCAATACAGAGGCTTGGTTTATCACAGCCAACTTGGAAGCTTTAAAGTTTGTCGGACTCAGACCATCCCGAAAAATCAAACTCTTCAACGGAAAACTCGAAGCCCGATTGGTGAAATATGAGATTTATGAAGGGAGTAAAAAAGCGAAACACAACCCGACTACAACGAAAACTCCGTAGTATTTTTCACCTCCCCAATCGTAAAACTACTTTGTGTGCTGCCAATATTTTTGATAGCTGTGAGTTTGGTTACCAAAAAATCACGAAATTCATCCATATTCGACACACAAACTTTTAGGATATAGTCATAATCACCACTTACGTGAAAACACTCCAAAACCTCATCGAGTTTGTTGATTTCTTTTTCAAATTCGATGATATTTTCTTTGCTGTGCTGAATGAGTTTCACGTGACAAAACACCGTAAAAGCCCTGTCAATCTTATGTTTGTCTAATAAAATGGTGTGTTGCCTGATTACTTTTTGTTTTTCGAGTTTTTTGATTCGCTCATAAACTGCTGTAACCGAAAGATTTAACTTCACAGAAAGCTCTTTGGTTGTCTGTTTGCTGTTTTGCTGTAAAAGCTGAAGCAGTTTTTTATCTGTGGAATCTAATAACATTTTTTACAAAAGGGAATTTACAAAAACAAATATAGATTTTTTTTCTATTAAATCACCTAATTAAAGAAAAATAAACTAAAATAATTTTGTTCTCTTGTTTTTTATTTCAGGATTCATTCCCTTTGTAGAAAGAAATATTTAACCTTAAAAAATAAAAATTATGTTCAATCCGGCAGACAAAATTCAGGACTTACAATTTTTCGGAGAATTCGGAGGTGTAAACCCTTCTATATCCGATTCTTCTACTTTTACATTTTTATCGGCAAAAGCAATGTCTGATACTTTCGAGGGCAACACAGAAGGCTGTTATCTGTATTCCCGTCATTCGCACCCAAGCGGAATCTATCTGAGTCAGGCTCTGGCAGCGATGGAAGGTACAGAAAGTGCTACGGTTACTGCATCGGGAATGGGAGCTATCACTCCGGTTTTGCTTCAACTTTGCGGAAGCGGTGACGAAATCGTTTCCAGCCGTACGATTTATGGAGGAACCTATGCTTTTATGAAAAAATTCCTTCCGAAATTCAATATCACTATCAACTTTGTGGACATCACAAAACTTGACGAAGTAGAAAAAGCTATCACTCCGAAAACAAAAGTGTTGTATTGCGAAACTGTGAGCAATCCGCTTTTGGAAGTAGCAAATATTGAAGCACTTGCAAAAATCGCTAAAAAACACAATATCAGGTTGGTAGTTGACAATACGTTCTCTCCGCTTTCTGCTTCTCCGGCTCAGTTGGGTGCAGATGTGGTGGTTCATAGTCTTACGAAATTCATCAACGGAAGCAGCGACACGGTTGGTGGTGTGATTTGCGCTTCAAACGAGTTTATCAACGAACTGAAAGACGTAAATACCGGAGCTTGTATGCTTTTGGGTTCTACGATGGATAGCCTTAGAGCAGCCAGCATCCTGAAAAACCTCAGAACGCTTCCTATCCGTATCAAACAACACAGCAGAAATGCTCAATATCTGTCTGAGAAATTTGAACAAGACGGACTACGTGTGGTGTATCCGGGATTGAAATCTCACCATTCTCACGAGCAATATTCAAAAATACTAAACCACGAATTCGGTTTTGGTGGCATGTTTACCCTCGATGCAGGAAACCTTGAAAAAGCCAACAAATTGATGGAGTTGATGCAAGAACGTAACTTAGGTTACCTGGCTGTGAGTCTGGGATTCTATAAAACGCTATTTTCTGCTCCGGGAAGCTCGACTTCATCTGAAATTCCGATGGATGAGCAAGCAGAAATGGGTCTCACAGACGGACTTATCCGTTTCTCAATCGGTTTAGATAACGATATCGAAAGAACCTATCAAATGATGAAAGAGTGTATGAAAGAAGTAGGTGTGCTTTAATTCTTAGTTGGCAAAATCCTTCATACGCCTTATGAATAAAGGGCTGAGTAAAAGTTTTATGAAACGTGTTTCATAAAACTTTTATTTTGTCTGATTTTTTTTAGCGGTTTTAGGAACACCCAAACACCCCTACAATCCTACTTCAAACCGGAGGTGTAATCCCTTGGCAGCAGGCATAAACAGGCAGTTTCCTCCTAAAGATTTCATTCGGAGTTGAATGTTGTGCAAACCGTTGCCTTCTTCGCTTTTTTCGGGGATTCCTTTTCCGTCATCGACCACGTCTATGATAAAATGAGTGTTTTTTTGAGTGAGCGAAAGTTTTAAATGTTGAGCTTCGCTGTGTTTGTGGACATTGTTTAGCGATTCTTTGACACACAACAATAAATTTCGCCTGACGGTAGAAGATAGTTTAGTAGAAGGGACAATTCCCGAAGTAGAAAAATGCAATTCAATTTCAGACTTTAAAAAGAAATTCTCTGCATAATTCCCGATGTATTGAGAAAAATTGCCCAGATTGTCGTTCTCAGAATTCAAACTCCACAACATTTCTCTCATTGCCAGATTCATCGCTTCGGAAGTGTTTCGGAGCTCTTCGATTTCTGCTTTAATTTTTGGGTCGTCAATCTGCTGTTTGATGAATTCGGTTTGCAGTTTCAAAGCGGAAATTCCCGCTCCCAACTCATCGTGCATATCTATGGAAATGCGTTCCCGTTCTTTTTGTATGGCATTTTGTCGTTTTAATTCTTCCTGAAGCAAAACATTTTGAAGTTCGGCTTCTTTGAGCTGTTTTTCTTTCAGATAAAAAAGATGTCTTTTGTTGTGAATAACAATAACTATTGCAATAAATCCTGCCAGAAGCAACATTACCGCTATGGCAATAAAATAGGTGGTTTTTATTTCTTCGGTAAGTTGTTCCATACTATTACGTTTTTTGCCTTTTAAACTTTAGCAGACCGATAGCCATTAAGACATACATAACCACAGCTACCATATAGTTAATATTTATAATAACCGTATAAAATGACAAGTCTTTTTCGTACAGATATTTGGCAGGGTAAATACTAAATACATAAAAACTCCCCCAAAACAACAAGGCAGAACTTATCCAGAAATGCGGGTTTTCTGTAATCTTTTGGTTCAGGTTATGATGTAAGGCATAAACATACCAAAGAAGAGGAAGCAGTATATAAAAAACTGAGATAAGCACACCTATACCCGGTTCAAAAGCCTGAACGGTATAATCAGCAATACTGGCAAAAGCAATAAGAGCCGTCAGGGTCAATATCACTACAATATTCCGATAGGTTTTGGGAAATATCCTGCTGTAATAAATTCCGAAAAACACAATACAAAACAAAGCATAGCTTTTATATATCCAGTCTGTATTTACAGCAGGAAACTGCAACCAATTTATTACCGCACTACATTCAAACCCAAATGTTACCAAAAGGTATAACCACAAAAAATTTTGCTTTTTACTACCATACCGGGCTACCAAAAGCAATGACAGCCCGAGTATAATAAATAATGTAGCATTATAAATAATTACAAAAACATTCATATCTAAGGGCGTTTATATCTAAAATAATAATCCCTCTGCAATTTTAAGGACGTCTATTTCCAAAATCATAATAATCTGTTTTTATACCTATCCCATAATCCAAACGAACGGCAAAAGCAATTTTATTCTGGTGATCTGTGTAGTGAGTGTTATGTGCACTGCTCAGAATCGGTTGAAACTGCATCATTTTCAACTCAAGGTGGTTATATGTATCATTAGGGTTTTCAGCAAGATGACACATCCAGAAAATCAATATATCTATGGTTGTGTAGCTGATAATTTCGGTATTGTGTATGCCTGTACCCGTTGCAGCAGCTATGTCATTGCCTAATTTAGTACAATATTCTGTTGTTCTTTCGGTATAAGCATCTAAATCGGGCTCCTGTACAAGTTCAAAAATCCCTTTGTCTTCCACAAAGTAATACAACAAATCTCCTTCCTCTTTTTCATCTTCCAAATCAGAAAGATGGAGCATTAAAGAAAGTTCACCGTCCTGCTGTATAAACACAAAATTGGCATACTTCTTTTTTGCCTCACTTATAGCAGCTATAAACTGGTCTGCATTAAGGAGAAACTCGTTTCTAAGTGGCTGCCCCCCTATGCTTATCCGGTTATATTCCTGCGAAAGAGTTATAACGTCTTCTTCGGGGAGTGGTTCCCTAAAAAGTATTGTTAACGGATTCATAACTGATTTCACCCCTTTTCTTTCCTGATTTTTTTCGTTTTGATGGTTCATAATTTCTGGTTTTTGGTTAATAAATTAATTGCTTCAATTTTATTGTTAACATGTAGTTTTCTATAGATGTTGCAAATATGCTTTTTTACGGTATCCAGAGTCACAAATTTTTTATCTGCAATTTGCTGATAAGACATTCCGGTAGCCAAATATTCCAGTACTTCGCTTTCGGTCTTGGTGAGTTGCTCCAACGGATTTTCTTTCACCTGATGAAAAAAACTTATCACTTTTCGGGCAATCGTAGCGCTCATCGGGGCACCTCCGTGATAGGATTCCTTAATGGCAGCTATGATTTTGTCCATTGTTTCGCCTTTGGTCAGATAGCCAACTGCTCCCGCCCGAAGAGCATCATATATATAGGAGTCGTCTTCAAAACTCGTACACATTATAAATCGGGTT
>JBAYSC010000134.1:0-6780 GCA_041676345.1 Flavobacteriaceae bacterium | reverse complement strand
GAAATTCTCGAAACCCAGAAAAACGAAGCCAACACCCAGTTCGGAAAATTTATCGAGAAAAACTACGAAAGCTGGTTTGATAAAAATACCGAAAAACCGCTTTTGTCACACAACCTTTTCAGGGAAATGGTCGTTCCGTTTTTGGTAAAAAAAGAACAGCCCGTATTTTTTGTGGTGATTGACAACCTCCGTTATGACCAGTGGAAGGTCTTTGAAAGCATTGTCAACAACCATTATAAGTTAGAAAAAGAAGTGCCTTATTTCTCCATACTGCCAACGGCTACCCAATATGCCCGAAATGCTATTTTTTCGGGACTTATGCCTTTGGAAATGGAGAAGAAATATCCGCAATACTGGAAAAACGATGTCGAAGACGGAGGAAAAAACCTGTATGAAGCGGAATTTCTGACCGAACACCTAAAGCGTCTCGGGCTGAATATCAAACAGGAATATTACAAAATCACCAACTTTAGAGACGGAAAAAAACTGGCAGAGAATTTCAAATCGGTTAAGAATAATGACCTGACAACGGTTGTTTACAACTTCGTTGATATGCTTTCGCATGCCAAAACCGAAATGGAAGTAGTGAAAGAATTGGCTTCTAATGACAAGTCCTATCGTTCGCTTACGTTGAGTTGGTTCAAAAATTCGCCTTTACTTGAAATGATTCAGCAAGCACAACAAATGAAGATGAAACTCATTATCACCACAGACCACGGAACCATAAACGTCAAAAACCCGAGCAAAGTGATAGGCGACCGTAACACCAGCCTGAATTTACGTTACAAAACCGGACGAAGCCTTACTTTTGAAGAAAAAGATGTGTATGCCATAAAAGACCCACACAAAATTCAGCTTCCTGCTATCAATATGACGAGTTCGTTTATTTTTGCCAAAAACGATTATTTTCTGGCATACCAAAACAACTATAATCACTATGTGAACTATTATAAAAACACCTATCAGCACGGAGGTATTTCGCTTGAGGAGATGATAATTCCGTTTTTGGTTTTTAGTCCGAAATAATTTTCTAACTTTGTTGGAAATATGCCACATAAATGAAATTTACACAGTATTTTTTGGCTACTCGTGAACGAAGCGACAGAAAGGAAATTAAATCGGAATGGATTGATTATGTGTTTCATAATGCAGTATGTGAAGAAATTCAAACTGACGGAAGAATAAAACGATGGGCATACATTGAAGAAAAACAAAAATTTTTGCGAGTTGTTATTTTAGAAGACAAAGAAACAATTCACAACGCTTTTTTTGATAGAAACTTTAAAATATAACGCTATGAAAATAACCTATTTTGAAGATACAGACACGCTTTTGATATATTTCAGTGATAATGATATTGTTGAAACCAAAGAGATTAACGAGAATACCATTATAGAACTCGACAAAAACGGTAAAGTTGTAGCGATGACTATTGAACACGCAAAAACTCAAACCGAGCTTTCGTCATTTTCATTCAATCAAATTCCTAAAGTAGCGGTTTAAGCCAATGAAAATCCTGTTTTCATTAAAAGAAATTGACGAAGTTGCTAAAAAGATTTTAGATCAAAATCCCGAAAAAGTGATTTTGTTTGAAGCCGAAATGGGAACCGGAAAAACGACTCTTATCAAAGAATTGTGTAAAGCACTTCATGTGGAAGACACCATCAGCAGCCCGACTTTTTCGTTGGTTAATGAATACGAAACCACAAACGGAAAAGCTGTATATCACTTTGATTTTTACCGTTTAAAATCAGAAGAAGAAGCCCTTGATTTTGGAGTAGAAGATTATCTGTATTCGGGCAGTTACTGCTTTTTGGAATGGGCAGAAAAAATTCCGAATTTGATTCCTGACAAACATACTGTTGTGAAAATAAAGATTTTAGAAAACGGAAAACGGGAATTGGAAATGAAATAGCCTGATATGAAATATATTCTAAAAGTTTGGTTTTTTACTTGTTTGATAGCTCCTCTAATGATACTTTTAGAAATAGCCGGCTTGAATTTTTCAACTTCTGATTTTGAAGATTTTGTATTTTTATACTTGTTTTTTATAGGATTAGGTCTTCTTTTCTCGCTCCCTACATTTATTATTATGCTTTTTATAAAATTTGTCTATTCAGATACATTGAACGTCAAATTTATTCTAAATAGTATTGGAGTTTTAGGGACATTTATTTCTTTTTTTATTTTAGATAATAGCTTTTTTGAAAACTTGGGTGGTATTATTTGGGTACTTTCTTATGCCCTCTCAATTTCCTTTTTCATCTGGTTTTTTAAAATTGAAAAGCCTGATAAGCCAACAGCATAAAAAAATCCCTCCTGCTATTTGCAAGAGGGATTTTGTTTTTATAAAGTCAATTTTTATAATCTAAACCCTAAACTCAGCTGAAATACAGCGTTTTGTACAGAAGCATCACCCTCTGCATCTTTTACCAGATTCGACAAACCGATATTGTATCGGGCTTCAATAAACATATTTTCGTTGATGTTGTAACCCAAGCCAAAGTTGATTCCGAAATCAATACTGTTCAGACCTGAAATTGTTTCTTCTCCCGAGTCTCCTCCGCCTTCCCATTTTTCTTTAGCAGATAGCAAAAACCCGACTTGAGGTCCTGCCTGAATCGTAAATTGTTCGGCTGCATAATATTTAAACATAACCGGAACGTTCAGATAATTTACTACGGCTCTGCTTTTGTAATGGTCGCCAAAAAAATTGATTTCTACTTTTGTTCCTTGTGAAGAAAATAACAATTCGGGTTGTATGGATAGCTTTTCCGAAGTTCTGATGTCTATAAAACCTCCGATATGGAAACCAATTCTCGGGTTGTTACCCGCAATATCACCTTTCCAGTTGGCTAAATTTCCTCCGACTTTGATACCTTGACTGATAGTGGCTGTTTCCTGTGCTTGAGCCAACCCGAACATACATACGGTTGCGACCGCTAAAATAATTTTTTTCATAGTTGTGATAAAATTAAAATTTTACGGCAAAAATATCCACTTTAAAATAAAATCACAAGCAAAAACCGAATTCCGGTGAATTATTTTTGTTAATCTACTTGTTGTAAGGAAAGAGTTAGGCTACTTTTTGTTTTTTGACTCTCATCATCAGATAAATTCCCACTATAATAAACGGAATACTAAGCCATTGCCCTGTAGAAAGTAGTGGGTTCTCACCTTCAAAACCACCCTGACTTTCTTTAACGAATTCCACAAAAAACCGTACAGACCAAAGCAGAACGAGAAACACTCCGAAAAGATAACCTGCTTTTTCTCTTACATTGGTTTTCCAATACAGAAAATAGAGAATCATAAATATAAAAACATACCCGACAGCTTCATAGAGTTGGGCAGGGTGTCGGGCAGGGATTTCAGATAAAATATCAGTAAATTTTGGGTCTGTTTCAATTAGCTTGTAGGCTTCTTTTATGTTGTTTGTTTGGGTTGTTTGGAAAATATTGTTGTTTTTCCAAAATTCGTCTTCCTGAATAAATTTTATTCCCAAAGAAGAATCGGTTGGTTTTCCGTATATCTCCGAATTCATAAAATTTCCGAAACGGATAAAAACAGCTCCCAAAGCTATGGCTAAAGTAATGCGGTCTAAAACCCAAATCATTGGTTTTTTCATTATTTTTCTACTGAAATACAGCATCGCTATGATAATCCCGATAGCAGCTCCGTGACTGGCAAGCCCCGAAAAACCTGTAAATTCAAATTCGGGTTGGGTTCTGATAGGTAGAAAAACACTCAAAAAATCTTCCCGAAAAAGTTCGGGTTGATAAAAAATAACGTGTCCTAATCGGGCACCTAACATGGTTGCGATAATGGTATAAAAAAACAGCGAATCTAATTTTTCAAGGGGTTCGCCTTCACGAATAAAGATTTTTTTGGTTACCCAAAAACCCAGAGCAAAAGCCACAACCCACATAAGGCTGTAAAAACGAATGACAAAAAAACCTAAATCAATTCCTTCGGAAGGATTCCACACCATATTGAGCGAATGTATCATAAATGTTGTATTTTGCAGCGATAAAGGTAGAGATTTTTAAATCTTCAACCGAATTCATCTCAATATTTTTTTCCGACAGGATATTTTTGTACTTTAGTAACCTTAATTTAATATAACAACTATGGCTTCTATAACTTTAAAAGGAAACCCTGTTTCCACTATCGGTAATTTGCCTAAGGAAGGTATTACCGCTTCTGATTTTCAACTGGTTAAAACCGATTTGTCGGTTGCTTCTCTGACCGATTTCAAAGGAAAACGATTGGTTCTGAATATTTTTCCCAGTATTGACACACCAACTTGTGCGATGTCTGTCCGTACGTTCAACAAAAAAGCAAGTCAGCTTGCCAACACAACGGTTTTGTGTATTTCCAGAGATTTGCCTTTTGCTCAGGCTCGTTTTTGCGGAGCGGAAGGTATTGAAAACGTACTCACTTTATCCGATTTCAGAGAAGGAAAATTCGGAAAAGATTATGGTTTAGAAATTGCCGACGGGTCGCTCAAAGGCTTACATTCCAGAGCTGTGGTGGTGATTGATGAAAACGGAAAAATCATCTATACCGAGCAGGTAGGCGAAATTGCCGATGAACCCGATTACGAAAAAGCATTATCAAGTTTGGTGTAGTATATGGCGAAATTTATATCGGGAAGAATAAAAAGCGTAAAATATGCTGTTTCGGGAGCCTGTAAACTCCTGACAACCGAACACAGCATTATGACTCAGGCTGGCATCGGAATTCTGATTACGGTTTTGGGTTTTGTGTTTGACATTACCAAAACGGAATGGCTTTTTCAGACTCTGGCAATTGGTCTGGTTATCAGTGTGGAGGGGTTAAATACAGCCGTTGAAAAAATAGCTGATTTTATCCATCCGGATTTTCACAGTAAAATCGGATTTATCAAAGATATCGCAGCAGGAGCCGTGTTTTTTGCTGCCTTTACGGCTATTGTTGTCGGGTTGATAATTTATGTTCCTTATTTTTTAAACAGCTGATTCAATTGTGATTCTCAATTCCTAAATAAATAACTATTTTTGCCTCAAATAATCCGTTCGATGAGCAAGACCCCAAAAAAGCAAACTTCCAAACCCGAAAAACCAAAAGAAAAAAAGCCTTTTTTCAGTAAAAGAGCGAAGCTTTTTTTTGGAGTATTTCTGGTTTTGTTTTCCATAGCGTTGCTGTTTAGCTTTGCTTCACATTTCCTTTACGGAAATTATGACCAGAGCATATTAACCGATTTTACAGACAGGCAGCAACAAGCCCAGAACTGGCTCGGAAAGTTCGGAGCTTTTCTGGCAGATGCCTTTTTATATAAAGGTTTTGGTGCCGCTTCGTTTTTGTTTGTACGGCTGCTGTTTTTGACCGGAATGTATATGACTCTTGAGCTTTCGGCCTCAAAACTGAAAAAAATCTGGTTTTGGGATTTGTTTGTGATTGTCGTTCTTTCGGTTTTGTTGGGTTTTTTCCATGAAGAATTACCCGAATTAGGAGGCGTTTTCGGGTTTGAAATGAATGCTTTTTTGCAGGATTACCTCGGGAAAGCAGGGACGATTTTGGTCGTATTGTTAGGTATTGTCATTTATCTGATTTTTAAAATCAGAGTATCTCCCGAAAAGGTAAAAACTTTTTTTGAAAGCCGGAAAAAAGAACTGGCTCAGGAGCTTAGTGTTGCCAAGCCCAAACAGGTAATTACCGATTTGGAACATCTGGAAAAAGAAGACGAAGAAGAATGGGAAGAAATCACTCTGAAAACCGATATAGACGACCAACTGTCTGATTTTAAGAAAAATATAGAAGACGAAACGCCTACTATTTCTAACTTTTCAGATATTTCTCTTTCGAAAGAAACCAAAGAAAAAACTGATGATAGTCCCACTTTGAAGATTGAGGTCGAAGAGGCAAAAGAGCAGGAATTTATTGTCGAAACAGCCGAAGAAGAACTTCCGGTTCACGAGAATATGGCTGCCAAATTGGTGGATGATTTTGGAGAATTTGACCCGACTTTGGAGCTTTCAAACTATCAGTTTCCGTCTATTGAATTGCTCAAAGACTATGGCACAAGCGGAATTACTATCAATCAGGAAGAACTCGAAGAAAACAAAAACCGCATCGTAAAAACCCTCAGAGATTACAAAATCGAAATTGCCCAAATCAAAGCAACCATAGGTCCAACGGTTACTTTATATGAAATTGTTCCCGAAGCAGGTATCCGAATTTCCAAAATAAAAAGTCTGGAAGATGATATTGCTCTTTCGCTTTCTGCTCTGGGAATCAGGATTATAGCCCCGATTCCGGGAAAAGGAACCATTGGTATTGAGGTTCCGAACCAAAAACCTACTATGGTTCCGATGAAATCGGTGATCAGCTCTCCGAAATTCCAAACGGCAGAAATGGAGCTTCCTGTGGCATTGGGGAAAACCATTTCCAACGAAACTTTCGTAGTTGATTTAGCCAAAATGCCTCACTTGCTGATGGCAGGAGCAACCGGACAAGGAAAATCCGTTGGGTTGAATGCTGTGCTGACTTCATTGCTCTACAAAAAGCATCCTGCAGAAGTAAAATTTGTGTTGGTTGACCCGAAGAAAGTGGAGCTCACGCTTTTCAACAAAATCGAAAGACATTATTTAGCCAAACTTCCCGATACCGAAGATGCTATTATTACGGATAATACTAAGGTAATCAATACGTTAAATTCCCTTTGTATCGAAATGGACAACCGCTATGGTTTGCTCAAAGAGGCTTCGGTTCGCAACATCAAAGAATACAACGAAAAGT
>JBAYSC010000133.1:0-6790 GCA_041676345.1 Flavobacteriaceae bacterium | reverse complement strand
CGACCCCAAGGCCATCAGCTATTTTAGCGAAGCAGCCGACTTGGAGACCGATGCCTCTGCCAAGGCAAAACTATACTATCAGGTAGCTGTTATGTATCAGGCAAGCAACAAAGCTCAGGCAGGTATTTTTGCTAAGAAAGCCATGGAGAGCGACCCGCAATATATCAACAGTTATTTTTTACTTTCGCAGCTCTATGCCTCTTCAAAAGACTGTGCTTCTACCGAATTTGAACAAAAAGCCCTCTATTTTCTGGCTGCACAAACGGCAAAAAAAGTAGCCGACGTAAACCCAAAATACCAGAGTGCTGCCGAAAGAGCAAGCAATGATTTTATGAAAAATGCTCCGACAAAAGACGAAATCAAAAAAGAGAAAATGAGCGGGAAAACCATAGATTTCGGTTGTTGGATAAACCAGAGTGTGATTGTTCCGTAAAGAGAAATGAAGCTGAGAAACCTCCATAAAATTGTTTTTTGGGGCTGTTTTGCGGGAATTTTCGCTTCCTGCGAAAGGGATTTTAAAGATGTGCAAAACATCAGCCGGACCAGTTTTGTGCCCTCCAGCGAAGTGGAGCATTTCAAGCTGAAATATACTGATTCTACCTATATAAAGTCCATTCTCATCAGCGAACTGATGTTTGACTTCGGGAATCTGGATTTTCCGTTTACCGAATTCCCAAAAGGCATTGACCTCACCGTTTTTGATGAAGCAAAAAAACAGAGCTATATCACTGCTGATTATGCCATTACCTACTCAAAATCAGACATTATAGATTTGCAGGACAACGTAAAAATCACTTTTCACAATGGTGCTGTTCTCGAGACGTCACAACTCTATTACGATCGCAAAAGAGAGTGGTTTTTTACCGAAAGAGAATGCAAGTTTACCAACGAAAACGGAGTGTATCACTTCAAAGGGTTCGATTCTAAAAGCGATTTGACTTTGGCAGAAGCCCGAAACTTTAGCGGTGAAGGAAGTTTCACCGAACTCAAAAACTAAAACCATGGCAACAAAAAACCTCAGACTCAAAAAAGAAGACCTCATCGAACTTATAAAGCCAATGGGCTATTGTTATGCCTCAGACAAAATCACTGTTGAGGGCTGCCCTGTGGGCTATATGTACAGAGAAACCCCTATTGACAAGCAAGACAGCGGGTGGCGGTTTTTTTCGGGAACGGAAGACGATGACTATCTGGACGATGAAGACAACATTGAGGTCTATGAGGTAAACACCATTGCCAACTATGACAAAGCGATAATTCCGTATTTGGATGCTCCTTATGAAACCGATTTGGAGCGAATCGAAAATGCAGATACCTTTGAAATCGTAACCGACTAAGCAAAACAACCATGACAACACAAGAGCTCACCCAACAAATCAGGCAAAAACAATCTTTCCTTTGTATTGGTCTGGATGTTGATTTGAACAGGACTCCAACGTTTTTACTGAAAGAAGAAGACCCTATTTTTGCTTTCAACAAAGCCATTATTGATGCTACTCATGACCTGGCTGTGGCTTATAAGCCCAACACGGCTTTTTATGAGGCTTATGGTGTAAAAGGCTGGATTGCTCTGCAAAAAACCATCAATTACCTCAACGAAAACCACCCTGATATTTTCACCATAGCCGATGCCAAACGGGGCGATATCGGCAACACTTCACGAATGTATGCTCAGGCGTTTTTCGAAGACCTGGGCTTTGATTCGGTTACGGTAGCTCCTTATATGGGTCAGGACTCGGTAGAGCCGTTTCTGGAGTTTGAAAACAAACATACCATATTGCTGGCACTGACCTCAAACAAGGGTTCCAAAGATTTCCAGACACTTTCCTTTGAGGAGAAATCACTGTTTGAAAACGTTCTGGAAACTTCCAAAACCTGGAAGAATTCCGAAAACCTGATGTATGTGGTGGGGGCTACCCAAGCGGAATACTTCGGGCAAATCCGCAAGATTGTACCCGATAATTTCCTGCTCGTGCCGGGTGTGGGAGCTCAGGGAGGAAGCTTGGAGGAAGTCTGCAAATATGGCTTAAATGCCTCTATCGGGCTTTTGATAAACTCTTCAAGAGAAATCATCTATGCCTCCGATGCTGAAGACTTCGCCCAAAAAGCAAGAGAAAAAGCACAGGCGATGCAGGAGGTGATGAGGGGGATGGTTTGAGATTGATGATTTAGGATTGATGAGTCGCAAAGGTGTTTATAGGGTGAAAAACCACTTTGCCAACAGCAGTACAGAAAACACCCTGCAAACCCTTACGGTAAGTTTGCAAAACCCCAACGGCTGCTTTTATTCGCCTTCAGACACAAAAATAATTACCGTATATCCTGACATTCAAACAGCACAAAAAACCGTTTCGGAAAAATATTACCTCCCCCGCTTAGATAGTGTCGTTCAATGTGATTCCGAAGCCAAAACCTATACCGTTACCTTATATAACAATACGGAACTTTTCGGCATCAATCCCAATGAGGCTACTTTTCGCTTTAGCGGTCAGGGAATTACAGAAACTGCTGGAGGATTACAACACACCTTGACGGGTCTGGCTCCGGGAACTTATACTTATACACTGACTTGCTCTGCTCCCGATATGCCTGCTGCTTCAGTAGAACAAAGCATAACGCTGGCTCCTTTTCCCGAAATAGCATTTCATTTTGAAGATAAAGCTCCTGATGTTTCTGACGGAATCTTTTGTACTTCTGATGTCATTACCTTTGTCATACCCGATTATGACCCTGCCAACACCTATAGCTGGCTCCATTCCGGTACTCAATATTATGCCTCAGGCCCTACAACCCAAATCAGCTTTCAGCTTGGTGAGTTATATCCTATAATGCTATCTGTCAAAACACCTCAGGGCTATGAAACGGAGAGTGACCTCAAAGCAGCTTTTGTACCCGATTCACATACACAAGCATATTTAGTCCCTGGTCATATAGACACAACCGAAGATAAACTCCATGAAATCAATATAATTCAGACTACGGGAGGTTCGGTTTTTTATGATAAGGTTATCTGGATGCGGGGCAATGAACAGGTTGGCACAGGAAGGTCTTTTACTCCTTCAAAATCAGGGAGATATTGGGCTGTACTGGTTGATTCAAACGGCTGTAAAGATAATAGGCTGGTTATGAATCCTGTTAATGTTATTATCCGTAAATCTGATAAAAAAACAGAAGAATATTGACCTTTGTTTTGCTTGAAAATAAGCCGCAGTATGCTGGAAGTAGCACCCAACACCCTGCATCCAACATCCTGCAATTTAAAAAAAAACACATCCGTTTTCTGTTTATTTTTCCGTAAATTTGTGGCTGTTTTTATTTAACCTAAGAGAAAATGTCAGATACTACAGAAAAATTAGATTGTGTTATTATAGGCTCAGGGCCTGCAGGATATACCGCTGCCATTTATGCAGCAAGAGCCGATATGAAACCCGTTTTATATACGGGAATGGAACCCGGAGGGCAACTCACCACCACTACCGAAGTCGATAACTTTCCCGGTTATCCCGAAGGGATAGACGGCCCTACGATGATGATTCAGCTGCAACAACAAGCAGAGCGTTTCGGAACTCAGGTTCGTATCGGGATGGTAACCCAAGTGGAATTTAGCAAAGAAGCAGGAGGTTTCCATAAGCTCACCATTGACGATTCCAAAACGGTTGAAGCCAAAACCGTAATTATTTCTACAGGGGCTTCGGCTAAATATTTGGGGCTTCCGAGTGAGGAAAAACTCAAAGGAGGAGGTGTTTCTGCCTGTGCCGTTTGTGACGGATTTTTCTACCGCAATCAGGAAGTAGCCATCGTAGGAGCCGGAGATACGGCAGCCGAAGAAGCTACCTATTTGGCTAAAATCTGTTCTAAAGTAACCATGCTGGTCAGACGAGATGAAATGAGAGCTTCCAAAGCTATGCAACACAGGGTTTTCAACACTCCGAATATCGAGGTGCTCTACAACACAGAAATTGATGAGGTTTTGGGAGACACGGTAGTGGAGGGAATACGTGTGGTAAACAACCAAACCCAAGAGAAAAAAGACATAAAAGTAACCGGACTTTTCGTGGCTATCGGGCATACTCCGAATACGGCTGTTTTTAAAGGTCAGCTCGATATGGACGAAACCGGTTATCTAATCACCAAAGGAAAATCAACCCACACCAACCTCCCGGGAGTTTTTGCAGCAGGCGATGTGCAGGACAAAGACTACCGTCAGGCAGTAACAGCAGCAGGAAGCGGTTGTATGGCAGCCCTCGATGCAGAACGCTATTTGAGTGGTTTGGAGTAAGTTTCTAAGATTTCTTCCAACAAGATATTCCCTGCCCGAAAGTGTTAAATTTTCGGGCAGAGTTGTTTTTTAAAAAAATAATTGTTTACATTTGGAAAATATTTAATTCAAATTTAACACTTGCCTATGCAATAAAAATACTTTTTAGACATACGAAATTATAGGGTATTAACCAACTAAAGAGTTTTTTTATGGAAACAAGTGTTGTGATTACTGATGCTGTACTTGTCAGCAACTACATCAAAGGCGATGAGACTGCTTTGGCAGCTCTTATCAAAAAACATCAATCAAAAATCTACGGTTTCATCTACTCCAAAATCGGAGACAGAGATATTGCTGACGATATTTTTCAGGATACGTTTATAAAAGTCATTCGCACCCTTAAATCAAAATCCTATAATGAAGAAGGAAAATTTCTGCCTTGGGTGATGCGGATTTCCCATAATCTGGTCGTGGATTATTACCGAAGCCACAAAAAAATGCCTCTGAAACGAGATACCGAAGAGTTTTCTGTTTTTTCGGTTTTGTGTGACGGCAACCCCAACATTGAAGCCCAACTGATTGATATGCAGATAGAAAAAGACCTGCAACGAGTGATTGATGAGCTTCCCGAAGACCAGAAAGAAGTGCTTATTATGCGGATTTATCAGGATTTGTCTTTCAAGGAAATTTCTGAACAAACAGGCGTGAGTATCAATACAGCTCTGGGAAGAATGCGATATGCCCTGATGAATTTAAGGAAAATCATTGAAAAAAATAAAATAATTTTGACCCAATAGCAATATTTTGAAAAGAGTTTCGTTTATAAAATAAAAACCCGTTTTATATGGCAGAACTCTATTCTAAAAATCAGGTCAAACGATTAAAAATGACTCCAAAAAAAGAAACCGTTTCTTTTTTGCTACAGTATTCCAAGTCGCTTAAAATGTATAAAACAAAAGCAGGATTGGTTGAATTCATAATAAATTAAATTTTTAAAGTTTGGTAGAGGCAAAGTCGGTTGATAACCGACTTTACTTTTTTATAAAAAGTCCTCAATTTATAGTTTGTGGCTAATGGCTAAAAAAACTAACTTTGCCCTCTATGAATAAAACCGACATACAAACCGCTCAAAATCTTTTAGCCCGAAAGCAAAAAATTGCCATATTACCCCATCGGAATCCCGATGGAGATGCTATGGGCTCAACCCTGGGGCTCAGCCTTTTTTTACAGGAACTCGGGCACGAAGTTTACGTTATTTCCCCCAACGAATTTCCTGATTTTTTGGCATGGATGCCTCAGGCTGATAAAGTCGTAATTTTTGAAAAAGAAACCGAAAAAGCCAACAAAATATTAGCCGAAGTTGATTTGGTTTTTACTCTGGATTTCAATGTGTTGCACCGGGTGGGAGAACTTATGGAAGAGGCTCTGAAAAAGCTTTCAGTACCTTTTTTGATGATTGATCATCACGAAAAACCCGATGATTATGCCACTTTTATGTTTTCGGATATAAAATATGGTTCAACCTGTGAAATGGTCTATCATTTCATTTCGCTTTTAGGCAACGAAAGCCTTATAAATCAGCAAATTGCTACTTGTCTATACACGGGAATCGTTACCGATTCGGGTTCGTTCAAATACCCGAACACCACCAGCACTACCCACAGAGTGGTGGCTTCGCTGATTGACAAAGGCGTAAAAAATACAGAAACCCACCAACTGATTTTTGACAATAATTCTTTCAACAAACTCAAACTTTTGGGCAGAGCTTTGGAGAATATGGTGGTCTTACCCCATTTGAAAACCGCCTATATCCTGCTATCTCAAAAGGATTTAGATGAATTTCACTTTCAGAAAGGCGATACGGAAGGAATCGTAAATTATCCGTTGACGATAAAAGATATTGTTTTTTCGGTTATCTTTATCGAAAATTCGCAGGAAAAAATTATTAAAATGTCTTTTCGTTCGCAAGGAAATTTTGATGTAAATTTGTTTGCCCGAAATTATTTCAGCGGAGGCGGACACAAGAATGCAGCAGGCGGAAAGTCCGGTTTGAGTATGAAAGAAAGCATTACCCGATTTTTGGAGGTTTTAGCCAACGACAATCCTGCAAAACTATAAACTATGAAAAAACTATTTTTTTACACCCTGTTGCTGGGAATTTCCCTGACAGGCTGTGCAGAGAGGCAGGAAGCACGACAACCTGTGTCGAGAAGTTCGGGTTCGTTTCTGAAAAAATCTATCGAAATCAGCAAAGAGCTCATTGCCTCAGAAGAAGCACTTTTTGAGTCGGTTATGAAAGAAAATCCGCAAACCGAATACCTGACCTCACAAAAGGGCTACTGGTATGTCTATCTAAAAAAATCTCAAACCGAAGACTACCTGCCCCAGGCAGGAGATTTGGTCTATTTCGATTCCGAAATTACCGATATTCAGGGCGACACAATTTATGCCACAGGAGAGCTGGAAACCCGGGAATATATGATTGACAAAGAAGAAATCATCATCGGGCTCAGAGACGGAATAAAACGG
>JBAYSC010000132.1:0-6791 GCA_041676345.1 Flavobacteriaceae bacterium | reverse complement strand
ATTCCAAAATCCAACCTGCTACGTTATCCAAGAAATATCTGTCGTGGGTTACAGCAATGATAGTTCCCTGATATTGTTGTAAATGTTGCTCTAACCAATGCACCGATTCTGCATCCAAGTGGTTGGTAGGCTCGTCCAAAAGCAAAACATCAGGCTGTTGCAACAACAATCTGCAAAGGGCAACTCTACGTTTTTCCCCTCCCGAAAGTACCTTAACTGGAGTATCAGGGTCTGGAGTACGGAGTGCATCCATTGCAATTTCGAGTTTAGTGTCGATTTCCCAAGCTCCCAAAGCATCGATTTTGTCCTGCAATTCGGCTTGTCTGTCCATCAGTTTCTGCATCTTGTCTGCATCCTCATAGACTTCGGGAAGTCCGAACATATCGTTGATTTTATTGAATTCGTCCAAAACAGCCATAGTTTCAGCTACTCCCTCACGAACAATCTCAATAACGGTTTTGTTTTCGTCCAATTGAGGTTCTTGTTCCAGATAACCTACGGTATATCCGGGAGCGAAAACCACATCTCCCTGATAGTTCTTATCAACTCCTGCAATGATTTTCAAAAGGGAAGATTTTCCCGAGCCATTGAGTCCGAGAATCCCGATTTTAGCTCCGTAAAAAAAGCTCAAATAAATATCTTTTAATACCTGCTTGTTAGTCGAAGAGTAAGTCTTGCTTACTTTCGACATCGAAAAAATTACTTTTTTATCGTCTGACATTATCTTTTTGTTTAAGGTTTAAGGTTTTTTTGGTTTAAAGTTTTTGTATAAGTTCAAAAATCAACTCTGATAATTTTTCTACATTTCCGTCTATTGTTCCTGACATATAGCGATTGTAAACATCAATATTATCGGGAGGGTTTAAGTTGAGTATCAAGCCTTTTTCTAATGCAAGAAGTCGTAAAAATTCTCTTTGAACACGACCGTTACCCTCTCTGAAAGGGTGTAAATAATTTACATTATCTAAAATTTCAGCTAATTTATAGGCTAAAATTCGTTTGTCTTTTTTGCTTATTGACCGATATTCTGCAATAAGGTTGTCGATGTATTGAAAACCGATATTAAATCGTTCTCCACTAAAAAACGGCTTTCCGTTTTTGCTGATATTTACAGTTCGTACTTTACCTGCCCATTCATAGACATCTTGAAACAAATAATGATGAATGATAAGCAACGCATCAGAGCTTTTGATTTTGATTGGGTTTTTGAATAATTCTTCAACTCTCTTGGAAACCTTTAAGCTCTCATAAACTGACAATATTTTCTCGTCTTCAATATTTGCCAAATTATGCAAAACACCATTTTTATTGGTGTATTTGTAATCAGGGTCAATATACTGATAGTTATTTTCCATAAATAGCATGTAGCTTAACCAAAAGGTCAGTTTCGGAAATTATGTTCGTTTTCCAATCTACATACAGTTGTATCAGCTCTTTTGTCGGCTCAAAACCCTCAAACATATTTGTACCTATGGCATTTGCAGTAGCTGTAAGCGTTTCCAAATCAGAAAACTTAACTCCCATTATGGTTAGTTTTTCCTTGTCTATTTCAATAGATTTATACATAATGCTGTGATTGATTTGACTAACTACAAATTTACAAAAAATATTCAGGATTTTTGGAATGATTACCCGAAAACACTATCCATTCTCATATAAATATTGATGATGAAAATAACGGAAGCCAATGAAAACAAAATAAATTTTGTGGTTTTATATTCTTTCTTTTTTGCCATTATCACCAATTGATTAACTGTTAGCAACAGAAAAAAGCTAAAAAAGAAAAAGAATATTTTGTCGATGTTCATAGTTAAGTTGTTTATTTTTCAAAGTTACGGAAAACTATTGTACCATACGATACAGCTGTGTGGGAACAAAGGGAATTTATTTTGTTGTTCTTACTCTATATCATAACTATTTATTTGGTCAAGTATTTTCTTGTAATAGTTTATAATCTCGTTGTCAGGATTATGTGTGATATAAAAGTTTATTTTTTCCTCCAAAATGTCCACTAAGCAATTTATAACATTAAAATGAGCTGACTCATAAAAATCCTGAGGATAATTATCCGCTGCTTTTTGAAAAAGCTCTAATGCTTTTTCAAATTCTCTTATTTCCACGTAACTATTCCCTTCTTCAAAATACCGTTCAGCCATATTATATGGATTTCGTGCGGTGAGCGAATCTTTATGGGCATTAAATTTATCCAAAGATTCATCCGTTATATCTTCGGAAGACGGAGTGAAATAATATCTTGACAAATCATCTATTCCTCTGAGTTCTTTTACTTTTTCATAATCCTTATTTGCTTCTTCGATTTTACCCAATTTTGAAAAAGCATTTGCCCTGTTGAAATATGCACTTGAATCGTCATTTTCTATGCTTATTATGGTTGAAAAATCATCAATAGCTTTTTCGTATTCATACATAGCGTGATAGCAATTACCCCGATTAAATAAAGTTTCAATTACCAAAGCATCTTCACTTATTTGGAGGAGTTGATTTGATACAGAAATTGACTGTGCATAATCTCCAATTTCATAATAGCACAAAGCCAAATTATAAATAGCACCTAAATTAGTTGGATCGTCTTGCAGTGAACGTTCAAAGCAATTAGCAGCTTTTTGAAAATCATTATTATCAAAATGCTCACACCCTAATTCAAAAAAATCATCATCAGTCATTTGTTTAGTTTTTGTTGATTTAGATTAAAAAATATTCTTCAACTTAATATTCTATCAGAGGCTTGGTTATTTGATTAGATTAGGAGAATCATACTCTATTTTTTCTAAAATTTCTTTTGAATTCATTTTAGGTTTTCCTCGTAGCTCTATCCACTGCCCATTATCAGGCGATGTTTCAGGTTCTGTGGGGTTAGTAATTCTCCTCCACTTAATTTTGCCTTCATCTTTTTCTGTGAACGGGTTGATTCGGGAATATTCCAAAATCTGACAGTTTTTAACCTTATAAACAGGGTTACTTTCAATAGCTTCAAATTCTTCGGGTAGAATTCTTTCAAAACCCACTCTTGCAGCACGTATTAAATCTCCGTGTGCAACAACCAAAATTCTTTTTCCGTCTTGCTCTCTTGCCCAAGTACTCATAAGGTTACGAATACGGTCGTTTTTTACTCCCCAAATACTTTCGCCTCCTTCAAAGGCAGCGTGAAAAGGGTCTCCGTACATCAGCATACTTGTTACTCCATAAGATTCGATACGTTCGGTAATCGTCAAAGGACCGTGAACACCCCAATTTCGTTCAGCAAGACGGTCGTCAATTTCCCATTGTATGTCGGAATTATCTTTAGAAATGGTTGCAGCAGTTTCACGAGCTCTATAAAAACTCGAAACAAAATAGGCATCAAACTCGCCCACATCAGCAATATTGTTGTTTATCCACTCTTTGGCTTTTATGGCTTGTTCTATGCCTTTTTTGGAAAGTCTTTGTTTATAGTCTGTTCGTTCACGAATGGCTAAATTTTCTTGTGTCGTTACATCTATTCCTAATTTATCCCGTTGTTGTACAACATTGGCTTCTGATTCACCGTGTCGTATAAAAACTATGTGATTTGGCATTCCCATATTAGCTGGCTTTTTATATTGAGAAGTTATATTCTATTTAATATCCTACTTGTACTTATATTTTTTATAATCTCCCTTGTTTATAAGCTATATTAAACCCATACATATCAACTAATTTTGCTTTTGGATAATGAATATTAGTTTTTTTGCTGACAAAAAATCAATTGTGTATGTATTTGAATATAACTTATCAAAAATTTCTTTATGTTTTTCATAGAAATCTTTAATACATTTTAATGACTTTTCGTTTACATAAGTAAAACCACATTCTCCCCTATATAATCTTCCGAAGGTTTGACAAAAATAGGAATCATAGGCAGGTACAAATCCAAACACACCAAGTAAAACTTTAGTAACCAATGTTAAATGTGTTCGATTTTCTTCAACTAACACATCTTTAATTTTATGATATATTTCTATGATTTTCTTTATATTTTCTTCATCATATTTATCTAAATCAATTTCCCAATAACTTCCATCTGTTTTTGAAATTATCTTAATTGTTTCTTCAAAATATTTAACACTTTTTCCAAGTAAAAAACTTGAACCACGAAGCATTCCCCAACTTGCTAAATAAAATCCAAGAACTAAACAGCTTTTTTCAAGATTATTACCCAATAAACTTTCTCCCCGATTTACATAAAAATAATTATAACAATAATCAAAAGAGGCTTCTCTGTTCTCGGGCTCTACTTCAAAAGAGTTTATCTCTTTCTCTATCTCTGTTATTTTATTCATATCTAAACTTTCACTATTTGAAGAATTGGATGTTATTATGCTTAATCCTTCGACTGTACTAACCGTAAATTTGTCTTGATTGACCGTCTTAAAATTTGAATTATCCATATCAATATGATTTACAAAGAAGTAAATTTACAAAAAAAATGTAATAAAAAATCCGTTTTGTTGGGTTACAAAACGGATTTTTTATTCCTACTTAAAATACGACAAATCGTGATTATCTTCAATTTTTAAAAGTGTTTCATAAATCAGTTTGATTACATTTTCCACATCATCACGATGTACCATTTCAACGGTTGTGTGCATATACCTGAGTGGAAGCGAAATGAGTGCAGAGGCAACTCCTCCGTTGCTGTATGCAAAAGCATCGGTATCGGTTCCCGTAACTCTCGAAGATGCCAATCTCTGAAACGGAATTTTCTTTTCTTCTGCTGTATTTAAAATCAGCTCTCTTAAATTGTTCTGAACAGCAGGTGCATACGTAATTACAGGACCTTTCCCGATTTGTGTATCTCCCTCAATCTTTTTGTCAATCATCGGAGTGGTCGAATCGTGGCAAACATCGGTTACGATAGCCAGATTCGGCTTTATGGTTTTGGTAATCATCTCTGCTCCACGAAGTCCGACTTCTTCCTGAACGGAATTGGTAATATACAAACCAAAAGGAAGTTTTTTCTTGTTTTCTTTCAGAAGCCTTGCTACTTCTGCAATCATAAATCCTCCCATTCGGTTGTCTAAAGCTCTGCAAACGAATTTATTTTCGTTCAAAACGATAAATTCATCGGGATAAGTAATCACACAACCTACGTGAACTCCCAATTTTTCAACTTCCTCTTTGGTCGAACAACCCAAATCAATAAAAATATTTTCGATTTTCGGAGTTTCTTCTTTACTTCTGTTTCGGGTATGAATGGCAGGCCATCCGAAAACTCCTTTTACGATTCCGTTTTTAGTATGGATATTCACTCGTTTTGAGGGAGCAATTTGGTGGTCTGACCCTCCGTTTCTAATCACATAAATTAATCCCTCGTTAGTGATATAATTCACATACCACGAAATTTCGTCAGAATGTCCTTCGATAACCACCTTGTATTTCGCATCGGGATTGATAACTCCGACTGCTGTTCCGTAAGTATCTGTGATAAATTCATCAACAAAAGGTCTGAGGTAATCCATCCATATTTTTTGTCCTTCCGATTCGTAACCCGTTGGCGAAGCGTTGTTCAGGTATTTTTCAAGAAATTCTAAAGACGATTTTTTCAGTATTGACTTTGGCATAGTTGTAGTAATTTAAAATTTCTGCTAAAATAAAAATACTATTTGAGAGTTATGGTATTAAATTCATAATTTTGACTAATTTTTACTCCGAATGAACCTGTTGCGATTTATAATTCCGTTTTTGTTGGTTTGTTTCTCTGTTCAAGGGCAACAAGAGAATGATTCGCTCAAAAAAGAAGATGATATCTGGCAGGAGATACTGCTGGACGAAGTTTTGATTACCAACGAAAAACTCACTCCCGAACAATTAGAAGCCCAAAAACAGTATTTATTGCTCAAACGAAGAGTTTACAGAACTTATCCCTATGCCAAAACGGGCTCCGAAAAATTAGAAGAACTCAACCGCAATTTAGCCCGACTCAAAAACAAAAGAGACCGCAAAAAGTTCCTCAAAATCTCTGAGGAATATATGGAAAATCAGTTTGAAGCAAGGCTGAAAAACCTCTCCCGAAAAGAAGGGCAAATCTTAGTGAAACTCATTCATCGCCAAACCGGACAAACCACCTATGATTTGGTCAAAGACCTGAAAAGCGGTTGGAATGCCTATTGGATGAACAAAACGGCAAGCCTGTTTAACATTGACCTGAAAGTGACGTATGACCCCTACAACGTTCAGGAAGATTTCCTGATAGAAGACATCCTTTTAGAGGCTTTTGACAGACGTTTTTTGCCCGAACAACCTCCGAAAAACAAAATAGATTACGTAAAGCTCAAAGCTGTCTGGAAAGAATAGTGGGCAGTATTTAGTGGTCAGTTGGCAGTCCCGATAGCTATCGGGAGTAGTCAGTATTTGATTGTCACCGTCACCCTGAGCTTGTCGAAGGGTGTCGAAGGGTTCAAACTCCCTGATTCAGAAGTTTTTCAGCTATTTTGGAGCAAACCTTGTCGAGTAACCTATAGACTTGTTCAAAATCTTCCACAGTTCCCCAATAAGGGTCGGGCACAGCCGTATTCTCAAAACCGGGAAGTTCGTTCATTATCAGCCTGATTTTGTCTTCTGCCTCTTTGTCGGGAGTCAATCCCAAAACATCCTGGTAGTTGACAGCATCCATCACATAAATAATATCAAAAGCTTCAAAGTCTTGTTTTGAGAATTGTCGGGCTCTTTGAGGTGAAATATCGACTCCGTATTTTTGACCTACTTTAACCGAACGTTTGTCAGGGGTTTCTCCCGAATGCCAACCTCCCGTT
>JBAYSC010000131.1:0-6826 GCA_041676345.1 Flavobacteriaceae bacterium | reverse complement strand
TATGCCTGTAAAAATTAGATTACAAAGACACGGTAAAAAAGGAAAACCTTTTTACTGGATTGTGGCTGCTGATTCAAGAGCCAAAAGAGATGGTAAATTCCTTGAAAAAGTAGGAACTTACAACCCAAACACTAACCCTGCCACTATCGAGTTGAACCTTGACAGTGCTGTACAGTGGTTACACAACGGGGCTCAACCCACTGAAACTGCAAGAGCTATCCTTTCTTATAAAGGAGCTTTACTGAAACATCACCTTGACGGAGGTGTTCGTAAAGGAGCTTTAACTCAGGAACAAGCTGATGAGAAATTGGCAAAATGGCTTGACGAAAAAGCAGGAAAAGTAGGTGCTAAAAAAGACAGATTGTCTAAAGAAAAAGAAGCAGCTAAAGAAAAAGCTCTTGCTGCTGAAAAAGAAGTAAACGAAAAACGTCTTGCTGCTGCTGAGGAAGCTGCAAAAGCTGCTGAAGCTGAGGTTGCTGCTGAAGAAGCGGTTGCAGAGGCTGAAACTGAAGCTCCGGCTACAGAAGAAAACACAGAAGAGACAGAAGCTTAATTTTTTTCTTAGCTTTTTATGCAAAAAGAAAATTGTTTCTATCTGGGCAAAATTGCTAAAAAATTCAGCTTTAAGGGTGAGGTTCTCCTTTATTTGGATACAGACCAACCCGAAATCTACGAAAATTTGGAATCGGTCTTTGTCGAATTCGGCAAAGATTTGATTCCATTTTTTATTGAAGAAAGTTCACTTCACAAAAACAACTTCCTTCGTATTCGCTTTGAAGACATCAACTCCGAGACCGAAGCCGACAAAATTATAGGCTGTGAAGCCTATCTCCCGCTTTCGATGCTTCCGAAACTCAGCGGAAATCAATTTTATTTTCACGAAATTACCGGATTTTCGGTCGAAGATTCCCTTCACGGAAACATCGGAAATGTAGTTTCAGTAAACGATAGTGGCCCTCAGGCTTTGTTTGTAATTGAATACCAAAATAAAGAAATCCTGGTTCCGGTTATTGATGATTTTATCGTAAAAATCGACCGAAAAAATAAAACACTCCACCTGAAAACCCCTCCGGGACTGGTTGACCTGTATTTGGAGAGTTAGATGCTGGGTATTGGATTCCTAAATCCTAAATCCCAATTCCTGATTTTTCAGTTTCCTTTAATTCTTTCCCACAATTCACTGAGTAATTGCTTGGCTCTGCCTTTGGATTTATTTGGAACTTCGGTAGCCCGAACTGCTCCGTCTTGCTTACTCAATTCATACGAAAAAGAAAAATCAGGATTTTCTCTATCGGTAGAAAGCAATCCGAAACGGATGTCGTTAAAATACAGTTTTCCTTCTGATTTGGTAATGAGCCACCATTCTTCTGATATCCATTGCAACTGACGGATAACTTTGGCAGTCTGCATATCTGCTATCAACTGCTCCTGCTTGGGGTAGAAA
Organism: Flavobacteriaceae bacterium; assembly: GCA_041676345.1. Classification (GTDB taxonomy): domain Bacteria; phylum Bacteroidota; class Bacteroidia; order Flavobacteriales; family Flavobacteriaceae; genus Flavobacterium. Next base: position 5,382 of record JBAYSC010000131.1, on the reverse strand, counting down.
TCAAAAGTGATGGGTTGGGTATCAAAAAACGAATAATCTCCAATAAAATAGCCTTTGTCGGTTTCGACTACCGTGTTCCACAAAATGATATTAAAAGGCGAAGGTTTTACGATTTTTCGGGTGTATTCGATGTTGTGCTGAGTCAAAGCCTCTTCAAATTTTAGTCGTATAACCTGTTGAACGACAACTGTAAGCAACAGATAACTACTACTGATTACCAGACCTAAACGATTCCATTTTCGCCTTTTTGGATTCGTTCTTTTGTATTGCATCAGCATAATCAGGCAAAACAAAAACGGCAGGGTATAAAGCGGGTCGATCACAAAAATCGAATGAACCGACAGCCGAATATCAAACGGATAGAAAAGCTGTGTTCCCCAAGTCGTGAAAGCATCGAGCAAGGCATGAGTAAGCAAACCCAAAAACCAAAACCAGGTCGCTTGTTTGAAACTTATACCTCTTTTCTTTTCAATTTTAGAAATAAGCCAACCCAACAAAGGCGACAACAGCACAAAAAACAGAATGGAATGACTAAATCCTCTGTGAATTTCGATAGCGGTAATCGGGTCAAAAAGTTTCCCAACATACACATCCAAATCGGGGATCGTTCCTGCAATAGCTCCGTAAAGCAAAGCTCTGTTTCCTAATTTTTTACCGAGAAGCTTCTCTCCTACGGCTGCTCCAAGAACGATTTGGGTTAATGAATCCATACGTTTAATAAGGGTTTTGGACAAAGATAGATGTTTTTAGAGAGAAGAAAAAAGGGTCAGGGAGAAAGAGAATTACGTAGATTCAAAACAAAAACCCCACAAGCAAAGCCTATGGGGTTTATATATCACTTACTAATAACCATTAACTGATAACTGTCAACCGACAACTACCTACTCAAATACATTTTTCTTCGTGCATACAATTCGTAGAAAGCATCGTCTTTTAGGCTGTCGATAAACAAAATGCTTTCTCCGGTTGATTTCATTTCAGGACCCAATTTTTTGTTTACTCCCGGGAATTTATTGAATGAGAATACCGGTTGTTTGATAGCAAATCCGTTGAGTTTAGGTTGGAAGTTGAAGTCGGTTACTTTCTTTTCTCCCAACATCACTTTGGTAGCGTAATTCACATACGGTTCTCCGTATGCTTTTGCAATAAAAGGAACCGTTCTCGATGCCCTTGGATTGGCTTCGATGATATAAACCGTATCGTCTTTTATGGCAAACTGAATGTTGATAAGACCTACTGTTTTCAGGGCTTTTGCAATTTTTACGGTATGGTCTTTAATCTGTTGCATTACGAATTCTCCCAAATTAAAAGGCGGAAGTGTTGCATTGCTATCTCCCGAGTGAATTCCGCAAGGCTCGATATGTTCCATAATTCCGATGATATAGACGTTTTCACCATCACAAATCGCATCAGCTTCTGCTTCAACTGCTCCGTCCAGATAATGGTCTAAAAGCAATTTGTTATTCGGAATCTGACGTAGCAAATCAATAACGTGTTCTTCTAATTCTTGTTTGTTGATGACGATTTTCATTCCCTGACCTCCTAACACATAAGACGGACGCACCAAAAGCGGAAAATCCAACGTATCGGCTAATTTCGAGGCTTGGTCTGCTGTCTCAGCTACTCCAAATTTCGGAAACGGAATATTTAATTCTTCCAAAAGGGTCGAAAAACGTCCTCTGTCTTCTGCTAAATCGAGTGCATCAAAGCTCGTTCCGATGATTTTGATTCCGTATTTATCTAATTTTTCAGCTAATTTTAAAGCGGTTTGTCCACCTAACTGAACGATTACACCTTCTGGTTTTTCGTGTTGGATGATATCATAAATATGTTCCCAAAAAACAGGTTCGAAATACAATTTGTCAGCCGTATCAAAATCAGTCGAAACTGTTTCGGGGTTACAGTTAATCATAATGGTTTCGTAACCGCATTCTTTGGCTGCCAAAACTCCGTGAACACACGAATAATCAAACTCAATTCCCTGTCCGATGCGGTTGGGACCTGACCCCAAAACCACGATTTTCTTTTTATCCGAAACCACACTTTCGTTAGAAACATAACGAGTTCCGTCCGGTTTTTCGATTTCAGCTTCAAAGGTGGAATAATAATAAGGGGTTTGAGCGATAAATTCGGCTGCACAAGTATCAACCAATTTATATACTCTGTTGATATTCATCTGGTCACGTTTGTTGTGAACCTGACTTTCCAGACAATTCAGCATGTGGGCAATTTGTCTGTCTCCGTAACCTTTTTGCTTGGCTTCTAAAAGCAATTCTTTCGGAAGTGTATCAATATCGTATTTAGAAATTTCTTTTTCTAACAGGTATAATTCTTCATATTGCTTTAAAAACCACATATCAATTTTTGTGATTTCGTGGATTCTCGAAAGCGGAATTCCCATGGCAATCGCATCATAAATCACAAACACTCTATCCCAACTTGCATTGGCTAATTTATCGAGAATCTGTTCGTAATTTGTATATCCTTTTCCGTCTGCTCCGAGTCCGTTTCGTTTGATTTCTAAAGATTGAGTCGCTTTGTGAAGTGCTTCCTGAAACGAACGTCCGATTCCCATCACCTCTCCAACGGATTTCATCTGTAATCCCAAAGTTCTGTCTGAACCCTCAAATTTATCGAAGTTCCAACGTGGTATTTTTACAATCACATAATCTAAAGTCGGTTCAAACAGAGCTGAAGTCGATTTGGTAATTTGATTTTGTAATTCGTCAAGCGTATAACCCAAAGCTAATTTCGTTGCAATTTTAGCAATCGGATAACCCGTTGCTTTCGATGCCAAAGCTGAAGAACGTGAAACCCTCGGGTTGATTTCGATAGCTACAATATCTTCTTTTTCGTCAGGCGAAACCGCAAACTGCACGTTACAACCTCCTGCAAAATTCCCGATACTACGCATCATCAGAATCGCCATATCCCGCATTTTCTGAAAAGTCGTATCCGACAAAGTCATAGCCGGTGCAACGGTGATACTATCTCCTGTATGGATTCCCATTGGGTCCATATTTTCGATAGAACAAATGATAACTACGTTATCGTTTTTGTCCCTTAAAAGTTCTAATTCGTATTCTTTCCAACCCAACAAAGCCTTGTCAATCAATACTTCGTGAATCGGAGAAGCCTCCAATCCTCTTGTCAGAAGTTCGTCAAAATCTTCTTTTTTGTGTACGAAAGCTGCTCCTGTTCCTCCCAAAGTAAAAGACGGACGAATAACCAACGGAAAGCCGAATTCCTGTGCAATTTCTTTTCCTTTTAAGAACGATGTAGCCGTTTTGGCAGGGGCAACAGGAACATCAATTTGGGCTAAAAGCTGTTTGAATTGCTCTCTATCTTCGGTTACGTTAATCGCATTGATATCCACTCCGATTAGCTTTACGTTATAGTCTTGCCAGATTCCTTTTTCGTCTGCTTCCAAACATAAATTTAAGGCAGTTTGTCCTCCCATAGTCGGTAAAACCGCATCAATATCAGGATGTGCTTCAAGGATTTCGATAATGGATTTGGTCGTAAGCGGTTTCAGATAAATATGATCTGCCATTGACGGATCCGTCATAATAGTTGCAGGATTTGAGTTAATCAAAGTAACTTTGATTCCCTCTTCCCTTAATGACCGAGCCGATTGTGAGCCCGAATAATCAAATTCACAAGCCTGTCCAATAACGATAGGTCCCGAACCTATGATTAAAACCGATTTGATAGTGTTGTCTTTTGGCATTATGTAGTTAGGTGTTTTGTTTAAAGTTTAAGGTTTAAAGTTGTTTAAATCTTTTAGCTTTTTACGTATTTTCTGAAATCTATCCGTTTTTACAAAACGTTTGTTATCTTCTATCATTTCCTCTTTGCTTGTTAGAAGATATTTTATTAAATCGTTTTGTGTTTTTATTTTTGGCATTTTCATATTCTGACAAAGTTACGATTTTTAAACATTGCTATAAAAAACTCAATAATTCAGAAAACTTCTCGATACGATTTTTCTTCGTTTCTCTACGAAAAATCACTCGAAGTGACGTAAGGCTTAAAAAAAAGCCGTTACTAAAATAAGTAACGGCTTTATGTATGACTAAAAAATCATTATTTTTTGTGTCTTGGTTCAGAAGAAACAGTCAGTTTATGTCTTCCTTTAGCTCTTCTTCGAGCAAGGACTTTTCTACCACTTACAGTAGCCATTCTATCCATAAACCCGTGTTTATTTCTTCTTTTTCTTTTCGATGGTTGAAACGTTCTTTTGCTCATTGCTCTGTATCTTTAAAATCTTTGTAATAGTATTCAATAATCTGCCTTCTGAAAAGCTGGGTGCAAATATACGAACTCTTTTTATTATAGCAAGTTGTTTTTTAAAAATATTTTGGTGTGAAAAAATATTTTTTTCTCTGATTTCTGTTTTTCAGATTTTTTCCGTAAATTTGCGTGCAATTTAACTACAAATTGCAATGACAACACCAAGTAATAAAATTGTCGGAGAAGGACTTACCTATGATGACGTTCTTCTGATTCCAAACTACTCTGACGTACTTCCGAGAGAAGTAAGCATTCAATCGAAATTTTCCAAAAACATTGTTTTAAACGTACCCATAGTGTCTGCTGCTATGGATACCGTAACCGGAAGTGCTATGGCTATTGCCATGGCTCGTGAAGGCGGTATCGGGGTTTTACACAAGAATATGACTATCGAGGCTCAGGCTCAGGAAGTCAGAAAAGTAAAGCGTTCGGAATCGGGGATGATTATCGACCCGGTTACGCTTTCGCTCAGTGCTACTGTGGGAGATGCTAAGAATGCTATGAAAGAATTCGGTATCGGAGGCATCCCGATTGTGGATAACAACAACATTCTCAAAGGAATCGTAACCAACAGAGACTTGCGTTTTGAGAAAAACAACTCTCGTCCGGTTACCGAAATTATGACTTCCGAAAACCTGATTACTGCCAAAGAAGGCACTACTCTATCTGAGGCGGAAGTTATTCTTCAGGAAAATAAAATCGAAAAATTGCCTGTGGTGAATGACAATTATGAGCTTATCGGACTCATTACCTTTAGAGACATCACCAAACTCTTTCAAAAACCAATGGCAAACAAAGACCGTTTTGGTCGGTTGAGAGTAGCTGCTGCCGTTGGAGTTACGCCTGATGTTTTAAAAAGAACCGAAGCACTGGTCAATGCAGGAGTTGATGCTGTCATCATTGACACTGCCCACGGACACACCAAAGGCGTAGTGGAGGTTTTGAAAAAAGTAAAAAATCAATTTCCTGAAATTGATGTCGTAGTCGGAAATATCGCTACAGCCGAAGCTGCCCGTTATCTGGTTGAAAACGGAGCTGATGCTGTAAAAGTAGGTATTGGCCCGGGTTCTATCTGCACCACCCGAGTAG
>JBAYSC010000130.1:0-6836 GCA_041676345.1 Flavobacteriaceae bacterium | reverse complement strand
GAAAGCGATACTTTTCCGTTTGCTTTTTGATAAACCAAATCTGAAAATCCGTAAGGTCCTCCGATTACAAAAACCAAAGTTTTAATTCCTGAATTCATCTTTTTTTGCAAATACTCAGAAAAACCAACACTTGAAAAGCTTTTTCCGTTTTCGTCAAGCAGAATAAGTTCATCGGTCGGGCTTATTTTTGAAAGTATCAATTCGCCTTCTTTTTCTTTTTGTTGCCCTTCGGAAAGGTTTTTGGCATTTTTGATATCGACTATAATTTCTAAATCGAACTTTACGTAAAACGACAAACGTTTTTGATAATTTTCGATAAGAATTTGGAGATTTTTATCATCGGTTTTTCCGATAGCAAGGAGTTTGATGTTCATTTGAGTTGTTTATTTTTTTTGTAATTTTGGATAATTTTAAAAGCACAAAACTATGAAAAAATTACTTTTAATTGCAGTTCTGTCCATAATGATAACAGGCTGTAGTAATGATGACGAAAAAGGAGGAAATGATAATAGTCACCTTGCTCGGGAGTGGAATTTGGTAACTGCAAGCAACGGTTGGGAAGGTGCTTCCAACTATGAAGTAGGTGAAATAAAATGGAAGTTTACGACTCAAAATGAAGTTATTGTTACTATTGCCCAAACAGTAGAATTAAACGGAGCGATTCCTTTTCAACAAAACGGAACTTATGTGTATGGTGCTGAAAACGAAACAATTACATTAGAAGACTCAGGTGTAACCTACACGTATTGGATTGAGTTTGACGACACTCTTAACAAAGACGTTTTGTATCTTGACGGAATGATTGCAGCAGACGGTCCCGGACTTATGTTTGTGGAAAATTAATAACTAAAAAAACGCTCTCAACTGCACACTTCCCGTATGAATTGTTTTTGAAGTTTCACTTTTTCGGCCTTCATAATTCAGATTCAGGTCGAGATATTGCGTAAGATTTTTCTGTAAAAGCAATCGCCACGTATAATTTTTCCCGGCTTGTAAACCTTCCAGCATCTGATAAGCCACAGGAGAAAGCGGATTTCCCGTAAAGTTATTTTCATACAACGAAAATTCACCTGTTGAAGTAAAGCCTTTTTTGCCTGAAAGTAAGAACGAAACTCCCACCCGATGTTGGGTCAGACTCTCTAAACTACCAATGACGTTTTCTTTGTTTTGGAATTCGTAAAACACATCTAAACTGGTGTTTTTAGAGAATAAATAGGATAGTTTCGGATGAAAATTATAAGTCTCAATTCGAAAGTTTCTGGCATCATAATTTTCGGAAGTTGTTTCGTTCAGCACCGTTTTCGTACTGAAATTCACCAGCCAAATTCCCGAAAACAAATGATTGTATTGCAACTGATGTGAACCCGTTTTGTTGCTCACAGCTCCCACAGAAAGTAAACTTTTGGCTTCACTCAGTAAATACGTATAAGTAACCGAATTGTTCTGTTTTCCACGGTTATAAAAAAGACTGTTTCTGAGGTTGGTGTTGAGTCCTAAAACGGCATCAGAATTTCCTCCAAACGGGTTCAAATCGAAATTATCTTCCTCACGTCTGATTTTTCTGTCCACCAAAAATGACGTTTGATTGTAAAAATGTGAAAGCACTTTTTTGACTCCGTTTTCATTTTGCCATTGTGTAGGGTTTAGAGTTAAAGACTGAGAAAAACGATTTTGATGTGTTTTCACGAAAACCTGATTGGGCAAGAAAACCCGGATGTACTTTGCCTGGTCAGAAAAAACAGCAATTTCGAATTCTTCGAGTTCCTGAATTCCGTTGCCGTTGTAGTCATTCCACATATAAACCCCCTGTCCGGGCTCAACTTCAAGATACGTGAATTCCTGTTGTGCCAGACTTCCTGACATGGTTTCAAACGAAGTATTGAGCTGCACAAACTGGTCGAAAAACCGGTCGTTATAGACAATTCGGGAATTTAAAGAAGGCTCTTTCGGGATACTTTTGTTTTCGTAATTGAGGATTCGATAATTCACAAAAACAGACAAGTCACTTTTTTCGGTTTGGAGTAATCTCGATTTTAAATAAAATGAATTCGAAGTATTTACTCGTTGCACCAATCCGCTTATTAAACTGTCATTTTTTCTATGTAAATAACCCAATTCCATAAACACTTTGGTCGAATCGCCCCGCCCCACAAAACTTCCGTATTCGATAAATTTCTGACTTAGATTTGATAAAACTCCAGTTTCTTTCAATCGTTCGGAATTATCTTCAAAACCGAGACTTCCACCCACCCAGTTTTTACCGAAATGATATTTCGCCTGATTTTCACTTCTCGTAAATTCAGTTTCGGAATAGTTTCCGTCACTTTTTAGCAGTGAATTGTTGGAAAACAAAGTGATTTTGTTGAGTTTGATATTGGCATTCAACACATTTCGATGAGCATTAAAAACATCCGAAAAATCGAGTTTTTCAAACTGATAATTCACAAAACCTTTGTCTTTTATTTTTGATTTAAGCCCTGTAATCAACAGGTTTTGATTGGTATTCATCACCGAATTGATGTTCCAGTCTCTGTCGAATTCAATAGTGAAAAGTCGTTCGATAGTTTTGAAATTTCTATCCACAAACTGATAATCTCCAAAGGCCTCCAGCTGATAATCTCCCGAAAACAGTTGTTGTGAAAGGCTGAATCGCCCTGCATAACCTTCGTTATTTTCATCGTCTATTTCAGAAAACAGGTTTTTGTCATTATGACTGATTCCGACCTCAAAATCGGCTTTTGTTTTTTCGGAATTATAACCACCCAAAACCGTAGCAATCTGGATTTTTTCGGGTGCAGCCAAGCGAATTACAGGTTCGTAATTTCCTTGAGGAATGCCTCCGACAGGTTCTACATATTGATAGATTCTGCCCACCGCCTGATTGTTTGCCAAAATGTAATTTCCGTTGCCATTTCCCACCAAAGTAAACCTTACGTTATACAATTCATCTTCCGGATTGTTGGAAAATTCAAAGACTTCGACTCCGTTTATCCATACTTTTTTATACAAGATTTTATTTTCGGAATAGGTGTCCTGATAGGCACTCGGAGCTACCATTTCGTCCTGATTATTACCTGCATTTTTCAGGATTTCAACCTGTTCTTCCGATAAATTTTGCTGCAAAGGCTGGTTTTTCATATCGTTTTCCGAATAGACAAAACCTCCGATGTTCCATTTTTCACTTTCGTGTAAAACGCCTCCGTAAGCCACAAAACGGGTGTAATTTCTTTCAGAAAATTGATATTCGACCGTAATCCGCATTTCGGAAGTAATCGGGAAAAGCGACGTAAAAATAATCTCGCCAGCATTGTAATCAATCACATAATGTTTGTCTTCGCCTCTTTCCAAAAGGATTCCGTTTACGAAAACCCTTTCCGAGCCCGAAACTACCAAAACGTAGAGTTCGCCATTGTTTCCGGTGAGTTTATAAGGTCCTTGATTGCCTTCCTGACCTGTGAAATTGCTTTTGGCATATTGCCCTCTCACCAAAGCCACACTCGAAAAAATAGTGGTTTTACTGTCTTCTTTCCCGAACGAAAATTGTGTGGCAATTCCCTGAACTTTTTTGTTGAAGTTCAGAAATCTCGACTTTCGGTTTTCAAGAAATAAATCTCCCGCTCTGATGTTCCATTTATCGGAAAAAAGTTCGATGAAAATCTGATCAAATTCGTCTAATTTCTGTGAATAACCACCTTCCTGAACCGGAATATTACTGTCCTGAATCGAAGCCCTGATGCTCACTTTATCAGAGAGTTTTCCGGTAATTTGCAAATCGAGAGACGAGTTGGTAACCGCATTTTGATTATTTCCCATCGTAATTCCTCTGGAAATACTTCCCGAAGTGTTCAATCCTTCAAACGGAACAAATTTCTTGATAGGAGTAACCTCAGAAGTATAAAGCATTCCCGCTTCATTTTCCACAATCCGTTTGGGGTCATAAACAGAGTAATTCTGGGTGAGAAAATCAGGGAATTTCAAAGCGGAAATTTCGACTTCAACCTCAGAAAGGCTCTTAAAAACAAGCTTTCCGGTTTCGAAATCAATGTCGTAATTTTCCGGGTCAATAGGGTTTCCGTTTGGGTCTTTTACTTCAAAAAAAGACGGATTTAGGTTTTTATGAGATAAGGTAATCGTGTCGTTTGAAACGATGATTTTTTCCCTGATATACAGCGAGTTTGTTTCCTGAGCCAAAGCAAAAGAAGAGAAAAGCAAAAACAGTATCGGGAAAAGTTTTTTTAGCATACAGCTATAACTAAAAAACCTCAAAAGTAGTATATTTTTCGGTTTTGATTTCAGATGAAAATGGGGTTGTTTATAACAATTTCAGACTTTCATTTTCATAAAAATCATCGATTGAGAGTTTTTCCTGAGTGGCAGCAAAAACAGCCAACTGGTCACAGCGTTCGTTTTGCGGATGATTGTTGTGACCTTTTATCCACCGAAAATCCACCTGATGTTTGCGGTAAATTTTCAGAAAACGAATCCATAAATCGGGGTTTTTAACGCCTTTGAAATTTTTCTTTTCCCATCCGAAAATCCATTTTTGATTCACAGCATCTACCACATATTTGGAATCTGAAACCACCAGAACTCTCATATTCGGGTTTTTGAGCTTCTCCAGTCCGACAATCACAGCTAAAAGTTCCATCCGGTTGTTGGTAGTGAGCCGAAAACCCTCATAAAATTCTTTCCTGTAATTAGAATTCGGAACTTCCATCACCACTCCATAACCGCCTTTTCCGGGATTACCCTTGGCTGCTCCGTCTGTATATATATGGACTTGGTACATTTTGCAGGGTGTTAGATGTTGGGTGTCGGGTGTTGAGTACGGTCATCTGACACCTGACATCCAGCATTTAATAATTTTTCAATCACAACAGGATAATTTTTGTGTTCCAAAACCAATACTTTATGAGCGACTTCTTCCGGATTTTGGCAATCTTCGATGTTTACACTTTCCTGAAAAATAATATTTCCTTCATCATAATGTTCGTTTACGAAATGAATCGTCATTCCCGATACGGTTTCTTTATTTTCAAAAACCGCTTGGTGAACATGGCTTCCATACATTCCTTTTCCTCCATATTTCGGGAGCAGGGCAGGGTGGATGTTGACGATTTTATCGGGAAAAGCTTTGATAAAATAATCGGGGACTTTGAGTAAGAATCCGGCTAAAACTATCAGGTCGGGCTTATATGAATTTACTTTTTCAAGAAAATTTACTTCTGAAAACTCAATTTTTGAAAAAACTTCACTCGGAATATGGTATTTTTTTGCCCGCTCTATCACACCTGCATCTGTTCGGTTGGTGAAAATGGCAGCAACATGGGCATAATCGCTGTTTTCAAAGTGTCTGATAATGGTTTCTGCATTAGAACCCGAGCCCGAAGCAAAAATTATAATGTTTTTCATAGGAGAAATTTAGGTGCAAAAAAACGAATTATTACCCACAAAAAGAAGCTCCTATGTTTGTATTTGAAAAAAAAGGTTTATCTTGCACCATATTATTTCCGTAAAAATAGCGATTTAAAATAAATTTTTTAATTTTGCGACCTAATTCAAATACTAAAAACAGAAAATTATGTCAGACATTGCATCAAGAGTTAAAGCGATTATCGTGGACAAATTAGGAGTTGACGAGAACGAAGTAGTAACAGAGGCAAGCTTCACCAACGATTTGGGAGCAGATTCTTTGGATACTGTTGAGCTTATTATGGAGTTTGAAAAAGAATTTGATATTCAAATTCCGGATGACCAAGCAGAAAATATCGCAACTGTTGGTCAGGCAATCTCTTATATCGAAGAGGCTAAAAAGTAATAACACAAAACATCTTGTGTTTTGGATACGTCCGAGACACAAGGTGTGTTATTTTTTTAAAGAGAATCACAGGTTGTTTTTTGCAGCCTAATTACATAGTATTTATTGTAACACCCATATTAGTTCTTGGTCAAGATAAACTTTTTCGGAACAGATATGGGTTTTTTGAAATATTAAAATTTTTAGAATATGGCTTTAAGACGAGTTGTAGTTACCGGATTAGGAGCACTTACTCCTATCGGAAATACCGTAGAAGAATATTGGAATGGTCTTGTCAATGGAGTGAGCGGAGCTGCTCCCATCACTCATTTTGACGCTTCTAAATTTAAAACACAGTTCGCTTGTGAGCTGAAAAATTTTAATGTTGAAGATTTTATCGACCGCAAAGAAGCCCGAAAAATGGACAAATATTCTCAGTATGCTGTAGTTACGGCTACTGAGGCTATGGAAGATGCCAATTTTGATTTGGATAAACTCAATTCAGACAGAGCCGGAGTTATCTGGGGTTCGGGAATCGGAGGATTGCAAACCTTTCAGGACGAAGTTACCGGATTCAATCAAGGTGACGGAACTCCGAAATTCAATCCGTTTTTTATCCCGAAGATGATTGCAGATATTGCAGCCGGTCTTATTTCGATGAAATACGGACTTCGAGGGCCTAACTTCACTACCGTTTCTGCCTGTGCTTCATCAACCAACGCTATTATTGATGCTTTCAATTATATTCGTCTGGGGCATGCAGATGTGATACTCACAGGAGGTTCTGAAGCTGCTGTAACCATTGCAGGAATCGGAGGTTTTAATGCTATGCATGCACTTTCTACCCGAAATGATGACCCGAAAACAGCTTCAAGACCTATGGACAAAGACAGGGAAGGATTTGTGCTGGGGGAAGGAGCAGGAGCATTGGTTTTGGAAGAATACGAACATGCAAAAGCCAGAGGTGCAAAAATCTATTGCGAAATCGGAGGCGGAGGAATGTCTGCGGATGCTCACCACCTTACAGCACCACATCCGG
>JBAYSC010000129.1:0-6889 GCA_041676345.1 Flavobacteriaceae bacterium | reverse complement strand
CGTATGTCAAAATTAGAATTCTCCATCTCTCTACATTATACAATATACAACAATACATTATACATCAATTACGTAGCGGTTTCCCTTTAGTTAACATATACTGAATTCGCTCCAGAGTTTTCTTTTCTGCACAAAGCGACAAAAACGCTTCACGTTCTAAATCCAAAAGATACTGTTCTGAAACCAAAGTAGCTTCGGATAAATCTCCTCCTGCCATAACGTAAGCGAGTTTGTTGGCAATTTTACGGTCGTGTTCAGAGATGTATTTTCCGGCTTGCATTTGGTCTGTACCCACAAGGAACATTCCGAGAGCTTGTTTTCCGAGAACTTTAATGTCTTTACGTTGTGCGGGTTGCGTATATCCAGCATCGGCTAATAGTAAAGCGTGTTTTTTAGCTTCAGCAATCTGACGGTCTTTATTAATTACAACTACGTCTTTTCCTACTTGGAAAATGTTATTGTCAAAAGCTTCATAAGCCGAAGTAGCTACTTTTGCCATTCCGATAGTTAAGAAATGCTCCTGCAATACGTTCAGTTCCACATCGTTTTTACGGTATAAATCAGAAGCACGAACGGTCATTTCTTTTGAACCTCCACCTCCTGGGATTACACCTACTCCGAATTCCACCAGTCCGATATAGGTTTCAGCAGCCGCCACAACTTTATCAGCGTGTAAGCAGATTTCGCAACCTCCCCCAAGTGTCATTCCGTGAGGAGCAGCCACAACCGGAATTCCCGAATAACGGATTCTCATCATCGTATTCTGAAACATTCGGATAGCTAAATTCAGTTCGTCATATTCTTGCTCTACAGCGAACATAAATATCATTGCCAAGTTGGCTCCAACCGAGAAGTTAGCCGCTTGATTTCCGATAACGAGTCCTTTATAATCTTTTTCGGCTAAATCAATCGCTTTGTTGATTCCTTGCAGTACTCCGCTTCCGAGAGAATTCATTTTTGATTTGAATTCAATATTTAAGATGCCATCTCCAAGGTCTTGAATTTCAGCTTCATTATTTTTCCAAATGGTTTTGGTATCTCTTATATTGTCCAAGATGATAAAAGCATCTTGTCCGGGAACTTTTTGGTAGGATTTTGACGGAATATCATAATAATAAGTCGCTCCATCTTTGATAGTGTAGAAGCTGGTAATTCCTGCTGTGAGCATTTCTGTAACCCAAGTAGCTGGTTGAAGGTTTTCGGCTTCCATTAAGCTGATAGCCTTTTCGATTCCGATAGCATCCCATATTTCAAACGGACCGTTTTCCCAACCGAAACCTGCTTTCATAGCATCGTCGATTTTGTAGAATTCGTCTGTGATTTCAGGAACACGATTGGATACGTAAGCAAACATAGCCGTAAAATTCTTTCTGTAAAAATCTCCTGCTTTGTCTTTTCCTTTCACCAAAATTTTGAATCGGTCAATCGGTTTATCAATCGTTTTGGTAAGTTCCAAAGTTTGGAACGATGCTTTTTGTTGAGGTCTGTATTCTAATGTGTTTAAGTCTAAAGATAGTATGTCTTTGTCCACTTTTTTGTAGAAACCTTGTTTGGTTTTGCTTCCTAACCAATTGTTTTCCATCATCGTTTTAACGAATTCAGGAAGTTTGAAGAGCTCGTGAGCTTCGTCTTCAGGGCAGTTTTCGTATAATCCGTTGGCTACGTGAACAAGTGTATCCAAACCAACCACATCCACTGTTCTGAAGGTAGCTGATTTTGGACGACCGATAACAGGTCCTGTAAGTTTATCGACTTCTTCGACCGTCAGTCCCATTTCTTTAACAAGATGGAACAAACTCATAATTCCGAAGATTCCGATGCGGTTTCCGATAAAGGCAGGAGTATCTTTAGCAATTACGGACGTTTTTCCCAAGAACTTTTCTCCGTATTCATTTAGGAAATCCAATACTTCTTTTGAGGTTTGAGGTCCCGGAATGATTTCGAATAGTTTCAAGTAACGAGCCGGGTTAAAGAAGTGTGTTCCGCAGAAATGTTTTTGGAAGTCTTCGCTTCTGCCTTCGCTCATAAACTGAATCGGAATTCCCGAAGTGTTTGAAGTAATCAGAGTTCCTGGTTTACGGTACTTTTCGATTTGCTCATAAACCGCTTTTTTAATATCAAGCCTTTCGACTACTACCTCGATAATCCAATCTACATCTTTGATTTTCGCTAAATCATCGGTTGTGTTTCCCGTGGTGATTCTGGAAGCAAATTTTTGATGATAAATAGGAGAGGGGCTCGATTTTAAAGCAGTTTGTAAATTAGAATTCACAATTCTGTTTCTAACCGCTTTGTCTTCGATTGTTAAGCCTTTTTTGAGTTCGACTTCATTGGGTTCTTTCGGAATAATATCCAGAAGCAGTACTTCCACTCCGATATTGGCAAAGTGGCAAGCAATTCCTGAACCCATAATTCCCGAACCAATTACGGCAACTTTTTTGATTAGTCTTTTCATTATGTTGTAATTTATATTGTGATGTTTTATCCTTGAGGTATAAAAATATTTTTATCGTTGATTAAATCGTTTATGATTTCGGATACTTCCATAAAGTGATTTAGTTTTTCTTCCGAAATATGTTGTTTTATGGTTTCGTTAAACCGAAGAACCGTCTGTTTGGAAAGCTCTCTTTTTTCCTGCCCCAAAGGGGTCAGTTTAATGATAACGCTTCGACCGTCTTTAAGACTTTTTGTCCGGGTAATAAACCCTTTTTCTTCCATTGATTTCAGTGTTCTGGTAAGGCTTGTGGGTTCCATTCCCATTTTTGGGGCAAGAGCTGTTGAGGGTGTTCCTTCTTTGTCAATGCTCAACAGGGTGAATCCTAAAGCCATTGTCGCTCCATATTTTGAAGCTTCTTCGTTATACATACGGGCAACCGCCTGCCAAGTAGCCCGCAGTATATAATCAATAGTTTTTTCTTTCATAGCATGTAATTATTGGGTTAGATTTTCGTTATTAAATAACGATGGTTATTTTTTTGGCTTTCCAAAGATAGGAAAAAAAATATTATGCAAGCATACAAAATAATATTTTTTTTGTTACGCTTTCGTTCTAAGAAAAAAAAGCTATATTTGGGGGCTTTAAATCACAGTATTAAGATGAAAAATAAAATTTTAAAATTTTCCTTTTTATTTCTTGCCTTAGTTGCAGGGATAACTTCTTGCGACACAGAGCCTATAGACAGCGGTGTGGCAAACAACAATAACAACAACAACAATGATGGTCAGGCAGCATTTTCTGTAACTTTTTCGGGTTCGCAGTATATGACCAATACGGTGAGTGCTACCATAGAATCAGGGATGTTGACCTTGACCGCAATAGCCTCACAAGGTACGTTTGTTTTACACAGTATGGGGGCTACAGCAGGAACCTATCAGAATTCAGAACTTAATTTTGCTTATACCGATAACGAATCGGGAGAGATTTATACGAGTATAAACCCTGTATCGGGTAACAGCTCATCTATGTTGACGATTTCTTCGATCAATCATCAGGCTCAAACCATAAGCGGAACGTTTCAGTTTGTAGGCTACAAACTCACAGAAGAAATGACCATAGAAGAAACCGTTTTCTCTCAGGGAGTTTTTGTGAATGTGTCTTATGGAGACGGAGAAAATCCTGATCCAGACCCGGAGCCTGAACCGTCTGAAGGCGATTATTACCCGATGGCTGTAGGAAATACATGGAATTATGACATAAGCACCGAAGAGGAAATAGCCGAAATAAAAATAAATACTACCGAAACCATAAACGGTACGCTATATTACAAAGTAAACGAATTGCCGATTGGTGTGAGCAGTGATATTCCTGATGAAGAAATTCAGGGGCTTGACCTGCGGGCTCATTTGAGAAAAAACGGAGCAGATTATATTCAGAGATTTTATGCTTATATCCCTGAAATGATGGAAGAGCTGATTCCGGAAACGGAGATTGAAGCGTTTGAAGTTACCTTCCTTAAAGACAACCTTGAAGCAGGCGAAAGCTGGACAGAAACCGTAGATATAGTAACTCATGTTACGTTTTTCGGGATGACTCAAACCGTAACGGCTAATGCTACTTTCAATTCTCTAATTCAGGAAAAAGGTGCTTCTCTGACGGTTAATGGAGTTACTTATACTGATGTTATAAAAGTAAAAACAACCGCTACCATAGTGTCGGAAGAAGGAACAGAAGCAAGTGAAGCGACGAACTGGTATGCCAAAGATGTGGGGCTGATTCAGTCATTTACTACAGACCCGGAAGAAGGAGACAGCCAAATGACATTATTAGATTATACGCTTAACTAAGCTAAAATAGCTAAAAACAAAAAATCCCGAAAAGCAATTTTCGGGATTTCTTATTGAGGAGTTGATATCCCCTTTATACTTTTCTTATAATAAAGAAATTAAAAAATCAATAAATATATGAAAAAGACATTATTAGTGGTTATTTTAGCCATATTTATGCCAAAAGTTAATATTCAAGCTCAAATAATTATAAACTTTAATTCTAAAAAATACATTCCCTGTGAGATTACGTTTGATGATAATACCGTGGTTTCAGGATTTATAAAAGATTTTAGATTGCCAAAAACAATTGAGATAACAGGTTATGAACTAAGCACTATTGAATCAGAATTGAACTTAGATAGAAGTAAATTTAAGTTTAAAAGCACACAAGATAGTAAAGCAGAAGATTTAACCCTATCAGATATTAAATATATAACTCTCATAGAAGAAGATGGGCAAGTTAAGTATGAAAAATTACATCTTAAAACAATCAATTCTAAATCAGAAGTAGTCGATTTAAAAAGAGAAGTGATGGTTCCTTTATTAAGAGAAGGAAGTATAAATTTATATGGTTTACAAGTGTATGAATGCTCTGGAGGTTGCATTATGTTGTGGATTTTAGCATATATAAAACATCCGGATTCAGAATATGCTTATATTCCAATTGATTATAACGGATTAAATTTATTTAATGTAGGAAAATTGCAAGAAAAAATTTTCAGGTCATTTGAAGAGGTGGGTAAAGATTGCGAAGATTTTGCTAACTATATGAAAGAGCTTAGTCAGACCAAAATGAGTAAAGACGAAAAAAAAGAAGCTAAAGAAGAATATAGAGCATTTCAGAAAAAATTAAAAGACGAATTGAAATCGGTAAAAGGAGCTAAAAACAAAAGACAGTTAGAGGATGATTTATATACAGAATATTTTTTAGGTAAGTATATAAAAGTTATTGATGAGTATGATAACCGGTGTGGGAAGAGTTAAAATAAAATTATCACATACTCCGACAAATAAAAATCCCGAAAAGCAATTTTCGGGATTTTTTTTATAGGTTTATCACAGTTCCTTTGTCTTTGTTGCTGTTGCTCCCGATAAGAAAATTGGTGTGGGGCGGTTTGATTTTAAAGGTGAAATTCGGGTGTTTGTGATGACTCATAAAAGCGATAATAGTTTGGTAGGGTAGCCAATCAGCATCAAAGATAAATGCTGTTTCTTTGGTTTTTAACTGGTTTATTTTAAGTAAATTAACATCGTTTACCAAAACCACCTCTTGAGATAGTTTTTGTGCTGTTTTTTGCCTTAGTTCTTCACTTCCGGAAAGCAGTATATATTGTGAAATTACTCTTTTTTTAGATTCACCTTTTTGGGAATTCAGTGAAGAAAAAACAAAGACACCCAAATCAATAATTTTATCAAATAGAACATTGGTCGGGAAGTGTTTTTTATAAAAAATCTTCATCGCTCCATAAAACCGTTTGAGATAAACTTTGTCTTTGTTGGTGCTTTCGCCTTTGTAGTGAATGATTGTCGTATCGGCAAAATAATAGTTTTCAAGTCCTGCTTTTTCGGCTCTGTAACACAGGTCAATATCTTCGCCATACATAAAAAAATCTTCATCAAAGCCTTTCAACGATAGATATTTCTTTTTTTCGACAAACATAAAAGCTCCGGTTACTACACTCACTTTGCCCGATTGATTTTCGCTTAAAGCGGAATAATAGAGCTTGTCTTTTCCGAGCATTTTCAGCAGAGAAACTTTGGGAGTGGGGATATTTCGTTTGCTTTCGGGAAGAAAATTTCCGATTCCGTCTATGAATCTGCAACCTGTAATTCCGAGATTGGGCTTGTTTTGACTAAATTCAAGTAGTTTGGCAAAAGTATCTTCTGCAACAACCGTATCGGGATTCAGTATGCAAATATATTTTCCCTTGGCTTGTTCAACTCCGATGTTGTTGCCTTTCGGGAAACCTGTATTTTCTTGATTTTCAATGAGTATGACTTCCGGAAAAAACTGTCGTATCATTTCACAACTTTGGTCAACAGAAGCATTATCGACTACAATTATCTCGGAATCAATATTTTGCAGGGCTTTTTGAACACTCAAAATACATTGTTGCAAAAAAAACCTCACGTTGTAGCTGAGAATGATAACCGAAAGCTGCATGATGTGTTTTTAGTTTTGCGGTTCAGTATTGAGCATGTGCCAGAGTTTGTCTTTTAGCTCTGTTAAACCTTGTTGAGCGACAGAGGAAATAAACAAATAGGGGAGACCTTTAAACTGTTTGTCTAATTCTTTTTTCATTTCTGCTTTGAGTTCTTCATCCAGCATATCTGATTTTGATATGGCTATAATCCGTTCTTTATCAAGCAGTTCGGGGTTGTATTGCGTGAGTTCGTTTAGCAGTATGTCATATTCATTTTTGATGTCGTCTGTATCAGCCGGAATAAGGAAAAGCAAAGCCGAATTTCGCTCGATATGACGTAAAAAATAATGTCCTAAGCCTTTGCCCTCGGCCGCACCCTCAATAATTCCGGGAATATCTGCCATCACAAACGACTGAAAATCTCTGTACGCTACGATTCCCAGATTGGGTTTTAAAGTCGTAAACGGATAGTCTGCAAT
>JBAYSC010000128.1:0-6933 GCA_041676345.1 Flavobacteriaceae bacterium | reverse complement strand
TGAATTACTCTTGAAGCTTCGAATTAATTTCGACAAACACGTTATTAAGTGGATTGAAAAAGAAGCAAATCAGGAAATTCACCTGATAAAAAGATTATATCAAAACAAAAAGGTACTGCAACGGAAAGAGCCATTAAGCAATGAAGGTTTTGCTCTTTTGCAAAGTATGCTTTATCACTCGCAACAGATAACCACTTTATATTGGCTTACTCCATTTTTATACAAAACTTTACAAGAAGATAATTCGGATAATCTTTACAAATACCTTTTAAAACTCGATAACCTAATGTTTTGCTCTGAACTTTCAGAGGATTTGAGTTTAAGGAGCTGGAATTTGATTGAAAATGAATTGAATATTTTTAAAGCCAATATTGATGCCTTAAGAAAACCAAGTGGTACTGCTTTTTGGAGTTATTGGTTTTACAAAACAGACTTTATACTTTGGTATTTAAAAGCAAGTGAAAAAGGTGAAGATTGGAAAAATTACCGAATGACCAAGAAAAATTCTGTTGAGCATATTTCGCCACAAAACAGAAGAGAGTATGACGAAAACACACTTTGTGACGTGAACGAAACTCTTTCAGATGATGAAAAAAAGAAACGTCTCGATGATTTTGGTAATTTGGTATTATTGGCAGTTGGTATGAACTCTGAGTATTCAAATAAAAGTTTTGCCGAAAAACGCACATCATTTTTTGAAAAGAAGAGATTAGATTCATTGAAATCAGCTTTAATTTTTGAAAATCAAAAATGGAATTGGGATTTGTGCGAACAACATAGAAAAGAAATGATTACCCTATTTGAAGAATATTTTATAAAAACGATGAATAATGGCACCATATAGCGATACGTCAGAAAAAGGATTAGAAGCACTTATTACACAGCATTTGTGCTTGGTGAATGGTTTTGAAGAACGCCATTTCGACCAGTACAACCGCACCGAGTGTGTTGATGAAGAATTGTTGTTCCAATTTCTGGAAGAAACCCAAACCAAGGAAATTGCGAAACTGAAACTAAGCCACGGTACTAATTTCAGACAACGCATTTTATACCTTGTCAACCGCAAAATAAAAGACGAAACCGTAGTAAATGAAAAGTGTTTGGGTGGCATTATAAACTTATTGCGAACTGAAATAACCGATGGTAATACAGGTATAAAACTGAAATTGTTTTACGATAAACCTGTTTCCAACCTAAATACCCAAGATGCAGAACGTTACAAAAAGAATATTTTTTCAGTAACTCGGCAGGTGCATTTCAGCAATCAAAATGAAAAGTCGCTGGATTTGATGGTTTTTATCAACGGTTTACCAGTTATCACATTTGAGTTGAAAAACGAACTCACCAAGCAGAATGTAAAAGATGCCATAAAGCAATACAAAACCACCCGTGACCCAAAGGAAGAATTATTTCGCCTTGCCCGTTGTTTAGTGCATTTTGCAGTGGACACAGAGCAAGTGTGGATGTGTACACATTTGAAAGGTGATAACTCTTTTTTCCTACCTTTCAACAAAGGCAATAACAATGGTGCAGGCAATCCACCCAATCCGTCAGGAATCAAAACAGATTACCTGTGGAAAGAGATTTTGACCAAAGAAAGTATCACCAACATTGTTCAAAACTATGTTCAATTGATAGAGGAAGAATCGGAAAAGATATTACCGGATGGAAAAATCAAGAAGGAGAAAGTTAAGAAAATGATTTTCCCACGATACCACCAATTGGATTCGGTGCGTAACCTATTGACAGATGCCAAAGACAACGGAGCAGGAAAACGGTATTTAATTCAACATTCGGCAGGTTCGGGCAAAAGTAATTCCATCAGTTGGTTAGCTCATCAGTTGGTTGGTTTATTTGAAAAAACGAATACATCAGCCGTTTTCGATTCTGTAATTGTAGTAACCGACCGCATTGTACTGGATTCACAAATACAACGAAACATCAAGCAGTTTGAACAAGTGGCTGGTTTGGTAGAACATATAGACAAAGGTTCAAAACACCTGAAAGAAGCCTTGGAAGAAGGAAAAAAAATCATCATCACTACCATTCAGAAATTCCCGTATATCGTAAACGAAATTGGCGAACTGCCAGGAAACAAATTTGCCATCATTATAGACGAAGCACACAGCAGCCAAAGCGGAAACACCGCAGGGAAAATGAATGTTGCTTTATCAAATGATGAAGATGTAGAAAACGAAGAAGAATGGACTGGAGAAGATGAGATTGTAGAAATCATCAAAGGTCGTAAAATGCTGACCAATGCCAGTTACTTTGCCTTTACAGCAACACCAAAACCAAAAACGCTTGAATTGTTTGGGGTAAAATTTAAAGATGGCGAAAAAGAAAAATTCAGAGCTTTTCATTTGTATTCAATGAAACAGGCTATACAGGAACATTTTATTGAAGATGTATTGCTGAATTACACGACTTACAACAGTCATTTTGCCTTACTCAAAAAAATAGAAGATGACCCACTTTTCGATAAAAAAAGGGCACAAACGAAACTGAGAATTTATGTTGAAAACCACGAACTTAACATTGCACGTAAAACGGCTGTAATGGTGGAACATTTTATGTCAGCAGTAGTTGCCAAAAAGAAAATCAAAGGACTTGCCAAGTCAATGGTTGTTACAAGTAGTCGTAAAAATGCTGTGAAATATAAAAAGGCATTTGACAAATACTTAAAAGAAAACAGTATTCCTTATAAAGCAATAATTGCATTTTCAGGCGAAATTGATGGAGAAACAGAATCATCACTTAACGGCTTTTCGAGTGCTGCTATTCCTGATGAATTTAAGAAAGCCAATAATCGTTTTTTAATAGTTGCCAATAAATATCAAACTGGATTTGACCAACCACTTTTACACACTATGTATGTAGATAAAAAGTTAGGAGGCGTAGGTGCAGTACAAACACTTTCACGTTTAAACAGAACAGCTTCAGGCAAGGAAGACACTTTTGTTATGGATTTCGTAAACTCAACCGATGAAATCAAAGCTGCTTTTGAGCCATATTACGAAACAACTATTTTAGGCGAAGCAACAGACCCGACCAAATTGTTTGACCTACAAAATGCTTTAGATGCATATCATGTTTATAGCAATGCACAAGTTCAAGAGTTTTCAGACAAAATCGTACAGAATGTTCCAGTTGACCAATTGCATATCATTTTAGATGCTGCTGCCAATGTTTTCAGGACAACGCTGGATGAAAAATCACAAGAAGATTTCAGAACAAAATGCAAATCGTATGTTCGGTTGTATGTTTTCTTAGCCCAAATCGTTCCGTTTACCAATCCATATTTAGAAAGGCTTTACATCTTCCTGAATCATTTGCAAAACAAAATTCAAAGAGAACAAGGCGAAGACCTTGCACAAGGCGTATTAGATGCTATTGACTTAGACAGCTACCGTTTACAAAAACAAGGTGAGTTCAGAATAACTCTTCAACAAGGTGACGAATTAATGCCAGCATCTGAAATGAGTGGCGGAGTTGCAGAACCTGAAATGGAAACTCTTTCAAATATCGTAAAAGCATTCAATGACCGTTTTGGGACACAGTTCACCAACGAAGATAAAGTGCGTAAAATGACAGCAGACCTAATGCAAGACGTGAAAGACGACCAAGCAGCAATGGACAACATTAATGCGTCACTCAACAAAAACGACATTCAAAATGCTCAAATTACTTTCACCGACATTTTGAAAGAAAAAATGATAAACCACATTGATACAAATTTTGAAGTATTTAAGGAATACAATGATAATCCAGAGTTCAAAGCATTTTTAGCAGGACAAATGTTTAAATTATTGATTAATGATATTGCAAGAGCCGTATAAAAGCCAACCCACAGTCGTAAGCACATTTGCAAGCCCACACGAGCCAACGCTCAAACCAAAGGCTTGCAAAAGAGCTTCCGCCTTTCCAGCCCGAGCAACCGCCTTTCAGGTCGGTTTTAGGATTGCCCACGCTAAAAAAACAAAATAAATTTGTGCTTCGTGGTTAGGTTGGTGCAGATTGATAATGACAAGAAAGTAAAAACTAAATAAATGACATACAGACGGATATGAATGAACACCAGTTGCCAACACGCGGTATAGTTAATTGCCGGTGCAGTGGGTATTCGAGCGGTACAGCTCGTATCAAAAGTACTTGTAACTTGATAGGAAAGTGCTTCGAAATCGGCAACTAACCATACCGCCATCCGTTATAGCCAATGTTAAAATCACATGATAAATGAACTATCAAATTTAAAAACAACAATAAAAAATCAGAATTCAAGATTAACCAATAAAGTAAAACCGATAAAAATCATGGAAAAAATTGACCAATTAGCAAGTGCTATTAAAGAGTTTGATTCGAAGTATGTTTTGGAGAAAAGTCCAAACATTAGTGTTTTAAATGATATTACAGAAAAACAAATTCATTTTCATATTAATAAGTTGCATTTAAATCTCGACAAAGATGAAAAACCTCTTGTCATAGTAAATACAAAAAAAGGCGTAAGACTTTATGGATTTTCTGGTTTCGTTTTAACAAATAAGAAAATCCACTTTTCATTAACAAAGAGATTTTATTTTGCGAGTTTTTTACCACTGAGTGAAAAGCCACGACAATTAAAATTAGAAGCAATAGATTCTTTTCAAATTGGTGAGCATGACTCATGTTTTGGCACTACATATGTCGGGCATGATTTAGTCATAAATGAAAAACCATTAGGATTAGTTCGACTTGGTTTTGGTTTTGTGTACGATGAAGAAGCATTAGTTTACATAAATGATTTATCAAAATTTCTTTTTGAAAAAGGTTTTTTAAAATCTTCTCCAATTGAATACCAATGGCAATAATTTAATAATAAGCAATTATGGAATTTACAGAATTATCCGAAATCATAAAGAATGACGATTTCAAATTTCAAAAACATGATTATTTATACCATCATAACAAAGAAGGCTATCCATTGAAAAATGACATGAATTCTGATAATTTGTTCTTTGTAATTGAATCATCAGGAATTAAAGTAAAAATTATGTCTATTTTAATTGGAAATGAAAAAGAAATTAGTCTTTCAGACTCCTTTGATAAATGGTGGTTCTTGAGACTTCCAGAACACATTAAAAATAAACTTTTTTAACCCAAAAATTAAGTAATATATGAAATCACGATTATTAAAAAATTCCGTTTTCTTACAAATAGGCATTATTTTTCTATTTGTTGGTTGTGGCTTATTAAGCAATACTAACCTTGTAAAAGACCACGTTGATGACTTAGACCCATCTTTAACGTTAGGTGAAGCTCTTGACAATTATAAATACTTCATAAAAACAGAGTGGAAAGAATTTACAACCCAAAGAGGACAAGAGATGGTTGAATTTAACGGTTACTATAATGAGAAAGATATTGTCGTGAGAATACAATTTCTGATAAACAAGGACTGGGTAGAAGATGAAGATGGAAACATGTTTAGACTTGGCTTTCAAGGTTATAAATTTAAGAATCAAGAAGATAGTGAAAGTGAACCTTTAAATTCTTTAATTAATGACATTTATAAGAATAAAGAAATTTTCCGGTTTACATACATAGAGAATCCTAATCCTACTGGTTCTTCTGAAACCTTTGATAATTCAATCGTTTTGGAGGATTTCCCTTCAGACTTTGTCGAGTTTATAAACAATTTCTCATCAAACTCTACATTTCAACTTAAACACATTAAATTTCCTCTTTCAAATTTTGGTCTTGACAAACCAGCACCTTTAAAAGATAGTTGGAAATTTATTGGTAGTGATGAAATTTTTATGGGAAGTAGAAGAACCGAAGATGGTAATGAGGTTGTTGGGCGATTTGAGATACTCGGAAATTCTAAGATTAGTTATGGCTTGGGGTATCCAGAATCAGAGTGGATATATTATATGACTTTTGAAAAGTCTAATAATGGATGGAATCTTGTAGAATATCAGGATTATAATATGAATGATTTTTAACTGAAATAAGAAAACACAGGCTATAACAAAGTGCAAATGTAATGCGGGTTTTAGTGGGTAATTCAACCGCAGTTCTCCGTTGTAACACCGCCAATTCGTCTTTGACGATTGACGGTAAAAAGGAAGTTTTGAATAAACGAATTGGCTACTTGCGGGCTTGAAAGTGAACCGCTCCGAAATCCCGCACTACACTTGCACAAACCGTTGGGTGCAAGTGTTGGAGACAGTGTGTACAACAATTGACTTCTTTTTGCGACAACGAAAGGCAATACCTGCAAAGCCGTAAGAGCGGGGATAAAACAAATAAAAAATGGAAGTAACAGAATTGAAAAAACAATGCCCCTTTTGTGGTGAAGAAATTTTATCAACTGCTAAAAAATGTAAACATTGTGGAGAATGGTTAGACGGTAAGCATGGTGACGAAATACAGAATCATGTTTCCAAGAAAGAATCTCAAGAAAATAAAGAATCTATAGGTTTTGGAGGCAGAATAATTGGAGCTCTTATTCTTGCAGGAATCGGATGGGCTTTATTTTATTTTGGAAGTTGGCATTTAATTTTAGGAAAGAAAATTGATTTATTCTTACAATACCTTTCTACTGGGCAACTCAAACAACAAAGTGTTATTTTAGAAGGTGATGGTTTTTTATTTCGTATCAATGAAAAGTATTTTGGCTTTGTAAAAGATGGACATTTTTTTGATTCACCAGTAATTCAATGGATAATGCTAATACTAACAATAGTAGTATTTTTTTGGGCAATACAAATGTTGCTTACTGGAGATTTTGGGAGTGATGATTGATATTTAAAACCATAAAAATAGAAATATGTATAATACTACCCGTTTTTTGGACCACTGGTTAAGTTGAAAATAGGATTAATTTTACCCAGTAAATTATGAAAAAGTCAAGACGGAAATTTACGAGTGCCTTTAAGGCCACAGTAGCAATTG